>NZ_CEEDEA010000003.1:0-507896 GCF_979253755.1 Methylobacterium sp. AC315
GCGATCACGGCGGCGATGCCGGGCGGCACCGGCATCGACCTGTTCGGCAAGGCGCACCCGGACAAGACCTTCGACGTCGGCATCGCCGAGCAGCACGCGGTGACGTTCGCGGGCGGGCTGGCGACGGAGGGCTACCGGCCGTTCGTGGCGATCTACTCGACGTTCCTGCAGCGGGCCTACGACCAGGTCGTGCACGACGTGGCGCTGCAGAACCTGCCCGTGCGGTTCTGCCTGGACCGGGCCGGTCTGGTCGGCGCGGACGGGGCGACCCATGCCGGCGCGTTCGACCTGGCGTACCTGTGCTGCCTGCCGAACATGACCGTGATGGCGGCCTCCGACGAGGCCGAGCTGGTGCACATGGTGGCGACCGCGCACGCCCATGACAGCGGCCCGATCGCGCTGCGCTACCCGCGCGGCGAGGGCGTCGGCGTGGAGCTGCCGGAGCGGGGCGAGGCGCTGGCGATCGGCAAGGGCCGGATGGTGCGCCAGGACCCGGAGGCGCGGGTGGCGATCCTGTCGCTGGGCACGCGGCTGTCCGAGGCGCTGAAGGCGGCCGACACGCTGGCGGAGCAGGGCGTGGCGGTGACGGTGGCCGATGCGCGCTTTGCCAAGCCGCTGGACGAGGCGCTGATCCTGGACCTGGCGCAGAGCCACGAGGTGCTGATCACGATCGAGGAGGGCTCGCGCGGCGGGTTCGGGGCGATGGTGCTGCACCTGCTGACGGAGCGGGGCGCCCTGGATGCGGGGCGCGTCCGGGTGCGCACCCTGACGCTGCCGGACCTGTACCAGGACCACGACAGCCCGGAGAAGATGTACGCCGAGGCCGGCCTCGACGCCGCAACCATCGTCAAAACCGCGCTCGCGACCTTGCCGGAACGCAAGGAAGGCCGCTCGCGCCTGCGCCTGGCCTGACCTCGGCGTGCCGCGTCGCGGCGATTCCCCGGCTGGGGCCCGGATCCGGTCCCGCTGCGCGCCACCTGTCCGGGGGAGGGGCGGTGCCGGGTCGGACGCGGCGCCCCGTCCCGGGCGCATGCAGCGCCAGCGGACTGCGACACGGGATCCCGCACGACCGGCTCCGCGGAGCGACTCCGGGCGAGCCGGGTCCGCCCTTCGCTTGCCGCCCGGGCGGTTCGATGACACAAGCGCGGCGCGGCGGGGTTCCCCGCCCGCGCCGGCATCCCGCAACGCTTTAGACACGCGATGGTAGAGGCCACTTCCTCCGGCCCGTCCGAGGTCGGCCCCGTGCTGATCACCGGCGCGAGCGGGTTCCTCGGTTCAGCCCTGGTCGACGTGTTCCGCCGGGCCGGCTTCCCGGTGCGCATCCTCGTGCGCGCCACGAGCCCGCGCCGGAACCTGACCTGGACCGATGTCGAGATCGCCGAAGGCGACATGCGCGACCCGGCGGCCGTGGCCGCCGCCCTGCGCGGCCAGCGCTACCTGATCCACGCCGCGGCCGATTACCGGCTCTGGGCGCCGGATATGGAGGAGATCGTCCGCACCAACCGCGACGGCACCCGCCTGATGATGCGCGCGGCCCTCGATGCAGGCGTGGAGCGGGTGGTCTACACGTCGAGCGTCGCCACCATCAAGCCGCCGGCCGACGGGGTCACGCCCTCCGACGAGACCATGCCGCTGACGCCCGAGACCGCCATCGGCGCCTACAAGCGCAGCAAGGTCGTGGCCGAGCGCGTGGTCGAGGAGATGATCGCCCGGGACGGGCTGCAGGCGGTGATCGTCAACCCGTCGACGCCGATCGGCCCCCGGGACGTGAAGCCGACGCCCACCGGCCGGATCATCCAGGAAGCGGCGCTGGGCAAGATGCCGGCCTTCGTGGATACCGGGCTCAACCTCGCCCATGTCGACGACGTGGCCCACGGCCACCTGCTGGCTCTGCGCCGGGGCCGGATCGGCGAGCGCTACATCCTCGGCGGCGAGGACGTGTTCCTGTCGCAGATGCTGGCCGACATCGCCGGCATGGTCGGGCGCAAGCCCCCGACCGTGAGCCTGCCGCGGGCCGCCGTCTACCCGGTGGCGTTCTTCGCCCAGCTCGCCGCCCGGGTCACCGGCCGCCAGCCGTTCGCCACGATCGACGGCATCCGCATGTCCCGCTATCGGATGTTCTTTTCGGACCGGAAGGCGCGCCAGGAACTCGGCTACACCGCGCGGCCCTATCGCGAGGGCTTGTCCGACGCGATCGCGTGGTTCCGCCAGGCCGGGTATCTCGGATGAGCAAGCTCGACACCGCGACCGCGGCGCGCTCCGGCAAGGGGCACCGCGACGAGAACTTCCCGGTCGCCTCGCACCTGATCCATCCGCGCCACCGCGGGGCGATCCTGGCGTTCTACAACTTCGTCCGCGCCGGCGACGACGTGGCCGACCACGCGGACCTCGCGTCCGAGCGCAAGCTCGCGCTGCTCGACCAGCTGGCCGACGCGCTCACCGGTGCCGGCCCCTCCGACCCGGAGGCCGAGCCGCTCAAGCGCGAGCTGGCCGCCCGCGGCCTGCCGCCCCGCCACGCGCTCGAACTGCTCGACGCGTTCCGGATGGACGCGCGCAAGAACCGTACGGCGAACTGGGACGAGCTGATCCATTACTGCCGCTACTCGGCGATGCCGGTCGGGCGCTTCGTGCTCGACGTCCACGGCGAGGATCCGGCCCGGGTCTATAAGGCCTCCGACGCGATCTGCGCGGCGCTCCAGATCATCAATCACCTCCAGGATTGCGGCAAGGATTTCACCGGGCTCGACCGGGTCTACATCCCGCAGGATGCCCTCGACCGGCACGGTGCGACCGTGGCGATGCTGGGCGCCCCGAAGGCGACCCCGCAGCTCCGGGCGGTGATCGCCGAGCTGGCGCAACGCTGCCTCGACCTCCTCGACGAGGGCTCGGCCCTGCCGGACCTGATCGACGACCTGCGGCTCTCCCTGGAGATCGCCGCGATCCATCGGCTCGCCGTGGTGCTCGCCAAGGGTCTGACCACGCGCGATCCGCTCTCGGACAAAGTCCATCACGGCAAGGCCGCCTTCGCCCTCACCGCGCTCGGCGGCGTCGCCGCCACCCTGGCGCGCCGGCCCTTCCGGGGCCGGATCGTGCGGGGCGCGGCTCAGGGAATCCGCTCGTGAGTGCCACCGCGACCCCCATCACCGATCAGGACGCGGCCGCCCCGGCCCTGCCGGCCGCCGGCTCGTCGTTCTATACCGCCATGCGCCTGCTCCCGAAGGAGCGGCGCGAGGCGATGTACGCCGTCTACGCCTTCTGCCGCTCCGTCGACGACGTCGCCGACGATGGCGGGACACGGGCTGTGCGGCAGGTCGAGCTCGACCGCTGGCGCGCCGACATCGACGCCCTCTATGCCGGCCGTCCGGCCGCGCGGGTGCGCGACCTCGTCGAGCCGGTGCGCCGCTACGACCTGAAGCGCGAGGATTTCCAGGCGGTGATCGACGGCATGGCCATGGATGCCGTCGCGGACATCGTGGCCCCCGATGCCGAGACCCTCGACCTCTATTGCGACCGGGTCGCGAGCGCGGTCGGCCGCCTGTCCGTGCGGATCTTCGGCATGCCGGAGGCGGACGGCATCCGGCTCGCCTGGCACCAGGGCCGGGCGCTCCAGCTCACCAACATCCTCCGGGACATCGACGAGGATGCCGAGCGCGGCCGCCTCTACCTGCCCCGCGAGAAGCTGGCCGCCATCGGGCTGGCCGATCCCACCCCGGCGCAGGCGGTCGGCCATCCGCGCATCGGCGAGGTGTGCATCTCGCTCGCACGCGAGGCCGAGGATCATTACCAGGCGACCTGGGAGATCATCCGGCGCAGCCCCCGCAAGGCGACCAAGGCCGCCCGGCTGATGGCCGCCGCCTATCACCTCTACCTGAAGGCGGTGCTCGAACGCGGCTGGGCGATGCCCCGCGCCCGGGTCAAGCCCGGCAAGCTGGCGCTGCTCGCCGTCGTCCTCCGGCACGGTTTGGTCTGATGGGAATCGTCCACGTCGTCGGGGCCGGGCTGGCCGGCCTCTCCGCCGCCGTCGCGCTGGCCGAGACCGGTGCCCGGGTGGTGCTGCACGAGGCCGCCAAGCAGGCCGGCGGGCGCTGCCGCTCCTATTACGACCCGGCCCTGGGCCTGACGATCGACAACGGCAACCACCTGCTGCTGTCTGGCAACGCCGACGCCCTGGGCTTCCTCAAGACCGTCGGCGCCCCCGCCGACGCGCTCACCGGGCCCGACGAGGCGGCCTTCGATTTCGCCGACCTGAAGACCGGCGAACGCTGGTGCCTGCGCCCGAATGCCGGGCGGCTGCCCTGGTGGGTGATGAGCCCGTCCCGCCGCGTGCCCGGCACCCGCGCCCGGGATTACCTCGCCCCGCTCGGGATCCTGCGCGCCGCCTCGGGCAAGCCCGAGGGCGCCGGGGGCACGATCGGCGACAGCATGGCGTGCGAGGGCGACCTCTACGCCCGGCTCTGGCATCCGGTCCTGCTGGCCGCGCTCAACACCGAGCCCCGGGACAGCGATGTCGGGTTGGCCGCCCGGATCCTGCGCGAGACCCTCGGCGCCGGCGGCAAGGCCTGCCGCCCGCTGGTGGCGGTGGAGGGCCTGTCCTACGCCTTCGCGGACCCGGCCCTGCGCTACCTGAGCGCCCGCGGCTGCGAGATCCGCGTCGGCCGGCGCCTGCGCGGCCTCGATGGCGCCGACGGCCGAATCGGGCAGCTGCTGTTTTCCGACGGCCCGGAGGCGATCGGCCCCGACGATGGCATCGTGCTCGCCCTGCCGCCCTGGGTAGCCCGCGAAGTGTTGCCGGGTCTCCTCGCCCCGGTGGAATTCCGATCTATCGTGAATGCGCACTTCGCACTTGCGCCGAGGACCGGCAGCCCGCTGGTCCTCGGCGTCGTAAACTCCCTGACGGAGTGGCTTTTCGCCTATCCTGACCGGTACTCGGTCACGATTAGCGGTGCCGATCGGCTGCTCGACGTGCCCCGGGAAGACCTCGCCCGCCAGATCTGGGGTGAGATCGCACAGTTGTGCAGTCTTGCCCCGGAACTGCCCAGCTGGCAGATCGTAAAGGAGAAGCGTGCGACCTTCGCGGCGACGCCGGCCGAGGCCGCGCGTCGCTCGGGGGCCGAAACCGCCTACGAGAATCTCGTCCTGGCAGGCGATTGGACCGCCACCGGTCTGCCATCGACGATCGAGGGAGCGATCCGCTCGGGCAAGACGGCCGCGCGTGCGCTGCATCACGGATCGTCCGTGCGCGGCGGGTTACGCGCGCCGGTATCGGGCGCATTGGGCGCCGCTTGAGGCATGGCGGCCGCAACGCAGCGGCCGTTCGAGGCGAGGACCATGAGAGAGGCCGTAAGCAAGGTCGAGCCGCTTCAGCGCTCGAAGACCCAGGGGATCTCGCTCGACGACGTCGAGCGCGGCGTGGCGCAGGCGACGCGCGCGCTGATCAACCTGGCGCACGATGACGGGCATATCTGCTTCGAGCTCGAGGCGGATGCCACGATTCCGTCCGAATACGTCCTGTTCCACCACTTCCGCGGCACGCCCGTGCCCGAAGGCCTCGAGGCCAAGATCGGCAACTACCTGCGCCGCACCCAAGGCCGGCACGGCGGCTGGGCCCTCGTCCACGAGGGGCCGTTCGACATGAGCTGCACGGTCAAGGCCTATTTCGCCCTCAAGATGATCGGCGAGGACATCGAGGCGCCGTACATGCGCCGGGCCCGCGAGGCGATCCTGTCGCGCGGCGGCGCGGCCAACGCCAACGTCTTCACCCGCTTCATGCTGGCGCTCTACGGCGAGGTGCCCTGGCGCGCCGTGCCGGTGATGCCCGTGGAGGTGATGTTCCTGCCGAAGTGGTTCCCGTTCCACCTCGACAAGATCAGCTACTGGGCCCGCACCACCGTGGTGCCGCTGTTCGTGCTCCAGGCAACCAAGCCGCGCGCCCGCAACCCGCGCGGGATCAGCGTCCAGGAGCTGTTCATCACGCCGCCCGAGAGCGTCCGCACCTGGCCGGGCTCCCCGCACGCGACCTGGCCGTGGACGCCGATCTTCGGCTTCATCGACCGGATGCTGCAGCTGGTCGAGGACCGCCTGCCGCGCAAGAGCCGGCAGCGCGCCATGGAGAAGGCTCGCGCCTGGGTCAGCGAACGCCTAAACGGCGAGGATGGCCTGGGGGCGATCTTCCCCGCCATGGTCAACTCGGTGCTGATGTACGAGGTGATGGGCTACCGGCCCGATCACCCGCAGGTCCGGGTCGCCTGCGACGCCATCGAGAAGCTGGTGGTCGAGAAGGCCGACGAGGCCTACGTCCAGCCCTGCGTCTCCCCGGTCTGGGATACGGCGCTGGCCGCCCACGCCCTGCTGGAGGCCGGCAGCCCCGAGGCCGAGGCGCAGGCCCGCGCCGGGCTCGACTGGCTGAAGCCCCGCCAGGTGCTCGACATCGTCGGCGACTGGGCGGCGCGCAAGCCGAAGGTCCGCCCCGGCGGCTGGGCGTTCCAGTACGCCAACGCGCATTACCCCGATCTCGACGACACCGCCGTGGTGGTGATGGCCATGGACCGGGCGATGCACCAGCATGGGCTGGTCGCCGGCATGCCGGACTACAAGGCCTCGATCGCCCGCGCCCGCGAATGGGTCGAGGGCCTGCAGTCGGAGGACGGTGGCTGGGCGGCGTTCGACGCCGACAACAACCACATGTACCTCAACCACATCCCGTTCTCGGACCACGGCGCGCTGCTCGACCCGCCGACCGCGGACGTCACCGCCCGCGTCGTCGGGATGCTGGCGCAGCTCGGCGAGACCCGGGAGACCTCCCGGGCGCTCGACCGCGGCGTGAATTATCTGCTCAACGACCAGGAGGAGGATGGCTCCTGGTACGGCCGCTGGGGCATGAACTTCATCTACGGCACCTGGTCGGTGCTGTGCGCCCTGAACGCCGCGGGGGTCGATTCCGCCGATCCGCGGATCCAGCGCTCGGTGTCGTGGCTGATCCGGATTCAGAACCCGGATGGCGGCTGGGGCGAGGACGCCTCATCCTACAAGATCGATCCGGCCTTCGAGGCGGGCTCGTCCACGGCTTCGCAGACCGCCTGGGCGCTTCTGGCCCTGATGGCGGCCGGTGCGGTCGACGACCCGGCGGTGACCCGCGGCATCAACTTCCTGACCCGCACGCAGGGCGCGGACGGGTTCTGGAACGAGGAGCGCTACACCGCCACGGGCTTCCCGCGGGTGTTCTACCTGCGGTACCATGGCTACCCGAAGTTCTTCCCGCTCTGGGCGATGGCGCGGTTCCGCAACCTGAAGCGCACCAACAGCCGGCGCGTCCAGTTCGGCATGTGACGCTTCCGGCGCCGACCCTCGGGCCGGCGCCACCGTTCGGGACGACGCCGGAGCGGATCGCAAGACTCCTTCCGCCCGCGAACCCCGGTATCCCGCACGTGGCTTCCTCCGACGACGATCCCGCGGCGCCGGCCCCTCGGCGTTCGCGGCTCCTTGCGGAGCTCGCCGGACTGGTCCACCAGCGCGCGATGATCGATCCTGCCGCGCCCGTCCTCGCCGTCACCGGTCTCGCCCGCGAGCGCCGTCTTGCGGCCGGAGAGGGGGTCGAGGCGGTCGGAGCCGGCGGCAACCCGCACCGCTTGCGTCAGCTCCTCGACGCGCGTCCGCAACCGGGCTGCCGCGCGGTGATCAGCTTCGGTATCGCGGGCGGCCTCGACCCGTCCCTGAAGCCCGGCGACGTGGTGGTGGGTACCGGGGTCATCGGCGAGGAAGGCCGGCGCGCCGCCGACCTCGACCTCTCAGCCACGCTGCTCAACGCCCTGGCAGGCATCGGCCCCCGGGTCATCCCGGCCGACCTCGCCGGTGTCGACACCGCCGTACTCGGGGTCGACGGCAAGGCGGACCTGCGCGCCCTGACCGGCGCCGCCGCCGTCGACATGGAATCCCACGTCGCCGCCGCCTTCGCGGGCCGCCACGGCCTGCCCTTCGCGGCCCTGCGGGTGATCTGCGATCCCGCCCACCAGGCGCTCCCGGCCTTCGCGGCCCAAGCGCTCACCCCGGACGGCGAGCCCGACATCGCCGCGGTCTTTTTTGCTTTTGCCCGGGGACGGGCCAGGATTGGCGACCTGATGCGGTTGGCCCGTGATTCGAACGCGGCCTTTGCGGCCCTCGGCAAGTGCCGCACGCGGTTGGGACCGGGGCTCGGGATTCCGGTGCCGCCTCATTCGGTGTCCGACTGACAGGTCCGCGATTGCTCGGTGCTGCACCCATGCCCCGGGAGACATCCGGTGGCGCATCGAACCCGATGCCAGAACAGAAAAAGACGCCGGCTTATTCGGCCAGCGTCAGGTGGGAGGAAACACGAGGCGGCGCGGGGGAAAAATCCCCGCGCCCGGTCTGAATCGGCGTTAGCCGGCCTTCTTGCTCAGGGACACCGCCACGAAGCGGGTCTGGCCCTTGCTGCTCTTCACCCGCATCAGCACCGCCTTGCGGCCGCTCGACTCCGCCGTGCGGATCTGCGCGGCGACGTCGGAGGGGCGGGTGACGCTCTGGCCACCTACGTCCAGGATCACGTCGCCGGCCTCGATGCCCTTAGCGGCGGCCGGACCGTCGGGATCGACCTGCACCACGGCGACGCCCTGCTCGGACAGGCCGACATCGGCGGCCGGCGCGAGGTTCAGGCCGAGCCGCGGCTGGCCGTTGCCCGAATCGTCGTCGCGGGTGGCGACCTTGGTGCCGTCGGTGGGCATGGCGCCCAGCGTCACCGTCGCGGTGTCGGTCTTGCCGCCCCGGAGATAGCTCAGCTCGACCTTGGCGCCGGGCTTCATGCCGGCGATCCGGCGTGAGAGCTCCCGGGCGCTGTCCACCGTGTCGCCGTTGACCTTCTCGATCACGTCGCCGGCCTTCAGCCCGGCCTGGGCCGCCGGGGTGCCGTTCTCGGCGTGGTCCACCAGGGCGCCCTTCGCCTTGTCGAGGCCGAGGCCGTCGGCGATGTCCTGCGTCACCGGCTGGATCTGCACGCCCAGGTAGCCGCGGGCGACCTTGCCGTCGGTGCGAAGCTGATCGACCACCGCTTGCACGGTCTCGGCCGGGATCGCGAAGGCCAGGCCGACGCTGCCGCCCGACGGGGACGCGATGGCGGTGTTCACGCCGACCACCTCACCGTTGACGTTGAAGGTCGGGCCGCCGGAATTGCCCTTGTTGATCGGGGCATCGATCTGCAGGAAGTCGTCGTACGGGCCGGCGCCGATGTCGCGGCCGCGGGCCGAGACGATGCCGGCCGTGACGGTGCCGCCGAGGCCGAACGGGTTGCCGATCGCCACCACCCAGTCGCCGACCTGCGGGGCGGTCTTGCCGAACTGGACGTAGGGGAAGTTCGAGCCCTCATTGATCTTCAGGAGCGCGACATCGGTCTTGGCATCCTTGCCGATCACCTTCGCGTCGAGGGTGCGGCCGTCGTCGAGGGTCACCTGCACGGTCTTGGCGTGGTCGACCACGTGGTTGTTGGTCACCACGTAGCCGTCGGCCGAGATGATGAAGCCGGAGCCGACCGCGCCGCGGGAGCCCTGGCGCTGCTGCGGCTGGGGCTGGCCGCCCGGACCGTTCTGGCCGAAGCGACGGAAGAACTCGCGCAGCTGCGGCGGCACGTTCTGGAGGTTGCGGCCCTGGCCGGGGCCATCCTCATCCTCGCCCGGCGCCGAGTCGTCGAGCTTGACCTTCACCGAGACGACGCCCGGCTTCACCTTGTTGACGATGCCGGCGAACGAGCCGGGCGGGTGCTCCGGAGCCTCGATCGGGGTCTTGGGCAGGGCCTGGGCGTAGGCGGGGGTCACGGAGGGCAGGGTGGTGCCGAGGGCTCCGCCGGCGATCAGCGCGGCAGCAGCCACCGAGGCGAGAGCGCGGCGCGAGGTCCGGCCGGACAGCGAGCTTTGGGGACAGGTCTCGGTCATGGGAATCGCAACCTCTTGAAACGGATCGGGGCGACGCCGGGGGACGCGGCGTTCGATGCGATCGGTCTAACGGGCGGCGCCTGACCCCCGCGTGGCGGTCAAATTACGGTTTGGACATGTGCGCCGATCCGGGCCGAGGCGGCCATGGCCGGCTCTCGGACGGTAGCCTGGCGGAGCTGTGTTTGGGGGCGGCTCGGGGCGAAATCCGCCGCGTGTGCCACGTGTCACCGCGCGCTCGGGATGTCGCGCTACAGTCCGATCGATTCCGGCAGGCGGCTACAACCTTTGGCTCTGCCGGCTGGTGTCGCGTGAGATGCGTGAGGATCGGGTGATGAAGGCGATGTTTGCTGTGGTCCTGCTGTTGGGTTCGGTAACCGCCGCTATGGCAGCTGATGGGTACTCGGATTATCGGAACTATTTCAACGAAAAGCCGGCTGTCGGCGATCGGACCAAGCTGAAGCCCGCGCGAGCGACGTCCCATTCCATGGAGGCGGTCGATACGCGGCGCTACGAGGACGGCGTTGCTGACGGAAAACTGGACAACCTGAAGCCGGGCTATCGGAACCGGGCCGGGATCTACGTGCCGCCCGACTATTCCACCCACCCGCGCGGCCCGACGGGCGACGGTTTCGGCAGCGCGAGCAGCGATTCGTATGGCAGCGTGAGCGCGCCCAACCCGTTCGCGGGTCCCCTCGGTACCCGTCGCTGAAAACGCCTCGCCGGGCTTGCCGCCCTACTGGACCGCTCGGTACGACACCCCGAGCCGTTCGCTCACCGCGGCCAGGCGTCTGTCGCGTGTCCATATTCGGGAGCCCGGCATCAGCTTCGCCGATGCCAGGAGATGTGCGTCCACATAGCCGATGCCGAGGCCGTGCAACGCGTGCTTCGCGATCAGGAGCATGACTTCATCGTGGGCCGCGACGTCGGCCGGCGGCATGTCTTCCAGGGTCGCGATGACGCGTTCGCGGTCGCGGATGCTGCCCAGCGCCAGTTCGCCGATGACGAAGGGATGAACACGCTGGCTCATGTCGGTCAGGATCGCGGTGACGGATGGATCCGTCGCCGCGAGGTGATCGATCCAGATGTTCGTATCGATAATGATCACGGTTCGGAGCGTCGGCGCGTCCCGGCCTGGGCGTTCGAATCGCTCCCCCCAAGCAGGATCATGCGCCGGGACGCCTCACGCTGAACCAGCGCGCGCAGGGCCTCACGGACGAGTTCCGACTTCTCCGTGATGCCTGTGTAGTGCTGCGCCTTAGCAAGCAAATCATCGTCTAGGTTGATCGTCGTCCGCATCACGTTCTCCCCAGCGAAGCATCGATTTTGGCATCATATGATGTCGTTTTCCATGCCGAACCGCGCTCGACCGCTGCTCGTTGGTTCGTTGTCGAGATGCCGCGGGTTCCCGAAGGACACGGCCGCTGGCAGTGCACGCAGTCCGTTTGAGGTTTTTGGATTGGTCTGTCCGCGAGGAGCTTTGACAATGGGATCGAGCGTTTCGGACCGCACAGGCCAGGTTCGACGGCATGCGCCGATCTCTCACCAGGGTAACAGCCGCGACGGCGGCACGGAAGGATAGAACCGGGTCGGAGAGGGGCATCCTCCCTCCAGAGATTCCGAGTTTCCGCAGACGCTTCAGCTGCTACCCTGTCTTCCCCGGGGCGCCGTAGGCGAGCCCGGGATCCAGAGCCGCGGACGGCGCAAGCCACCAATCCGATAATGGTTCTGGATCCCATGCTCCGCTTCGCGGCCCCGGGATGACGAAGCTGTTTTCAGAACGGCCTTTGCAAAGACCCATGGGTCACCGGCCAAGCGGGGCAGTGATAGGCCGACCGCTGCTGCAAACACCTTGAATGGGCTCGGTGCGAACTCGCTGTGAGCGAAGCGATCAGCCCCCGCTCAACCGGGCCAGCGCTTCCTCGATCTTCACCAGCCGCGCGGACTCGGCCTCCCGGCGCTCGCGGTTCTCCTCGATGATATCCTCGGGGGCGCGGGCGACGAAATCGGCGTTGCCGAGCTTGGCGTCGACCTTCTTGATCTCCCCTTGCGCCTTGCCCTGCTCCTTCTTCAGGCGCGCGACCTCGCCGGCGAGGTCGACGATGCCTTCGAGCGGCAGGGCCGCGACGCTGCCGCGCACGAGGAGCTGCACCGCGTTCTTCGGCGGCGTCTCCGAGACCGTGATCTCCGAGAGCCGGGCCAGGCGCAGCAGCGTGTCCCGCCAGGCCTCGACCCGGGTCCGCACCTCCAGGGAGGCCCCGACCATCACCAGGGGGATCTGCGCCGCGGCCGGGACGCTGGTCTCGGAGCGGGCCGAGCGCACCTGGCTGACGAGGTCGACCACGAAGCCGACTTCGGCCTCGGCGTCGGCATCCGCGAGGCCTGCGAGATCTGGCCAGGCCGCAAGTGCCAGGAGGCCGCGCTCGGGGACCGCGGCGCCCTTAATCGCCCAGAGTTCCTCCGTGAGGAACGGCATGAACGGATGCAGCAGCTTGGCGACCTGATCGATCAGGAACGCCACCGTCGCCTGAGTCTCGGCCCGGACGGCCGGATCGACGTTCTCGCCCTGCAGCACCGGCTTGGCGAGTTCGAGGTACCAATCACAGAATATATTCCAGACGAACCGGTAGGCGGCGCCGGCCGCGTCGTTGAACCGGTAGGCTTCGAGCGCCGCCGTGACCTCACCCACGGCGCGCGCGGCCTCGGTGAGCGCCCAGCGGTTGATCGCCCCGGTGATCGCCCGTGGGTCGTAGGCGGGATCGAGCTGGCAGCCGTTCAGCTCGGCGAAGCGGGCGGCGTTCCAGAGCTTGGTCGCGAAGTTGCGGTAGCCCTGGACCCGATCGGCCGAGAGCTTGATGTCGCGACCCTGGACGGCGAGCGCGCACAGGGTGAAGCGCAGGGCGTCGGCGCCGACCTGATCGATCAGCTCGAGGGGATCGACGACGTTGCCCTTCGACTTCGACATCTTCGCGCCGGAGGCGTCGCGCACCAGCGTGTGCAGGTAGACCGTCTCGAACGGCGCCCGATCGGTGAGGTGCAGGCCCATCATCATCATCCGGGCGACCCAGAAGAACAGAATGTCCTTGCCGGTCACCAGGGCGTTGGTTGGGTAATAGCGGGCGTATTCCGCGGTCGAATCCGGCCAGCCCAGGGTCGAGAACGGCCAGAGCGCGGAGGAGAACCACGTGTCGAGGACATCCGCGTCGCGGGTCAGCGCCACGGGGCCGCCGTGCTCGGCCTCGGCCAGCGCCAGGGCCTCGGCCTCGCTCTCGGCCACGAAGATCCTGCCGGCGTCATCGTACCAGACCGGGATCTGGTGGCCCCACCAGAGCTGGCGCGAGATGCACCATGGCTCGATGTTGGTGAGCCACTGGAAGAAGGTCTTTTCGTAATTCTCCGGGACGAACTTGGTCTGGCCGTCACGCACCGCCTGGAGCGCGCGCTCGGCCAGCGGCTTGACGTTCACGTACCACTGATCGGTGAGATAGGGCTCGATCACCACGCCCGAGCGGTCGCCGTGCGGCACCGCATGGGTGTTGGGCTCGACCGCGCGCAGGCGGCCGCGCGCCTCCATCAGGGCGACGACCTCCTTGCGCGCCCGCGCCCGGTCGAGGCCGTGCAGCGCCAGGGCCTCGGGCTCGGGAGAGGTGTCGGCCAGGAACGCCGCGTTGCCGTCGAGCAGCATACGGCCCTCGGGGTCGAGGATGTTGATCACCCCGAGGTTGCAGCGCCGGCCGACGTCAAAGTCGTTGAAGTCGTGGGCTGGCGTGATTTTGACCGCGCCGGTGCCCTTCTCGGGGTCGGAATAGGTGTCGGCGACGATCGGGATCAGGCGGCCGACCAGCGGCAGGCGGACCTGCTTGCCGACCAGCGCCGTGTAGCGCGCATCCTCCGGGTGGACCGCGATG
Source organism: Methylobacterium sp. AC315 (assembly GCF_979253755.1). Lineage (NCBI taxonomy): Bacteria > Pseudomonadati > Pseudomonadota > Alphaproteobacteria > Hyphomicrobiales > Methylobacteriaceae > Methylobacterium > Methylobacterium sp. AC315. The sequence continues at coordinate 13,841 of NZ_CEEDEA010000003.1, forward strand.
CCGGTATCGCCCAGCATCGTCTCGGGCCGCGTGGTGGCGACCGTGATGACCTCGCCGGTCTCGGCCCCGCTCGCGTCGACGATCGGATAGTCGAAGTGCCAGAGATGGCCCTTCGTCTCGATCTGCTGGACCTCCAGGTCCGAGATCGCGGTCTGGAACTTCGGATCCCAGTTCACCAGCCGCTTGTCGCGGTAGATCAGGCCCTGGCGGTGCAGGTCCACGAAGGTCTTGAGCACGGCGCGGCTCAGGCCCTCGTCCATGGTGAAGCGCTCGCGCGACCAGTCACAGGATGCGCCGAGCCGCTTCAGCTGGTTGACGATGGCGCCGCCGGATTCGGCCTTCCAGGCCCAGACCTTCTCCACGAAGGCGGCGCGGCCGATCTCGCGGCGGCCCGGCTCCTGGCGCTCCATCATCCGGCGCTCCACCACCATCTGGGTGGCGATGCCGGCGTGGTCGGTGCCGGGCTGCCAGAGCACGTCCTTGCCGCGCATCCGCTCGAACCGGCAGAGCACGTCCTGCAGCGTGTTGTTGAGGGCGTGGCCCATATGCAGAGAGCCCGTCACGTTCGGCGGCGGGATCACGATGCAGTAGGGGGGCGCTCCGGCGCGCTCGGGCCGGCCGGCGCGGAAGGCGTCCGCGTCCGCCCAGGCGGCTGAGATCCGCGCCTCGACGGAGGCGGGCTCGAAGGTCTTGTCCATCATCGCAGGTATGGGCCGGCGCTCGTCCAACAGGGTTGGACCCGCTTTCGACCGTCAGGCCGCGTCCGTCAACACGCACCCGGCACCGGGCAGGCCCGATGCGGGAGGGCAGCGCGCTCAGCGGCCGCGCGAGACCCGCTCGATCTCGGCCCGGACCAGCCGCTCGACCACGGCCGGGAGGTTGTCGTCCAGCCAGGACTTGAGCATCGGCCGGAGCATGTCCTTGACCAGGTCCTCGAGCGTGCGGGCGTTCTGGGTCAGGACCGTGTGGGCCAGCAGGTTGAAGGCGCCGTTGACGCTGGCGTCGGTCGCCGCCGAGACCAGGGTCTCGGCCTCCGGCTCCGGCCGCGGCGGCGCCTGGAAGACCGGCTGCGGCTGCGGCTGTGGGCTCGGCTGCGCGGGCGGCGGCTCGGGCTCGGGCTCCGGCTCGGCGAACGCCTCGTCCTCGAAGTCGATCGCGTCGAAGTCGAGGGGGGCCGGGGGCGGCTCCGGCGGGGCCACGGCGCGGGGCCGGATGACCGGCTCGGCGACCTCGGCGAGGTCGAGCACGTTGTCCGGCTCGGCTTCGGGCACCGGCGCGATCTCGGCGGGCTTGGCCGCCTGATCGTCCGCGATGATCCTTCGGATCGAGGCGAGGATCTCCTCCATCGAAGGCTCATGCGCCTTATCGGCAGCCTTATCCTGGAATTTCGAGTCCGGGATCTTGGGGCTCGCTGCACTCATCAACAGGCGCGCTCGGGCATGGGATGTTCGGAGGATGACCCGATCGGGCCGGTCGTCAAACAGTATTCCATGCCAATTCGTCGCGGCAAGCGCGCCTGCACCACACTCCCCTGGGAAAAGACCTCAGCGTCCGTCCGGGGTGCGCAGGCCGAACCACAGATCCTTGACCTGATCGTAGTGGATCTTGGCACTGTAGTACTCCACCGGCAGGGCGGTGAAGCGGGCGGTGAGCTGCCCGATCGACTGGACCACGCCGTAGGAGAAGATCACCCGGTCGCGCTGGGCCAGGATCAGGTTCACCCGCGAATTCAGCAGTTCCTGCTGCGCGTTGAGCACGTCCAGGGTGGTGCGCTGGCCGACGCGGGCCTCCTCACGCACGCCGTTCAGCGCCACCTCGTTGGCCTGGACCTGCGCCTGGGCGGCGATGACCTGCGCCTTGGCGGCCTCGAGGCGACCCCAGAAATCGACGATCTGCGCCCGCACCTGGTCGCGGACCTGATCGACCTGGATGCGGTACTGGCCGACCGTCTCCTTGGCCTGCCGGATCTGCGCGTAGGTCTGGCCGCCTTCGTAGATCGGGATGTTGAGCCGGCCGCCCACGAACCCGACGAAGAAGCTCTGGTTCGGTCCGTTCTGGTCGTAGAGCTGGCTGAGCGAGCCCTGCAGGCTGAGGGTCGGCGCGAGCTGGCCCTCCAGGATCTTGACCTGGGCCTCGGCGCCGTCGACCGCGTGGATCGCCGACACGACCTGCGGATGCTCGCGCAAGCCGATGGCGATGGCCGCGTCGAGGCTGACCGGAACGTACCGGTCCAGGGGACGGCCCGGCGCCAGCTGGCGCGGCTCGACGCCGATATTCTGCCGGTAGACGCCGATGCTGGTGCGCAAGGTCGATTCCGCCGCGCTGACCTGGGAGCGGGCGCCGGCGAGCCGGGCCTCTGCTTGGGCCACGTCGGTGCGGGTCACCTCGCCGACGTTGAAGCGGTCGCGCGTCTGGCGCAGCTGCTCCTCAAGGACCTCGACGTTGTTCCGGTTGAGTTCCAGCGTCGCCGTGTTGCTCAGCACGTTCATATACGCCTGGACGGCGTTGTAGAGCACCGTGATCTCGGTGAACCGCAGGGTCTCGCGCTGGCTGTAGACGGTGGACTCGGCCCGGCGGACGGTGTTGTCGGTCTGGAAGCCGTTGAAGATCGTCTGCGAGACGGTCAGGCTCGCGCTGCTCGGAAGATAGGTGGTGCGCGTCGTCCGGTTCGATGTGACGACCTGGGAGGTCACGTCGTTGGTCGTGGTCGCGCCGCCGGCCGACTGGCCGGCGGTGTTCGAGGCCAGGCCGCCGGCCGATGTGCCGGTGCTGCCGAGCCCGCCCGCGGCAGTGCCCACCCCGATCCCGGTCGTGCCGCCCGCGCTCGCGCCCCCGAGGCCGGAGGCGCCGGACGCGCCCGTCGTCCCCCCAGCGGTCGTTCCCGTGCTGGCGGTGCTCGCGCCGGTGCTGGTCGCCCCGGCGGCCGCCGAGACGCTGCTGCCGCTGCGGGTCTGCAGATACTGTACGCCGATCGAGGCGCCGACATTGACCTGCGGCCGGTAGCCCGCCTGCGCGATGGCGACGTTCTCGTCGATGGCTCGGACGCCGGCGCGGCCGGCATTCAGAGACGGATTGCCCTGGTAAGCCTTGGAGAGAGCGCTCTCCAAGGTCTCGGCAAGAGACGGATTCGTGGCCAGGATCGCGAGGCCGGACGCCATGCCGATCACTCGGAGCGTGGGGCAACTCGCTGGTGGACGTATTGTCACGATAACAAGCCCTTGCGGTCTTTATAACGGTCCGGATGTCCGCCACGAAAACGGCCAAGGTACGGCGTTACGCAGGGATCCGATCAAGCCCGCCCCACCGTCACGCTTAGCGCAAATCCGCCGGTTTGGCTCGGGCTTGCCCGGCGTCGGCGTCGAAATGTGGCGCGTTGGGGCATTAAGGTGACACACGGCGCACCGCCTTGGCGGAGGGCTTCGGCAGAGCGCAGCGCCGGGTGAAAAGACGGTCCCGCACGCGCGAAACCGGCCTTGTTGCGAGGGGGGTGCGGGTGTTCCGCACGGCCGGCGTCGAACCGGTGGGCCGGGGCGCGGCCCGTCGGATCCCCGGGACCATCGAAACGCGACGGGCACCCATAAACTCCGGGGCCGGCCGCCGTCTCGGAGCCGGGATGCGCCGATGCAGCCAATCCGATCCCCGAACGTCTACGGCGCAGCGAAGGGATGCCGACGAACCGTCGCCGCCCTTTCTCGGACGCGGCCGCCGGAGACGCATCAATAGCGATCGTCTGCGGCGACGCCCGCGCCCGGCTCCGAGGGCGCGGCGTCGCCGGCGCCCTGTCCGGGCTCCTGCTGCGGCCGCGGCGCGCGGGACCTCGTTACCGAACCCGTGAGGGTCGGCGACGGCTTGGCCTTGTAGGCGGCACTCGATGGTGCGGCCTTCCCCGTCGGTCCTGGAGCCCCCTGGGGCCCGCGTGGGCCCGGCGGCCCTGCGGGTCCCGCACTGCCCACTGGACCTTCTGGACCCTGCGGGCCGCGCTCGCCCTGCGCGCCCACGAGGCCGTCGGCGCCCGGCGTGCCGGGCGGTCCCATCGCGCCCGGCGGACCGGGCTCACCCCTGATGCCCGCCTCGCCGCGCGGACCGGGCGGACCCGGGAGCCCCAGAGCCTGCTGGCCGCATTCCCCAACCACAATGCTGCGCGCCTGCTTGGACGTCCTCAGCGTCGCGATGCAAGTGGCCGGATGATAGACCACGTGAAACTCGAAATAACCGCGGGTATCGGTACGCTGCGAGAACTTGCCGTCCAGGGTGATCTCGGCATCGGGTTCACCGGCATTGCCCAGCACCCAGAGGTCGCCGGCGGTGATTTTCGCAGCCTCGATACGCATGTCGGCTTTCGCCGGAGCGATCCAGAGCAACGGCCCCACGAATAGTTGCAACAGGGCGCTTTGCCGGCGCGATAGACTCATGGTGGGTCTCGCGAGCTTCATATCGGCAGGATGACATTCGTTTCTGAATCCGCAATAACGCGCGAAAATTTTGATGTGAAAAGCTCCGTTTTAGCGGCATATCCGGCCGAAATCGGTATTCGCATGGCAAGCATCCGCAATATGGCCGATGAAAGGCCATGTCGGTCGGCCGGTTATCGCATCGAGCAGGTGTGATCGCGCACAGTCCGCATCCGGGTTCGCGGCACTGCCCGCGCGATCCGCGTGCCGCCGTGCCGCATCGTGAGGGCCGTTGCGGTTCCCATGGTTCTGGGTCGGCGACGGGCTGGGGCGCCTGGGGTCCGAAGCGTCACGTCGCCGTAAGTGTTTGAACCGAAACAGTTGTTGGTTCCGCGTTCGCATTCACGGTGGTCTTCCTCCGTCTGCGGTGGGCAACCTGAGACGGGTCGTCGAGCGGTTCGGTTCGATCAAATGCAACGGTTTCCCCCCGTTGTTCGTTTGGGGTGTCGCGGCAGTGCAGCATGCGCTGAGGACCGTCCGTTTCGACCCGTTGCCGGTACCCGCCAGGTATGCCGAGCGCGATTGTGCGATGCAGAATCCAGCATTGCGTAAGTTGTTGTTCGAACCGTTGTTTCGGTCGGACCGCCTCGGGGATTCCGTAGCAACTACTGAACGTCAGGTTCGCCCGACAACCCCGCGCGTAGCGGCTTAATCCCCGCCACATATGCGTTTTTTTACAAAGATAACCTGTTTAAGGGGGCTAATTAAAATATATGACAGCTTGTCAGCCCATTTTGGCCCGTCTATAAGGCCCGAAGTAACTAATCATTAACCACCCGCCATTGGCCTCAACCGAGGAGCTGAGCCCATGCAGGGTCGTACTGAATCCCAGAGATCCGAGGGCGCCTCTGCGCCGCACCATAGGGTTGAGATGTCGAACGTGGCCGATCAGATTGCCGGTCAGGTGAGCGAGGCGGCGGAGGCGGTGGCTGAGGCCGTTCTGCCGGAGACGCCGTTCGTGGCGCGTGGGCTTCGGCTGGATTGGGCGGCCAAGCGCGGGCTCGACATCGGAGTGGCGGCGACCGCGCTGTTCCTGCTGCTGCCGCTGATGCTGCTGATCGCCGTGCTGGTCTGGGCCGGCGACCGCAAGGCGCCGATCTTCCGGCACATGCGGCTCGGCCGGGACGGGCGCAGCTTCGGCTGCCTGAAGTTCCGCTCGATGGTCACGGACGGCGAGGGCGTGCTGGCCGCGCACCTGGCCGCCAGCCCGAGCGCCCGGGCCGAGTGGGCCGCCACGCACAAGCTCTCCGACGATCCGCGCATCACCGCCATCGGCCAGGTGCTGCGCAAGACCTCGCTCGACGAGCTGCCGCAGCTGTGGAACGTCCTGCGCGGCGAGATGAGCCTGGTCGGCCCGCGCCCGATCGTGCAGGCCGAGGTCGCCCGCTACGGCCGGGCGTTCTCGACCTGCTTTGCCGTGCCGCCGGGCGTCACCGGGCTGTGGCAGGTCTCGGGCCGCTCCGACACCAGCTACGCCGAGCGCGTGGCGCTCGACCTGGACTACGCCAGCCGCTGGAGCCTGCGCCGGGACATCGCGATCATGCTGCGCACCGTCCCGGCCGTGCTCGCCCAGCGCGGCAGCAAGTAGCGCAGGCGTGTCCTGGCGTGCGCATCCCGGGACCCGGGGTGATGCGGCGGGCCGGTCATGAAGGGCCTTCTGCTGAACGCGCTGCTCGGGGTCGGTCTCGGGCGGTTCGGCTCGGTCTGGGGCCTTCCGGTGTTCCTGCCGGTGGTGGCGGCCGAGCTGGCCTACGGGTTCCATATCCACCACCTGAGCGCGGGCGGCAGCCTGCGGCGGGGCGCGGCGCTGCTGGTCTGCGGCCAGCTCGGCTTCCTGCTTGGCGCCCTGCTGCGGCCGCTGCCGGGCGAGCGGTGAGCGCGGCCCGGCGCCTCCGTTTGGTCAACCGATTGCGAACCGCAGGGGCCGCGCCCGTGTCCGCGGCGGAGGGGGTTCAGTCTTGGACGAGAACGATCCGCACTGGGACGCCGACCCGCTCTGGTACGACCGGGCCGAGCCGGAGGCGCTGCCGGGCCGGCTGCTGAACGGGCTGGCGTATCTGGTCCTGCTGCTGCTGGCCGGGATGGCGGGCGTGGTGCGGCTGTACCGGCTCCCGGACGCGCTGTGGTGCCGGGCCGCCGCCTGGCACGCACGCCGCACCGCCGGACCACGACGATCCTGAACCAGCGCGCATCATGGTGCGATCACGTGCGGCCCGCCGTTGACCGGGTTGCAGTCTTCCGGGCCCTGTCCCCGGGAAGCACGCTAAGACGGCGTCACGGAACATGCTCGGGAAGCCGTCGCTTCCCAGCGTAGAGCGAAGGCTGGACCAGGAAAGATGTTGGAGAGCGAGACGCGGCCGACCGGTCCCGAGCGCAGCGTGGTTCAGCGCCTGTTCGCCCGCTTCGGCTCGACTGCGATCCTGGTCGTGGTTCTGCTGGTGGTGGTGGGCTGGATCGGAATCCTAGGCTGGGCGATGACGCGGCTTCTCAGCTGAGTCCGGACCGATCCGGGGCCGCCCATGGCTCCCGCCTCGACGCACTCGCTTAGGCCGAACCGGTCTCCAACTCCGTCGCGAGCGCCCTTGCGGCCTCGTCCTGCATGATCGGGGCGTCGCGGCACAGACGCCAGAACTCGACCAGACCGAGCGCGTAGGCGGCGAGGATCACGGCTGTCCAATGCATGATCGTGTCCTCTCAAGCGCCTTCACGGCACCGGTATGCCCGCGAAAGCTTGACGTTTTCTCTCCGGACTTATTCGCCGGTCCAGATAAGGCAATATAACGACAATACGGCCTCACCACACCGGGGATGGTGCATTTATTTTGCGCAATCCGGAATTATTGCAGGATTTGGGGTGACTGACGCAGGTCTCGCGGGGGGGGGGCGTCGCAGTTTCGGGGCGCATTCCGGAGACATGCCCGTCATGCCGGGCTGCCGACCGTAAGGGTGGCCCGGGTATCATCCCGGTCCGGCGCCCCGAGATCCACAACCACGATCTCGGGCGGGATGCCCAGCCGCAACGGACGCCCTGCCACGAAGTGCGAGCCGAGCCCGGCCGAGACGATCAGGTCACGCTCGCCCTCGACGATGTGGCCGTGAGCATAGCGCAAGCCATATCGCGACGGGATCCACGGGGACCAGCCCAGGATCCGCACCTGGCCGCCATGGGTATGACCGGACAGGGTCAGCACGATCCGCGGGTTGAGGCCGGTGGCGAACAGGTCCGGCTCGTGCGCCAGCAGGATCGCGGCGCCGTCCGCGGGGACGCCCCGGAGGACCTGTGCGAGGATCTCCGACCTCTGCCGGTCGAGCTGGTCCGGCGCCAGGGGGCGGCCGGGCGTCGCCTCGCTCTCGATCCCCACCAGCCAGAGCGGGGCGGGGACTTCGAGCCGCACGGCCGCGTTCTCCAGGAAGACGATGCCGGCCGCCCGCAGGGCCCGCTCGGCCCGGGTCGGGCCGTGTCCGCGCCAAAGCGCGACACGGTCGTCGCCCCAATCGTGATTGCCCTGGATGGCGTAGAGCCCCCGTTTCGCCTGAAGACCGCTCAAGCATCCGGCCACCGTCTCGAACGGGACGGCGCCCCGGCTCTGGGAGCCGTAATCGCCGAGCAGCACCGTGAGGTCCGGTTCGAGGGCGTTGGTGCGCGCCACGACCTCGGTGATCGCGTCCACGCCCATGCAGCGGGGATGGGCGTGAAAGTCCGTGAGGACCGCAATTCGCAGGCGCAGGCCGGCAGGCCACCGCGGCGGGCAGAGCCGGTAGTGCCGGACCTGAACCCGATGCGGCTCGAAGGCCGTCGCGTAGCCCGCCGTCGCCAGGCTCCCGGCAGCCGCGCAGGCGGCGGCCAGGGTCGGGCGGGACAGGAGCGCGCGGCGGGTCAGCATCGGTCATCGGCTCGGCAGGACGTGGCGGGCTCCTACCACGGGTTGAGACCTGGTGCGGCACGGGGTTGAGGGAACGGCAATCGATGCCGGATGACCTGTCCGCTGCGCCGATCCGGCCCGGTCGGGGTCTCGGTCGGTGACGCACGAACCGCCCACCGGCATCGCGACGCGAGAGGTCAGCCGTGTAATCGAAGTGTTCGACGGGAGAGCAGATTCTTCGATCGTGTCAGAAGCCGCGCTTCCCGCGGGCTTGATCTCATGCCGCCCCGATATTTGCGGCCGCCTATAGTTTCCGAACGCAGAGCAACATTCCTGCGTTCGATCGAACCCGGGACTTCGCGGAACGTTTGTTATCCGCCGACGTTCATGACGTCTCAGGCAATTCTTAACAAACACAAATGTGAGCTTTTACCAGCGAGCGAACCGCGATTGCTGATTTGAAAACCGGATGAGATCGGGAATTTGGCTAGTCCACGAAAACAGTATTGATCTACGAGTTCCAGCGTGTCATGAGACCATCAGTTCGCGGGCAGGCGTATTTTTGCTGCCCAGGATTGGTCCCATGCACGCCCTCTCTGTCCTCGCGCCGCCTGCCTGCGGGTCGGTCGCCGATCGTCGCGCCATCGCCCTGGCCAATGCCCAATGGTTTCGCGCCATGGCCTGGCGGGCCCTGCGCGACGGGTCTCCCAAGGGTGACATCCGCGCCGCCAATGCACGGGCTGCGGCCCGCATCGTCATACGCCACGCCAAGCGCGATGCGCAGGTCGATCGATTGGTGACCGACGCCCTGGCGATCGGCGCCTGACCCTGCCGGGAAGGCGGTTTGCGCGTCGATGATACGGCGCGCGGCGAAGCGGGGATGGCGCCGAACCGGGAGCCCCGCTCGGCGCCGTCTCGGCGGGCGCGGCTCCGACCGGCTGTAGGCCCGGTTCAATCGCATCGCCCGCGGGACGCCGGAGCGCCCGGCTCAGCGTCCGTAGATGTCCTCGACGCGGATGATGTCGTCCTCGCCCGTGTACGACCCGACCTGGACCTCGATCAGCTCCAGCGGGATCTTACCCGGGTTGTTCAGCCGGTGCATCGAGCCGATCGGCAGATAAACCGCCTCGTTCTCGTGGACCAGCACAACCCGGTCGTCCACCGTCACCTCGGCGGTGCCGCGCACCACCACCCAGTGCTCGGCCCGGTGGTAATGCTTCTGCAGCGACAGCCGCCCGCCCGGAACCACCTGGATCCGCTTCACCTGGAAGCGCTCGCCGATATCGATCCGCTGGTACCAGCCCCAGGGCCGGTACATCCGCAGATGCGCGTCCGCCTCCGGCTCGTTCGAGGCCCGCAGGGCGTTGACCAGCTGCTTGACCTCGCCCGAGCGGGCTTTGGACGCCACCAGCACCGCGTCCGGGGTCGACACGACCACCACGTCCTCGAGCCCGACCACCGCGGTCAGGCCGCCGCCCTGGCTGTGGACCAGGCTGTTCTTCGTCCCGATCAGCGAGACCCGGCCCCGCACCGCGTTGCCCTCTGCGTCGTGATCCAGCACCTGCCAGACCGCGTCCCAGGTCCCGACATCCGACCACGGGAACGACACCGGCAGCACGCCGGCCCGGGCGGTCCGCTCCATCACCGCGTAGTCGATCGAGATCTTGGGTGCCCGCGCGAAGGCCTCTGCATCCAGGCGCACGAAGTCGAGGTCGGTCACGGCCGCGTCGAGCGCGGCACGGGCGGCCTCGAGCACGTCCGGCACGAAGGCTTCGAGTTCGGCCAGCATCAGGTCTGCGCGGAACAGGAAGTAGCCCGAGTTCCACAGGGCGCCGTCCTCGATCAACACCTCGGCGCCGGCACGGTCCGGCTTCTCGACGAACTTCTCCACCCGGGCGGCCCCGGGCGCTTCCGCGATCGGGGCGCCGCGGCGGATGTAGCCGTAATCGGAGGCCGGCCGGGTCGGCTCGATGCCGAGCGTCATGGTGTAGCCGGCCCGCGCGCCGACGGCTGCCGCCCGGGCGGCGTCGACGAAGGCTTGCGTGTCCGGCACGACGTGATCGGCGGCCATGATCAGGACCACGGCCTGCGGGTCGATCGCGGCGGCGTGGAGGGCCGCCACCGCCACGGCGGCGGCGGAGTCGCGCCCCTGCGGCTCGAGCAGGATGTCGGCGCCGATCCCGAGCTGGCTGCACTGCTCGGCCACGATGAACCGGGCCTCGGCCGAGGCGATCACCGTGGGCTTGGCGAACACGGCCGTATCCGACACCCGCGCGAGGGTCGCCTGGAAGGTCGAGCGTTCCGCGTCCACCAGCCGGGCGAACTGCTTGGGCATGCTCTCGCGGGAGGCCGGCCACAGGCGCGTTCCCGTGCCGCCGCACAGGATCATGGGGTAGACCGTACCGACAGGCTCAGACATCGAAATCAATCTTTCGCACCAAGGAATAGAGTGGGTTCAAAACGAAGCGGTCGACGCAAACTCAATTCAAAAGATCGAGCTGTCCGCCGGCCAGCGGAGGGCGGTGACCCTGGTAACCCCGTGCGAGGACGCCGTCGATGAACTGGCCCATCGCCGTGGAGAAGCGCTCGACGCTGAACTCCGAGGCCCGTTCGACGAGGGCTTCGGGCCTCGGCGCGATGGATTTGCAACGCTCGATCGCGGCGATCAAGGCGTCCACCGATTGTTCGTGGAAGAAGGTCCCGGTCACTCCCTCCTGAACGGTCTCCGTCGCGCCGCCCTTCCCGTACGCGATCACCGGCCGCCCGCTCGCCATGGCCTCCACAGGGACAATCCCGAAATCCTCCTCACCGGGGAAGATCAGGGCTTGGCACCGGGCATAATGATGCTTCAGCACGGCGAAGGGTTGCGGCCCGAGCATCGTGACGTGCGGGCCGGCCAGGCTTCGCAACTCGCGCAGCATCTCGCCGCCGCCGATCACCACGAGGGGCTTCTGCAAGCGGTTGAACGCTTCGATGGCCAGTTCCGGGCGCTTGTAGCGGACCAGCTCGCCGACCATCAGGTGGTAGTCGCCGCGTTCCTGCTCGGGAACGGGACCGAACGCGTCGGTGTCGACCGGGGGGTAGATGACGGTGGCGCTGCGCCGGTAATAGGTCTCGATCCGGCGCGCCACGGTCGCCGAGTTCGCCACGAACTCGTGGACTCGGCTCGCCGAGATCGCGTCCCAGTTCCGGATGTAATGCGCGGCCGGCGGCATCAGCAGGCGATTCAGGAACCCCGTCCGCTCGCGGTAATCGTGGAACATGTTCCAGACGTAGCGCATCGGCGAATGGCAGTAGCAGATATGGGTCGCGTTCGAGGGCGGGATGATGCCCTTGGCCGGTCCGGACTCGCTGCTGATCACGAGGTCGTACCCGCGCAGGTCGAGCTGCTCGAGGGCCATCGGCATCAGCGGCAGATAGGATTTATAGCGCGTCGCGGAGAACGGGAGCCGGCCGATGAACGAGGTCTGGATGCGGTGGGCTTTGATGACGGGCGAGATCGAATCCGGCGCATAGGCGTGGGTGAAGATATCGGCCTGGGGATACATCTTGCACAGGGCTTCGACGACTTTCTCACCGCCTCGCATGCCCACGAGCCAATAATGTACGATTGCAACTCTCATTCACGCATCCTCTGTCAGGATTCATATCTTGAGTCCTGTATTACCACGCTTTAGCGTCGATTAGATCCGATTGCGCGTACTGAGTTTGTCCTCCCAGGCCAGCGCCTGGGCCACGATGGCGTCGAGGTCGTCGTGGCGGGGCTGCCAGCCGAGCCGCGACCGGATCCGGCCCGCCTCGGCCACGATCCGGGCCGGGTCGCCTGGCCGGCGCGGGCACAGCCGCACATCGAAGTCCTGCCCCGAGATCCGCTTGACCACCTCGATCACTTCCAGCACCGAGTAGCCCCGCCCGTAGCCGCAATTCAGCGTCAGGCTCTCGCCGCCCCCGCGCAGGTGATCCAGCGCCACCCGGTGCGCCTCCGCCAGATCCGAGACCTGGATGTAGTCGCGCAGGCACGAGCCGTCGGGGGTCGGGTAGTCCGTGCCGTAGACGTCGAGCCGCGCCCGCCGTCCGAGCGCCGCCTGGGTCGCGACCTTGATCAGGTGCGTGGCGTCCGGGGTCGATTGCCCGGAACGCCCGGCCGGGTCGGCGCCCGCGACGTTGAAGTAGCGCAGCACCACGTAGGTGAAGCCGTGCGCGGCCGCCGCGTCGGCAATCATCCATTCGCTCATCAGCTTGGAGCGGCCGTACGGGTTGATCGGGTTGAGCGGCAGATCCTCGGGCACCGGCACCACCTCGGGCTCGCCGTAGACGGCCGCGGTGGAGGAGAAGATCACGTGGCGCACGCCCGCGCGGGTGGCCGCCTCGATCAGGGCGCGGGTCTTGACGGTGTTGGCCAAGTAGTAGCCCAGCGGGTCGGCGACTGAGTCCGGCACAACGATCCGGGCCGCGAAGTGGGCAAGCGCGTCGATCCGGTGCTGCAGGATGGTCTGGGTCACCAGCGCCTGGTCGGCGACGTCGCCGACCACGAGCTTGACGCCCTCGGGCACGGCCCAGTCGAACCCGGTGGAGAGGTCGTCCAGCACCACGATCTCCTCGTGGCCGGCATCCAGCAAAGCCAGAACCATGTGGCTGCCGATATACCCGGCCCCGCCCGTCACCAGAACCGCCATGTCGTCCGCTCCCTTACGAATTCACGCTCATCTGTCCGACCGCCTATACAAAGCAATGACGCGGCCCGACCATCGGCATCTCTGTAGGTGGAGGGCGATGACGCCAGAAACATGCCCCCCTGCCCATGATCCCCGCGCGGATCTGCCCGGCTCCCCGCCGCTCGCATCCGAGCGACCATCGCCTGACCGCCGTCGCGTGGATCGGACGCCGTGACGTGGACGCATGTCGAGGCGAAGCCAGCAACTCGCATGAGACGCAGGTTTCGGCGTCGCTGTCGGGCTCCCGCTCCGGCTATCGGCGTGCGTAGTTTTCACCATCGCGACCGTTGTGCCGGTCCCTTGGCGCCCTCGATAGCCCCCGCAAGCTGAACGTCCGCCGAGGCGGAGGTCTGGGGCGCCGTGAGGCGGTGGACGGGGCTGGCGATATCGACCTTGCGTGCGTCGCACCAAAGGAACGGCGCTCTCACGCCGGTCGTCCCTAGACCGACACTATACGGACTCACGCCGACACTGGATGGATGACAGCATCGTCCTCTCTCCCGTTGGGCCAATGCCGGGGCTAATCCGCACGGCTACATTGCATAGTCGGATAATGTGAACACAAGTTAGACTGTGATTAGCCGTATAGCCGAGCTTGTAACAGGGTCAATAATTTGTTAGAAATGGCTATTAACAGCCCATTAACTATCCCATCGCCATCTCGATCCAGAAAGCGAATCCATGCTGCGCGAGGCCGGCTCCCAAGTTTCACACCTCGCCTCTGCGCCGCACCATAGGGTTGAGATGTCGAACGTGGCCGATCAGATTGCCGGTCAGGTGAGCGAGGCGGCGGAGGCCGTGGCTGAGGCAGTGCTCCCGGAGACGCCGTTCGTGGCGCGTGGGCTTCGGTTGGATTGGGCGGCCAAGCGCGGGCTCGACATCGGGGTGGCGGCGACTGCGCTGTTCCTGCTGCTGCCGCTGATGCTGCTGATCGCCGTGCTGGTCTGGGCCGGCGACCGCAAGGCGCCGATCTTCCGGCACATGCGGCTCGGCCGGGACGGGCGCAGCTTCGGCTGCCTGAAGTTCCGCTCGATGGTCACGGACGGCGAGGGCGTGCTGGCCGCGCACCTGGCCGCCAGCCCGAGCGCCCGGGCCGAGTGGGCCGCCACGCACAAGCTCTCCGACGATCCGCGCATCACCGCCATCGGCCAGGTGCTGCGCAAGACCTCGCTCGACGAGCTGCCGCAGCTGTGGAACGTGCTGCGCGGCGAGATGAGCCTGGTCGGCCCGCGCCCGATCGTGCAGGCCGAGGTCGCCCGCTACGGCCGGGCGTTCTCGACCTGCTTTGCCGTGCCGCCGGGCGTCACCGGGCTGTGGCAGGTCTCGGGCCGCTCCGACACCAGCTACGCCGAGCGCGTGGCGCTCGACCTGGACTACGCCAGCCGCTGGAGCCTGCGCCGGGACATCGCGATCATGCTGCGCACCGTCCCGGCCGTGCTCGCCCAGCGCGGCAGCAAGTAGCGCAGGCGTGTCCTGGCGTGCGCATCCCGGGACCCGGGGTGATGCGGCGGGCCGGTCATGAAGGGCCTTCTGCTGAACGCGCTGCTCGGGGTCGGTCTCGGGCGGTTCGGCTCGGTCTGGGGCCTTCCGGTGTTCCTGCCGGTGGTGGCGGCCGAGCTGGCCTACGGGTTCCACCTCCACCACCTGAGCGCGGGCGGCAGCCTGCGGCGGGGCGCGGCGCTGCTGGTCTGCGGCCAGCTCGGCTTCCTGCTCGGCGCCCTGCTGCGGCCGCTGCCGGGCGAGCGGTGAGCGCGGCCCGGCGCCTCCGTTTGGTCAACCGATTGCGAACTGCAGGGGCCGCGCCCGTGTCCGCGGCGGAGGGGGTTCAGTCTTGGACGAGAACGATCCGCACTGGGACGCCGACCCGCTCTGGTACGACCGGGCCGAGCCGGAGGCGCTGCCGGGCCGGCTGCTGAACGGGCTGGCGTATCTGGTCCTGCTGCTGCTGGCCGGGATGGCGGGCGTGGTGCGGCTGTACCGGCTCCCGGACGCGCTGTGGTGCCGGGCCGCCGCTTGGCACGCACGCCGCACCGCCGGACCACGACGATCCTGAGATCGAAGCGACGCGTTCCTGCCGATGCCCGATGGGCCTTCGACGTCGCGTCCCAGCCACCCAGGCCATCACCGCCGGGCGCAGATGGCCCGGGCCTTCAAGGCGGTCGGCGCGGCGCCCATCGCGAAGCAGTAGACGCTGCCCTCGTCCATGGCGGGGCGCTCTCCGCCGCTGCAGGTGCCGTTCACGGCAAACTCGTCGGCCGTACAACTGGCGACGCAGCGCCCACCGGCCGTGCATTCCTCGACCTGGACCCGCAGGGCCGCCGCCGCGACAGCCGCCTTGCCCTCGGGCCCGGCCGGCCCGGCCGGGCCGCGTTCGCCCTTCTCGCCCGCCGGACCTCGCGCGCCGGCCTGCCCCGAGGGCCCGGGCGGACCGGCGGCACCGGCAGGCCCCGGATCGCCCTTCGCGCCGCGCTCGCCTTGGGGTCCCTCCGGTCCCTGCTGGCCGGCCGCGCCCTGGGGGCCCCGCGGGCCGACCTCGCCCTTGGGGGTGTTCGCGGCCAGCATGATCGGAGCGGGATGGGCCGGCATCGCCGCGACCGGCTTCGCGGCGGCCGGCCGGGCGCAGTATCCGACGACAGCCTGCCGGCTGAGCGTTTCGGATTTCAGCGTCACCACGCAGGTTTCAGGGTGATAGGGGATCCTGAACGCGAAGCGCCCGTCCTGATCTGCGCGGGTGTCGAACTTGTCGTCCAGGACGACGCTGGCGGCGCGGGGTGGTGCCAGCGTACCGAAGACCCTGAGATCGCCGTTCGAGATCATCGCCATGTCCACGGCGATGTCTCCGGCAGCCTGCGCGGCCGATGACAGGGTGCAGCACGCGAAGACCAGAACCCAGCGCCGAGCCATCTCAAAGACTCCCAACCGTCCCGGACTGAGGTGTAGCCGCGGGGCGATCGGATTTTTCACGGGGCGGCGTACATATTTCGATGCCGCGCGCCCGGCGTGGACCTCTCCTTAAGGCGCAGGATCCGGACTTTCCCCACGGGCCGACGGATCCGGACTCCGGCAGAACCGTCACGGTCGATGCGACTGGCGATCCGACCGGTGAGGCGGGCTGCGCGCGGTCCCGAACCGGCCGGTCTATATCTCAACCGCCGAGGAGATTGAGGTATCGCGCCGCGGCATAGGTGGCCACCAGAACGATCACGAGACCGGCGCCTCCGAAGACGCGGCCGAGCCAACGGTCGAAGACGAGGGCGTCGCTGTCGGCTTGGCGCACGGCACACGCGACGCAATAGGTCCTGCCCGGATCGGTCGTCTGGCCGCAGGAACGACAGAGGGTAGGCGTCGGCGGCATCGATCTCTCGTTCGGCGAAGCGGCTGCGCGGCTTGTCCGGTGTCGCCGTGTCGAAATCTAGGTGGAGGAGCATCCCGGGTCAGGAACGCGGCCCCCGCCTGCGACAGGGCGATGGGTGCTGCCGGGGTGACCGTCGGTCGCAGCCGGTTTGCGCCGCCCCATCCTTAGCCACGGGCCGAACGCGTGATCCGATCCGGCGATGCCTCAGGCCGTCTTCTTTCGGCCGCGGGTCTTCGGCTCGTCGGCTGCGGCATTCGGGCGCCCCAGGCCGATCGCCTTCGCCAGGAGGGATCGTCGCTCTGCGTAATCCGGTGCGACCAGCGGGTAATCCCGGGGCAATCCCCATTTCTCCCGGTATTGCTCCGGGGTCAGGCCGCGCCCGGTGAGATGGCGTTTCAAGGTCTTGTACGGCTTGCCGTCCTCGAAGCTGATCAGGGCGTCGCGGCCGACCGAGCGTCGGATCTCGGCGGCGGACGGCTTTTCCACGGGCGACGCCACGACCGCCGAGGTCTCGCCCTCGGCCGCCACCTGCACGGCCGCATGGACGCTCGCCAGCAATGTGGGCAGATCCGCAGCCTGCACATGATTATTCGATACATAGGCGGCCACGATATCGGCCGCCAAGCGTCTGAAATCGAGGTGCTGCGTATCGCGATCGTCGTTCATCACTGACTCCTGGTGGCATAACCGTCGTTACACCTGTGCCGAACTACGAGCGGCGTGATGATCCGTTCCGATCTCAGGGTTTCAGGTTCAGTGAACGTTAACAATATCTCTCCCGACAGCCGAAGACCGTAAAATTTGTTAATATCTCTGCTCGATGTGAGCGAAATCAGCACGGGGACCGAAGATACAAATGATTCGCCCATCGAGAGCTGTCGATAGAGCCTCGATGAAGGTGAAAGGCACTCTCCGAGCCCGGCGGATGGCTATGGGCGCATCGCGTTGCAAGCTCTGATTGCGGATCGTGCCGGGCAGTCGCTTGTCCAGTTTCACCGTTGCCTATCGGAGATCATGAAAACGGGGGTGGAACCCAGTTCTTCATGAGCGCGCGCTTTCGCCTTCATGGCGCACGTAGCCGTACGCCGTGAGATCACAGGGCTGTTCTTCACCAACGCTCCCTGATTACCCGGGTATCCGCCACGGGAAATAAAATCGTTTCTGCGCCACTGTGTAGATTTACCGATCTGTCTCAAATGCGATACGAGTGACCAACGGGAATGATGTGTCTTGAGAAATATCCGGCTTGCGGCATCTGACAATGTTCTGACTGCGTAGTTCCGCTGCAGTCCGATCTGGCAGTTTCGGCATTCAGATGACGAGAGACGCGTTTCCGGTCGAGGTTTGGGGTAGGGCATGATTGAGCAGACAGCCTCGACGATCGAACACCCGGATTCGGCCGAGACTTTCGAGGCTGTTGTTCTCGGTGCCGGAATCAGCGGACTGGTTTCCGCAGCGGTCCTGCACGAGCAAGGTTACCGGCGCGTGCTCGTCATCGATGAGTTCGACAGATACGGCGGCAATCATATCGATTGCGCCATCGGTCCCTATACATTCGATATTGGCAGTTTCATATTCCAGGACGACTCGCCGTTGCTGGCGCACTTCCCGGAGATGCTGCCGCTCTATGTCCCCATCGATCCGACATGGGGAAAGCTGACGCCGCAAGGCGCCGTTGCGGGCTATCCGTTGTCGATCAAGGACGACATCCTGCGTTCGGGCTTGTGGGGCTGCGCGAGGATCGGCCTGTCCGTCCTGTATTCACGGATCTCTCGGCCCAAGATCGGCAACGCCCGTGATTTCGCCCGGTACTGGATCGGGAACTACTTGCTGCAGCGCTCGGGTCTGGAAAGCTACATGACGCGCTTTTTCGGCACCCCAGCCGAGAAGGTGGATCTCGATTTCGCCGAGAAGCGCATGCTCTGGATCAAGGAGCATTCCTCCCCGCGGGCGATGCTCCGTCACCTGCGCCCGCACAAGGCGTCAGCGCCGACCAATCGACAGCTCGCCCGGCCGCGATCCGGTTACCACGACCTCTACACGGTGGCGGCCGAGAAGCTGGTGCGTCAGGGCACGGTGTTCCGGCTCGGCTCCGCCGTGTCGCGGATCAGCAAGGTCGGCGCCAAGTTTCAGATCGAGGCGGGCGGCCAGACCCTGACCGCCGACCGGGTCGTATCGACGATCCCGATCAACCATGCCCTCGACCTCTGCGGGATCGGGGCCGACGAGAACCTCACCTCGGTGACCTTGATCAGCCTGTTCTTCAGCTTCTCCGGCCGAAAGGGATTCGACTGTTCGGTTCTCTACAACTTCTCGCATAAGGGATTCTGGAAGCGTCTGACGATGTATTCCGATTTCTACGGGGCGGTCGAGGGCAGGCACTATTTCGGCGTCGAGGTGATCGCGTCCCAGGCGGGCAACAGCCTCGCGATCGCGGAGCAGGATTTCCGGTCCCACGTCGCGCAGAACCATCTGTTCGACGGCGACTTGAAGCTCGAGGGCGGCCGCTTCGTGCCGAACGCCTATCCCATCTACGTCAATGGCGCGCAGGCGCGGGTCGCCGTGGCACAGGCGAAACTGCGGGCATTCGGGATCGAGTCGTTCGGGCGACAGGGCGGCTTCGATTATCAGCCGACCGCCCGCGTCTCCACGCAGACTGCCGAGGCGCATCTGCGGCGCGCGGTCCAGCCGACCACACCGTGAGGCGACATCCTTGACCGCGGTGGCGGATGCTCGCGACCGAGGCGCGCCGAACGCAAAGGAGAGCCGGCGCTCTGATTGTTGCGTAGATGGCGAGTGCGTAATTGTTCGTACCCATGAGTTTATAGTCCGATAATACGTAAAGTTGTATCAGTGAATGACGGCCAAGGTTGGGCATTGACCAACTCATTCATTGTATCAGTCATTTGCACGAGTGGATTTCGCTGCTCGACCGGGATACATGCCACCCGGGTTCCGGACTGCAGCCCCTTTTGGGCGGAGGCGGATTCTCAGGTCTGGGTGTAGCGCGCCCGTTTTGCCGATCCGGCGTTCGCTTGGGCCATGCGCCGGTTCAGCCGGTTCGGTGGGCTTGCGAGCAGGCTTGATCTGTAGGCGCGCGGAGCGGGTGGGTAGCTGTCGTGGAGAATGAGCCGAGGATTGCGGTCGTCATCACGTGCTTCAATTATGAGACCTACGTGGGCCGGGCGATCCGAAGCGTCGTCGCCCAGCAGGTGCCGGATTGTGAGCTCGTGGTCGTGGATGATGGGTCCACGGACAACTCCTGGGACGTCATCGCGCAGACCGGCGTGCGCGCCCACCGGATCGCCAACGGCGGCCAGCGGGCGGCGTGCCTGTACGGTCTCGGCCTGACCCGGGCGCCGTTCGTGCTGTTTCTCGATGCCGACGACGAGTTGCTGCCGGGGTCGCTCGACCGGATCCTCCAGGCGCTCGATCCGGGTGTCGCGAAGGTCCAGTTCTGCCTGACCTGCGTCGATGCCGCCGGACGTGTCGTCACCGAGCGCTACCCGGCGCTCGAGGCTTTCCGCAGCCAGGACAGGATCGTCAACGAGATCCTGCTCTCGGGCGTTTACCAGACGCCGCCGACCTCGGGGAACGTGTTCCGCCGGGATGTCTGCGAGATCCTGGATCAATGCGACTACGACAAGGCGGTCGACGGGGTCATCCTGCTGATTGCGCCGTTCATGGGCGATGTCGTGAGCATCGCCGACAGCCTCGGTCTGTACCGGGTCCATGGCCGTAACGATTCCGGGCTCGGACAAGCCCCGAAGGCTTTGACCTTCGAGCGCGACTTGCGGCGCTTCGAGATGCGGTTGGCCCATCTTCGCCGACTGGTGCAGCAGCTGCGCCCGGAAGCCAAGCTGATCCAGGCCGATCAGACCTTCTACTTCCGGCTGATGGATTTCTCGGCGGCGATCGTCCGCGGCTCCCGGTACGGGCTGCGATCGTTCCTGCAATTGCTCCGGGCCATCGTGATCGAACCGCGCCCCTGGAAATGGAAGATCGCGAACGCCCTGTTCTTCATGGCGATGTTTCTGGCCCCCCTCCGCCAGGCGCAGGCGCTCCTCGCGTTCCGGTTCTCGGTCGGGCGACGGTCGGCGCGGCAATTCCTCCGTGCAGCCAACGCCTCCCAGTAGAGGCGGAGACGGCTGAAGGCCGTCCGGCGTCGCAGATCGCGCGAGAAGACGGGAATTGCGTATTAAAATAATGTGGGTTGGTTTGTATCAGGCTTCGGTATTGACTAGGGTCCTGTCTTGAGACGCCGCATAACGTGCCGATATCTTCGATGTCCGACAGCATGCCGGTGAGGTCTCGGTTAAAGCGAGCGTTGGTGTAACGTGCGGGTTCTGCATCTCCTTAACCACACCCGCCGGCTGAACGGTCACGTTCACGCGGCGGTCGACCTCGCTTGCGCGCAGGCCAAGCTCGGCCACACCGTCGCGATGGCGAG
Source organism: Methylobacterium sp. AC315 (assembly GCF_979253755.1). Taxonomy (NCBI): domain Bacteria; kingdom Pseudomonadati; phylum Pseudomonadota; class Alphaproteobacteria; order Hyphomicrobiales; family Methylobacteriaceae; genus Methylobacterium; species Methylobacterium sp. AC315. The sequence continues at coordinate 34,675 of NZ_CEEDEA010000003.1, forward strand.
CCAGGGTGGGGATTTCGACGACCTGCTCCGGGCGAACGGCATCGCCATCTTCCCGATCGATCACGAGCGTCGGCCGGGTCCGGTTGTAAAGTCCATGGTCGGGCTCGCGTCGCTCCTGCGGCGCTGGAAGCCGGACATCGTCCACGCGCACATGATGACGAGCGCCGTCCTCGCCTGGCCGGCCTGCAAGCTGACCCGGGTCGCGCTGGTCACGACGGTCCACAACGAGTTCGAGAAGGGCGCGATCCTGATGGGGCTGGGCGACCGCGTCATCGCGGTGAGTGCGGCCGTCGCCGGGTCGATGCAGAAGCGCGGCATCTCGGCCAACCGCATCGACGTCGTCCTGAACGGCACGATCGGGTCCGCGCGCATGACCAGCCGCTCCGAGGTGGCACGCGCGCTCGCTCACCCGGCGATCGTGTTCGTGGGCGGGCTTCATCCCCGCAAGGGATTGCCCGACCTCCTCAAGGCGTTCGACGTGATTCATGCCGAGCAGCCGGCCGCGCGGCTCTACGTGGTCGGTGGCGGGCCGACGCAGGACGCCTACGCCCAGATGGCCCGGGAGATGGCCTCGGCTGCCGCGATCTCCTTTGCCGGCCCCCAGGGCGACCCCTACCCGTGGATGCTGGGCGCCGACATCTTCGTGCTGCCCTCCCATGCCGATCCGGCCCCCCTCGTGCTCTCGGAGGCGCGGGAGGCCGGATGCGCGATCATCGGCACGCAGGTGGACGGGATCCCCGAACTGCTGGGGCAGGGCGAATCGGGCATCCTCGTGCCGCCGAACGCTCCGGACAAGATCGCGGACGCGCTCAGGATGCTGGTCTCCGACCCGGATCAGCTGCAGGCGTGGCGCGCCAAGAGCCAGATCGGCATCGCCAACCTTCGGATCGAGCGCGTCGCGCGCCAGACCATCGAGGTCTACGGCCGCGCCGTCGGCCGCCGGAGGAAGCCCGCGGCGCCGTGAGTCCGGCGGGTCCGGCCGTCTTGCCTTAAGGTGCTGTTCAGCAGAGCATCGTGAAGGGTAGTGGGTGAATAGGCCCGAAAAGGCCTGTCATCGCCTTATCGCCCCTTTACAGGTTCAATCTCGGGGACAGAGACATCGCGTCTCGCGCCAGGCGCGATCCCGCGGATTGTCGGTCTTCCGCAGGATCGCTTCATGCTCACCATCAAGACGTTGCGTGGTGCCGGCTGGAGTGTCGCGGCCCGAACGTTGGCGCGCGTGATCGACCTCGCAACGCTGCTGCTCCTCGCACGGATGCTGACGCCCGCGGATTTCGGCCTCACGGCGATCGCGGTGTCGCTGGTCGCGATCGTCGAGATGGTCCTGGAGGTGCCCCTGGTTCAGGCCCTGATGCGTCTGCAGAAGATCGAGACCTCCCACCTCGATACCGCCTTCACCCTCGGCCTGCTGCGCGGCGGCGTGATCGCTGTCCTGATGATGCTGGCCGCCTGGCCGATGGCCCACATCTACGACGATTCGCGCCTGGTCCTGCTCATTCTGGCCCTCGCGCTGGGGCCCATCGCGCGAAGCCTCTACAGCCCCACGATGGTGCATTTCTTCCGGGATCTGGATTTCCGCGTCTCGTTCATCGTGGATTTCTCGGGGAAGATTATCGCGGCGGTGCTGTCGCTGGCGACCCTCTATGCGGGCGGCGGCTATTGGGCCCTGGTGGTGAATCCGGTCGTCTCGTCGCTGATGCCGACTGTCCTGTCCTACGTGCTGGCTCCGTACCGGCCGCGGCTCTCGTTCGAGAGGGTGCGCGACTTCTCGGCGTTCACCGGCTGGTTCACGTCGTCCCAGATCCTGGCCGCGTTCAGCTGGCAGTACGACCGGGTGTTCCTGGGCTACAACATCGAGAAGTCGGTCCTCGGCCGCTACAGCTTGGCCGGCGACTTCGCCGTCATGCCGACGCAGAGCCTCATCGGTCCCGCGATGCGGCCGGTCATGGCCGCGTTCGCCACGATGGCGGACGACCGGAGGCGGCTGCACCTCTCGTTCCTGAAGGCGGCGCGCCTCACCATGTTCATCGCGCTGCCGGCCGGCATCGGGATCGCGCTGACCTCGGAGGAGATCGTCAGCGTCTTCCTCGGAAGCCAGTGGAGTTCCGCCGCGGTCTATCTGCGCTGGCTGTCCCTGGCGGTCATGTTCACGGCCTATTACCAGCCGGTGTCATCGCTGTGCATTGCTGTCGATGAGCCGAATTTGCTGCTCAAAATCAATGCCTTCGAAACGGCGATCAAGATCCCGCTGATGACCGTCGCCTTCTACGTAGGCGGGTTGCTGCTGATGTTGTACGCGCGGGTCCTCGCCGCGGCTCTGCATATGCTCGTCAGTGCAATTTATGCCCGCGGTCTGATCGGGGCCAGCCTTCCGCTTCAGATGCGGAACCTTTGGCAGGTGTGTGTGGCCTGCGTCGCCATGTCGGCGGCCGTCCTGCTCTTGCAGGCGGCGCTCCAGCGTGCGGAGGCCGGGTCGCTCGTAGCTCTGATTGCGCTGACATCGTGTGGTGCGGTCGTCTACGCTGCGTCCATGCATCTGTGCGGATTTCGGTTGCGTGCACTGCGGCAGTAACGTCGGGCTTGAAAATTCCGGCAATACGGGATGCCAGGCTGAATTTGCTGTCATCCGATCCCATTCAGGGAGAATTGATTGTTTATCGTGTTGCTCGATTTTTAGCTGATCCGGGGCTTCCGATATTTGCGTAAACTGCGGAGCGGGTTGAGTGTTGCCTCATATCGTATAGAGTAACGGTCAGCTGCGCATCCCGGCTCCGCTTCCCAATAGCGGGATGGGCGCCCAAGTATTTTGTCGGAAACCGGTTCCGGTTCAGGAGATGTGAATGGTTTGGCGGCAGATTGCTGCGTCTTGCGTGTTCGTGGTTGCCAGCGTTCTCGCAGCACCGGCCGCCGAAGCGCCGGGTCGTTACCTGCTGGGCCCGCAGGATCGACTGACCATTCGCGTCTACGATCTGCGGCGCAACACCGGTGAGGCGTATTCGTGGACCGCGCTGAACGGGGAATTCGCCGTCGCGGCCGACGGCACCGTGTCGCTTCCGCTGATCGGCCAGATCAAGGCTGCAGGCGGGACGCCGACCGATCTGGCCGAAGCCATCGGAACTTCGCTGAAACAGGCGGCCGACTTGGCGGAAACACCGGCGGCGTCGGTCGAAGTCGCCAAGTACCGGCCGTATTACATCATGGGTGCAGTGCAGCGACCCGGCAAGTTCGAGTACCAGCCCGGTCTGACCGTGCTGCAGGCGGTCAGCACCGCCGAGGGTCTGGTCCGCTCTGCCGATCCCCGCGCGGCGCGCCGGGACATGGTGACGACGCGCGGCGACCTGCGGATGCTCGCCGCCGAGCGGATCGCGCTGGCGGCCAAGCTGGCCCGGCTCGACGCGGAGATCGCGGGCGCCGATTCGATCACGTTCGGCCAGGATCTCAAGGGAGTGCCCGACAAGGCGCGGGCCGATCAGGCCATGCGCGGCGAACAGCTCCTGTTCGAGACGCGCCGGAACTCGATCAAGGCGGAGATCGCCACGATCGAGCAATCCATGACCAGCTTCCGGTCGGAGATCGGCGCGCTGGAGAACAAGTCCAAGTCGCTGGATCGCCAGCTCGAACTGAGCCGGGGCGAGTTGAATCTCGTCAACGATCTCGTGTCCAAGGGACTGGCCATCACGCCGCGGAAGCTGGCCGCCGAGCAGAGCCAGGCCGCGTTCGAGAGCAACCGGCTGGACGTGCAGGTTGCGATGCTGCGTGCCCAGCAGAGCCTGACCCGAGCCGATCGCGACATCATCGACCTCCGGTCCCGGTTCCGGCGTGATGCCCTGGCCGAGGCCTCCGACATCCGCCTCAAGCTCGGGCAGAACGACGAGAAGGCGCTGACCGCCGGGCGGCTCTCGGCGGATGCCGAGTCGCAGATTGTCGGCAGCTCCGAGGATGGCAGCGACATGCTGACCGCACGGTACGAGGTGACCCGCAGGGCGGGGGACCGCTCGAACACGTGGCTGGCGCAGGAAGACGGGCAGGTCGAGCCGGGCGATGTCGTCCGTGTCACCCTGATCCGGCAGCAGGGCGGCAAGTCCGGGGAAGGGCCGCAAGCCGCCGCGCCGCTCCGGCCGTTGGAGGGTGTTACTACGAACCGCACCGGCCCGGCCTCCGCCGAAGCCGTCCGCCGGGCCGCGGAGAGCGCGGACCGCTGATGGATCGTGCCGGATATCGAAACCGGCACGATGTCCTAGATCGTCGATCCGCATCGACTGTTTCCGAACGCCGGGGGCCGCCTTTCGGAACGATGCTCCAGAGCGCTCGCCGCCGAAGCGGAGACCGGTTCGGCGGCGGCGAGCGCGTCGCATCAAGGCCTTGGAACGGGTCCCCGTCGCGACGCGATCGGGAGCGGTTCCAGGGTCTCGGTGCTGGACCGATGTCCTCGGCGCCCCAGCCGGTCGTGGCACCGGAAGGGAGGGATTCCTGTTGAGCGGTTACATTCTCGAGGCGGGCGGATCATGAGCTTCGAACCGATCGGTGCGATCACGATCGTCGTCGGGTTGTTCTGCCTGCTCTTCGGCACCCGATCCACCGTCGTGGCGTTCGTGGTGTTCTGCACGCTCGGGTCCGCAGCCGCGCTCCTGCTCGGCGGCGCCAACATCCAGCCGGCTCACCTGTTTCTGGTCTTCCTGGGCATCTCGACCCTGTTCTGGCGCAAGACGGCCGTCGAGACGCTGGAGGCGCTCAAGATCACAGAGCCGGGCTTCTGGCTGATGTGCCTCGTCCTGTACGGCGTGCTGAGCAGCTATGTCATGCCGCGGCTGTTCGCCGACGCGACCTACATCATCCCGCTCGGGACCTCGGCGTATCAAAGCACCAGTGACGGCTCGGTGCCGCTGGGACCGGTCTCCAGCAACCTGACCCAGCCGATCTATCTGATCGGCGACCTGTTCTGCTTCCTCATGATCGCGACCGTGGGATCGACGCTGCGGGGCCTCGAGACGCTCGCCACCGCGCTGATCGCCTACGCGGCCACCAATATCGGCTTTGGCATCCTCGACCTGGTGACCAGCGCCACCGGCACGCAGGAGGCGCTCCAGTTCATCCGGAACGCCCAGTACACCTTCCACGACGAGGAGGTGGTCGGCACGATGCGGCGGATCATCGGCTCCTGGCCGGAAGCGTCCGCCTTCGCCAGCATGACGCTGGGGGCGCTCGGCTTCACCGGCATGCTGTGGTTGTGCGGACGAAAGCCCCTCGTCACAGGAACCCTGGCCCTGCTTTCCCTGGTGTTCGTGGTGATCTCGACCTCGTCGACCGGGCTGGTCGGCGCCGTCGTCGTGCTGGGGCTGCTCTACGCCACCGCGCTGCAGCGGTGCAGCCTGCGCCCGCAGGACCGGTTCAGCGCCGCGACGGTCGTCCTCGGCCCGCTCATCCTCTGCCTGATCGTCCTGCTGGTGCTGGCGACCGAGGGGGTCGGCGAGAAGATCTACGAATACGTCGATGCGCTGATCCTGAGCAAGGGGCAGACGGAGTCCGGCGTCCAGCGCTCGTCCTGGAACGCCCTGGCTCTGCAAAACTTCTTCGATACCTGGGGCCTGGGCGTCGGTCTCGGCACCAACCGGACCTCCAGCTTCCCGCTGGCGATCCTGTCGAATGTCGGCGTCCCGGGGGCCGTGTTCTACCTGTTGTTCATCGCGACCGTCTTCGGTGTGCGCCGGGGCGAGCCTCGCAGCTATCCGAGCGACGTGCGCTCCGCCGCCCGGGTCGCCTGCCTGTCCCTGCTGACGGGCGCCATCATCGCCGGACCCACGGTCGACCAGAGCCTGCTGTTCTACGTCTTCGCCGGCGTGGCGTCCGCCTGGCCGGAGCGTCAGCGGATCGCGGCCGCGCCGGCTCCGAGGCTGCTGCCCGGCCCGATCGCCCTGGGCCACGTGCGAAGCGCGCTCCGATAGCGCAACGCCCCTGAAGCGGATCATAGGGCCGGTGCACCGGAGCGGTTCCGCTGCCCGGTCCGTTGCGTGCGCGCTCAGACCCGCCGGGACGCCTCGACGGCTTGCCTGATGGCGTCCGCGTGGATCTTCGTCGAGTTCTCGACGCTGTACCGATCGATATTCTGCCGCCTGTAATCCGCGAACGTTCTCTCTTCGTCGATCCGGTCGCAATAGTCGTTCATGGCCTCGACGAGGGCGGCCTCGTCGCCCGATGGGACGAGTTGCCCGAGGCGACGGTCGATCAGGATGTCGCTCGGCCCGAACTCGCAATCGGTCGAGATGACCGGCAGCCCGCACCGGAGCGCCTCGCAGATGGCAAGCGACCAGCCCTCCCATCGCGACGTCGCGACGAAGACGTCGCTCGCGTAGAGCACCTGCTGCGGGTTGTCGGGATGATACTCGAGCGTGACGACGTCACCGAGGCCGAGGCGCTGGATCTGCTCGGACAGGGCGGGCTTGTCGGCGCCGTGGCCGACGAGACGCAGCCGGATATCCTGCCGGCGCTTGTAGAGCGCGGCGAACGCGTCGACCAGGATGTCCTGGCCCTTCTGGTAATCGTAGCGTCCGACATTCACGAACGTCACCAGGCCGGCCGTCGGCTTGTCGTCGGGCCCGGGCGCTTCGAATGTCCGCACCGGGTTCGGCACCCAGACCGTCGGCCTGCGGCAGTTGAAGTCCTCGGTGAAGGCGCGAAGCTGCCGGGGCGAGGTGCCGAACACCACGGCCACGCGGCGAAGGACGAGATGCCGGAGGAGGAAGAACAGGATCTTCGCCTTCAGGTGCCCGCTCTCCCGGCGCGGATTCCCGTGGAGGTGCATCGCAATGGGCTGCTTCAAGCCCAGGCGCGAGAACCAGAAGATCACCGCCGGTTCGATCTGCGGAACGACGACGAGATCGTAGTGCTTCTCGCGCACGACGCTGCGGAACGCCCGTATCAGGCCGAGGCGCGTCGATCCCGGGCGCCGGACGATGGTGTAGGTCCGCGGGAGGGGCGGATGGTTCTTGTGCTCGGAGACGAGCAGGACATCGACATCGAACGTGTCGCCGTAGGTTTCGGCCAGTTCCGTGCAGATTGCGTCGTTGACGCGCTCGATCCCCGCAAACACCGTCGTGCCGGGCTGGCAATAAAGGACTTTGATCTTTCGATCCGTCGCGGGGGCCATCGGGGACACTCTGAGTCGAGGCGGGCAGGGGTGATGATCGCCGAAGGCAGCGGGGACGGCGAATCGTCAGGCGATCCCCACCGGAGCGGAGGGCGGTTCGGGGGTAGGCGGCGCACCGGGATACGAACCGGCCCCGTGGCACGACGCGACGCGCGCGTCGTGCACGAAACCGATAGCGAATCGGTGCGCTGGTTTTCCGGCCCGCATCATCGTCGAGCGAACGGCGGCCGGCACCTTACGGGAACGGCTCTAGGCGCGATTGAGGACGGCACCGATCACGCTGGCGCCGGCGCTGCGCAGGCCGTTCACGGCATCCGACAGTTCGTCGACCGTGGTGCGTCCGGCCTCGGCCACGATGATCACCGCATCGGCGCGCCGGGCCGCGGCCCGGGTCTCGGCGGAGACCGACAGGGGCGGCAGGTCGAGGATGACGGAACCCGTCTGCCGCATGTGGTCGAGTACCTTCTGGAAGGCCGGTGCCCCCAGGTAGACGCGGCTGTTGGCCGCCGTGTTCGGCAGGCGCGCGGGCAGCACGGAGATCCCGCCGTAATCGAGCAGCTTGGCGCCGGGGATGCGGCTCGGATCCTCGATCAGATCGGCCAGGCAGGTCCCGTCCCAGTTGTCGACGTCGTAGGTCAGCGAGCGCGGGGCGGATCCGTGGATGTCGGCGTCGATCATCGTCACCGACCGGCCGCTCTCCCGGATGATCCGGGCCAGGTTAAGCCCGATCAGCGAGGTCCCGGAATTCGCCGTGCAGCCGACGAGAGCGACGACGGCCTCGCTGTCTCCGGGACGGCTCGACAGGGCGAGCTGGATCGATGTCCGCAGATCGCGGATGCCGGATGCGAAGCCGCTGTTACCGAGCCACAGCGTCGTGGCGGAGCGCAGGTCCGTCGGGCCGCGCCGTCCGGCCACGCCCTTGCGCGACACGTCGGGCATGATGGCGAGACACGGGATGCCGACGCGCTGGACCAGATCCTGGGGGGTGCGGATCCGCCGGTCGAGCGCCTGCCGCAGGGCGACGGCCAGCAACCCGCCAACGAGCCCGACCGTCAGGCCGAGGCCCAGGATCAGCGCCTTGCGCGGTGCCGACGGCCGGAGGGGCTGGAGGGCGGCCCCGATCACCCGGGCATCGGCGTCCGGGGTCGGCGCGTCGGGAAGGCTGCCGTTGGACACGGCCGTCGCCGCCGACCGCGCCTGCGAGGTGAGGGCGTTGACGCGGCCCTGCAGGAACTCGGCGCCGTTCTTGGCGGCGTCGGCTTTCGCGGCGATCGACTGCCAGAGATAGGCCGAGACCGCGGCGTTCGCGATCCGGCGCGCCAAGGTCGGATTGGGTGAGCTGTAGGAGACCTCGACGACGTAGGATTGTCCGACCCGCCGCACGCCGAATTGCTGCGCGAAGCTTTCGAACTGGCGCTGCTGTACGACCTCGGGGCTCGGCGGCGGCGGCTCGGGAATGCCGAGCAACGACTTGATGCTCAGCCCCGACCGCTCGGACTTGCCGGCGGAGGACGCGCCGAATTCCGGGCTGTTGGCGAGCCCGAGGCTGTTAAAGACGTTGAACAGCAGGCGCTCGGAGCGGAGCACCTGGATTTCGCTCTCGGCGCGGCCGCCGTCGAGGCTCGGCGCGAGCGAGCCCTCCGGCGATCCGGAACCGGCCTGGCGGCGCGGCTCGAGCAACAGGGTCGCGGTCGCGGTGAATACCGGCGTGGCGGTGGCCGCGTACAGCGCGGCGACGCCCACGCAGAACAGGATCCAGAGTCCCACCACGAACTTGTGGCGCCGGGCCGCCTTCAGGGCAGCCGTGATCACAGCTAGGGGGCCGTCCGGAACGCCTACGGAGGTGGCCTCCGGGAACGGCCAGACGACCTGCGGCCGGTCCTGCGAGATCCGATTTTGATCGTGCGCGCTCATCTCACGGCTTTCCGTCGGATCTCTAGGGCCCGTTCAGGTTCGAGGCGTCCCAGGAGCGCGTCGGCGGCGCCTCGCAGGTTGCCCCGCAATCGGCCGCGCCGATCGATGAACGGCTCGGGGACGGCCGATCGGGCCAGATTGCTGGTGAAATTGCGAAACAAGTGGTCGGCCACCTGAGCGTAAGTCATCGTTCCCTTACGCAGCATGTACAGGGGATTAACCACCTGCGAATAGCCGAGGCGGTCGCCGGCGATCCGGCCGCCCTTCACACCCATGTGGACGCCGCGCGCCGCCATGCATTTCACGAGCCGTCCGCCCTTCGCCCTCAGGGCGGCGCCGAAATCGCGGTCTTCCAGCCAGCCGTAGAGGACCAGGCGCTCGTCGAACCGCAGGCTGCCGATGGCCGAGCGCCGGAACGCCATGTTGCAGCCGTACGGGCTGAACGGCTCGATCAGCGGCGCCGGGACGAACGGCCCGCTCTCGCTCAAGAGGCGGTCGACCTCTGCGAAGCTCAGGCCGGGCCCCTTGATGCCGTCCGCCAGCACGTCGCCCGTGACGGCGACGATATCCGGCTCGTCGCGGAACAGCCGGGCGGCGACATCGAGCCAGTGGGCCTCCGGCACGAAGTCGTCGTCGAAGAAGGCGACGACATCGACGGTGTCGGGCAGGGCGGCAAGCGCAGCGTTGCGCTGGGTCGCCAGGCCCGGGCGGCCGGTGACGACCGTCACGTCGCTCCAGGTCGCGGCCTCGCCGGCATCCTCCGGCTTGATGCACGAGATGATCACCGAGGCCGGTTTGTAGGTCTGCCGATCGAGGATGCGTCGCAGGGTCTGCGCCACGACCTCCGGCCGACCCAGGGTCGCGATCACGACCGCGATGTTCGGCGCGGCCGACGCCGTGCGGGGCCGCCCGACGTCTCGCCGCTTGGGCGCCCGCATCACATCCATGTAACCCTGCGCGGTCTCGACCCAGGAGAACTGGGCGGCCTGGCCGCGTCCGCGGCCGATCAGGTCCTCCCGAAGACTGGCGCTGCCCAGAAGGGCCCGGACATGCGCCAACCAAAGCTCCGGTCGATCGGGGGGCGCGAGGAGCGCGGCGGTGCCGCAGATCTCCGGCAGGCTCGCCCGATCGGTGGAGATGACAGGGCAGCCCCACGCCATCGCCTCGAGCGCCGGAAGCCCGAACCCCTCGGTCAGCGACGGGAACGCCAGGCACAGGGCGCGTTCGAGAAGGTAGGCGAGATCGTCGTCTGTCACGAAGCCGAGATGCTGCACGTTCTCGCTGCGCTGCAACGCCTCCGCGGCGAAGATCCCGGCCTGGCCGCCGGCGATGATCAGGTCGACGCCGAGATCGGCGAACGCGCTCGCCAGGCCGAGCAGCAGACCGAGATTCTTGTGGCGCGCGCGCGAACCCAGCGCCAGTACGAACGGCCGCTCGGTCCCGTCCGGGTTGCGCCGCGGCGCCGATAGCGCCCGGCTCGCCCGCGTGGGATCCCAGGCGTGGACGTGCTCGTGCCCATTGGGCAGGACGACGATGTCGGAAACCTTCAGGGACAGATGCTGCGCGATCTGACCGGCGGAAAAGTCCGAGACGGTCGAGATCCGCGCCGCGCGCCGCGCCAGCAACGGCTGCAGAGTCCGGTAGAACGTGCGGAACGCGGTGCTGTAGCTCTCGGGTTCCAGGAACACGTTCGCATCGTGGATGCAGACCACCTGATCCGCCTTGAAGGCCGGCGCGGTGTTGCACAGATTGAGCAGCGGGCCCGGCCACGCACGCGGCAGAACGGCCTGCTCCCAGGCATGGCCGCCCGAGCGGCCGGCGTGCCTGAGCGGCGTCCCCGTCAAGCCGGGATCCTGAGTGCCGGCCGGCGCCAGCAAAGGGATTTCGGCTCCCTGCGCCGCAGCAGCGTGGCTTATGGCGCGGGTCACGTTCAGCGCGTACCGCTGGACGCCGGTCATCGATTGCGTCAGGAAGCGACCATTGATCCCAAACGATTCAGCCGCCGTCATGCCGCCGATAAACTCCAACTTCGAATTGGCCTGAAACTTATTGATGTCGCCACTATGAACAAAGGTTCCTCTGAATATTTAGCCTGGCGAACGTCACTGTCTCAAGCCGGCGCTGCCTTTTCAATTGCTGAAACCCGTTTTGCACAATCGAGACGATATTACTAGTAAACGAGCCTTGAGGCGCCCGATCCTTACGCCGTCATTCGTCCGGGTACAAGAAACGGACGCTGCCCGCGCGGGCACCGCCCCCCGAAACGGCGCAGGGGATCGAGGAGGCTTCAGGGCGCGATCGATCCTGCTTATTCGGCCAGGACCAGCAGGGAATAGCCGCCGAGGACCCGCACCGTGAGATCCTGGTTCAGGGAGAACATCGCCCGGCGCGGAATCTTCATGAGGCGGCTCGAGAGCGCCTGATTGGGCAATTCGAGGCGGCCCGCCGTATAGGCGTGATCGATGATCCGGTAACCGCAATCCCGCAGGGTCGCCAGCGCCGATTCCTTGAAGAAGTAGTGCAGGTGGCCGACGCTCTTGCGCAGGTTCATGATCGGTCGCTCACGGAACAGCGACTGCACCGACAGATCCAGCGGGATATGGAAGATCTTGTATTTGGCCAGGGGGCGCATCTGCTTCATGAAGCCGATGTAATCCTCGACGTGCTCGATCACATCGATCGCCAGCATCACATCGAATGGCGGAGCCTCAGCGTCGAACACGCTCTCGAGGTAGAACTTGGTCCGGCTCGTCTCCTTGCGCTTGGCGCGCTGGTAGGCGTGCGGGGAGACCTCGTATCCGTAGCCCTTCGAAAAATTGAAGGCCCGTTCCAGGTTGAGCAGGATGTCGCCGGTCCCGCATCCGACTTCGCAGAGCGTGTCGAACGTGACGGCGTTCTTGTTCATAATCCGGGCGATCTGCGTCGCCTTCCAGGGTGCGTCCTCCTCGTGCCAGCTTGGATTGTTCTCTGCGTACGTCTCACTCTGATAGATTTCTAACATACCATCGTTTCCTCACATCCGCATGATGGGGGATCGGTTTCTCGGGCCGTTAACGCTCCGGCGACCGATATGGCTTCATCACATCGCAGTTTTTTGTAGCTCAGATGGCTGCGCGCGCAACCATCCAGCTGGAATATCAACTGCTTAACGAGATGATCGTTAAGGCCAATAACTATCATTATTCTTTCTGAACGTCGGTTTTTGCCAACCGATCAGGCTTGCAGAAGTCGCCGGCGCGGGCGCACATTCTAACTGGCTTGAGGTGCCGAAAATCCCCCCAAGCGAAGAGATAGACCTAACGGCAGAAATATAGCGGTGAAAGACACGGCCAAGGCCGGATCAGTACTTATATCCGCGTTGTGTGCAGCGAATTGGTCATGGTCGAGACCACCTTTAACGGCCCCGGCCGGACGCTGCCTGGCACGTTGCAGCGAGAGTCGTTCTCGATCGCGTTGCCGCCGGGAACGGCTCTGTGCCCTTGCTTACACTGAATCGCCAGCCACTTCGGCCGCGAGCGCTCTAAGCCCTTGGGCTGCGTCGGCGCAGCGCCCGCAATTCCGAGCGCAGGGCACGGCCTGCATAGAGCAACTCGATGAGCGGGAGCGCGAGCCGGCCTCCCCGCGGGAACGTCCGAATGACGGCGCCCTCGCGCCAGAGGCTTTCGCGGATCTGCTGCACCGGGTTGATCGCGGCCGGGTTGGCAAACTGTGCGCGCAGCTCGGTCCGTCCGAAATCCCGCGACCGATGGCCGAGGTTCAAGGCCGTGACAGCCTGCTCGTTCGGCCAGACGACGGCATCCTTGAGAAACTGCCAAGCCTGCGCCGCATCCGGCTGAACCCTGTGCAGCGTGTCCGGCCCCAGGCTCTCGATGTAGGCGAGGACGCCGGTGAACAAGCCGGGCTGCGCGGGCGCGATGCGGTTCTCCCAGCCGGGGATCTGGAGATTGGCCCGCGGCGCGGCTCCATCCTCGCCGGCCGTGAAGGTCCGAACGCTCGGGAGATCCGGTTCGAGGCACGCCTCGATCAATTGCCAAAAGCGGAGTGCCGAGGTTCGGACGTCCCACGGCTTGTATCCGTCGCTTTCGACGCTCAGGCCCACCAGACGGGAAAAATGTGGCGTCGGAAGCCGCTTGTAGTTGCAGCGGGCAAATTGGAGCCCGGACCATTGCCGATCCGGAATGCCCTCCTGGAGGATCCGCAGCGTGCTGCCGTACAGGCCGGTATCGACCAGGATGCCGTGGCGGCGCTCGCCCGTGCAGGCCGCCAGATGGGCGCGGAACAGCGCATCCTGCTCGGCGACCGCGCGGTGCAGCATCGCCACGCCGGGCTCTTTCCCGGCCAACAGGGTGGTGAACACCGTCTTCTCGAACGGCTCGCGCCATGCCGGCGGGAGGTCGAGGTCGTCGCGTTGTGCCAGGGCGGCTGCGATCTCGGCCATCGACTGGCCGCTGAACTCGCGTTCGAGTTCGGACAGGACCCCCGGGCTCGGTGGATCGAAGGCCGACTTGGCCGCGACGAGGCGCGACACCATCAGGTCGGCGTGCGGCAGGCGTTGGGGCAGGTCGGCCCGCTTCAGGAAATGCTCGTAGGCCAGCCTCAGGCGCAGGCCGCCCCGGGCGCAGAACAGGAGGACGGCGTCCTCGCCCTGCAGGAACCGCTCGAACATCCAGAGGCGGAGGCAGAACTCGGCCAGGATCGGGCCGAGCGCGACGCGCCCGAACGCCTCCGCGTCGAGCCGGCCTGAGTCGGGCACCGTCACGCCGGCCCGCCCGCCTGCGACACCCGCCCCGCGCGGATCCGGAGCCCGTGGAGCGCGCGGGCGCGCACGGCATCGGCCCGGCGCCGGAAGACGAGGTGCTTCGGTCGCAGGACCTGCAGGGTGCGCAATCCCGCGGCCTGGGCCATCGTGACGTCCGCCGTCGTGTCGTCGCCGATATGGAGGATGTCGGCCGCTGCGACGTCCTCATGGCGCAGCACGACCTCGAACAGGGCGCCGGTCCGCTTCGTCGCGTTGTGGTCGGCGCTGGCGTAGATCCGGGCGACCGGATGGTCGGGGGCGTGCGCGGCGAGCAACTGCGCGATCGTCTCGCCCCGATGATAGGTGTCGCTGACGGCGATGATCCGGCATCCCGCCTGCGCCTGCTCGCGCAGCCACGCCAGCAGGACCTTGTTGGCCGCCAACTGAGCGATCTCGACCGCGATCTCGGCCTCGTGCAGGACCTCTGCGGCCTGCGCGTCGAGGCTGAGGATCCGTCCCATCGCGTCGATCATGTCGGCGAACCGGACATCCCCGGTGGGACACGAGAGGTCGAGCGCCCGATAGGCCTGCTTCTGGACGTCGATCCGGGCGTCGTAGATCGCCCCGGGATGCCGCACGATCCGCCGTTCGGCGGCCAGGTGCCGCGCGGCGAGCACGGCGATATCGTTGAACCGCTGACGCTCGGCACGGTGATCCCGGTGGAGCAGCGTATCAAATACGTCGCAGGAGATGATCCGGGCGGCCGCGGTTCTGGGAAGACGCATGAGGCCGTTTTAACCCTAAAAATCGGTGCGTATAGCCACCGCGGACACATCGCCCACCCAAGACCCGACATGCCCGCCAATCCGGATGGTTGGCAACAGCATGGTGCACCGCGTGCGATATGTGCAGTGGATGATCCGAAAGTTAATAATATTCAGAAACAAATTCGCTGATTAGTACCGGCGTCGCTGGTTCAATGAAGCCGCGAACTTGGCCGGGACGGGATCCGCCTTCGAGGGTTTCGCCATCGCGATACCGAGAATCGCGATACCGAGACCTACGTCGAACCGACATGCGGTTCGGCGCGCGGTGCTGAACGAAGGCGGCCCGTCGTAGAGCCTCACTCCTTGCAGACGGCGTCGCGCTTCGCCTCGTCGGGGGCGAAGGCGTAGACGTAATCGACCAGCAGGTCGGACGGGTTGGGCGTCTTGTCGATCGGCCAGCCGGAGCCGAGGGCGAGGTTGACGAGGATCATCAGAGGCTTGGTGTGCTCGGGCGGCGTCGGCGTCCGGCCGATCTCGCGCCGGTCGAGATAGAATACGATCCACTCCTTCGTGACATCGACCCCGTAGGTGTGGAAGCTGTCGTTCAGCGAGCCGCTCGGGACCGAGGTGATGATCTCGCCGCCGGTGTTCTTCTTCGGGTCGACCTTGTCCCAGATGTGCCAGACCGAATGGAATCCGTCCGGGAACTGGCCGTAGTATTCCAGCACGTCGATCTCGACCGACGGCGTCTTGTCGTCCTTCGACTTGTTCGAGTTCAGCCAGAAGGCGGGCCATACGCCCGGACCCGGCGGAAGCTTCATCCGGGCTTCGAAATATCCGTACATCAGCGCGAAGCCGGCGGTGGTGGGATCGGCCGAGGACAGGAGGCCCGACGTCCATTTCCCGTTCTCGTGCTTCCGGGCCCGGATCTTCAGGATTCCGTCCTTGACGATGAACGGTGCATTCTTCTCAGGGTCGGCGAAGATATCGATCGGGTCGATGAATTGTGCATCGCCGAAATCGCCGTTCCAGGGCGTGTGGGCCGACCATCGCGCCCGCTCGTTGTTGGACTTCGATACGCTCAAGTCGTTGAAATCGTCGGCGAAAACCTTCTTATACCGGCAGAGCTGCAGCGGCTCGCCCTGCGCTTTCAGCTCCCGACATCCCGCCACGGTGGCGAGCCCGACCATGGCCGCAACGGTTGGGAATACCCATTTATTCCTCGTCACGCGTGCGCCCATTGGGTTTTCCTAAAATGTCGGTGAGTTTAAGCGTTCAGCTAGCGCCTTATTACAGGGTGTATAGAGTTTTGGTCTAGAGCTAAGATCCGAGGGGCGCCGACGCTCCGGGCTCGGAGCGGGGCCGTGTGGGGCTTGTGCGGCGCAACGGAGCGGGATTGGCCCTCGCGCGGGCACTTGGCCGCGCGCAGCGGCGGGGCCGGATTGCGCGATTACCATCCGGGCCGTCGGGCCGTCGGGCCAGCCGTGAAGGCGCCCTCGATCGGGTCCGCCGAGTGGCTGTAGCGGCGCAGGGCTGTCCCGTCAGGCCAAAACTTGTCCGCGCGACCGGTTTGCCTGCCCGGTCCCCCCAAGATCGGAAACGGCTCTCCCGTCCGGCTCAGAACGCGAACCCGACCTCGGCGGCGAACGCGTCGAGGAGCGGCAGCGAGGCGTCGAACAGCGGGCGGGAGCCGAAGGCGTCGCCGGCGCGCACGAACAGGGTCGCCTTGGCGTTGCGATGAGGGCCGAACACGCAGGCCAGGCGGCCGTCGTCCTTGAGTTGGTCGAGCAGCGCCTGCGGCCTGACCTCGACGCGGCCGTTGATCAGGATGACGTCGAACGGGGCCTGCTTGGGGGCGCCGGCCTCCAGCGGACCCTCGATCACCCGGGCCGAGGTTCCGAGTTTGCCACGGACCGCCTCGGCGAAACCGGGCGCCGATTCCAGAGCGGTCACGTCCGCGCCGAGTTCCGCCATCACGGCCGCAGCGTAACCGGTGCCGCTGCCGACATCGAGGGCGCTGGCGCCGGGCCGGATCTTAAGGGCCTGGATCAGTCGGGCCAGCACCATCGGCGCCAGCAGGCAACGGGCCTCGCCGTTGGCCCCGGCGAGATTCAGGGTCTGATCGATGTAGGCGAACGGCTCGCGGCCTTTCGGCACGAAGGTCTCGCGCGGCACCGTGTCGAACGCGTCGAGCACCGCGTTGTCGTTCACGTCGAAGGTCCGCAACTGGCAGTCGACCATCATCCGCCGCGCCTGCGCGTAATCGATCATCGATACGTGTCCTCGAACCGGATCGGAATGCTGCCCCGGCCGGGCCGCGGCGGACGCCGGGGGCCCCGGCCAAGCGCGAGCGTTCCGGACGCGCGCGTTTTCGGAGATCACCCGCCAAAAGGCAAGGTTCTCTCGGACGGGCACGTCGCCGACACGCCTGCCCACCGGCGAAGCGGATAGCGGAGCGCGGGTGACGACCGCATCCCGCTGTCGCGCGAGGGTTGTCCGCGGGCTCGCCTTGCACGGCTAGACGTTGAATAATGAGTACAGACCGGACCGGGCGATCCAAGACGCCGGCCGTATCGGGAGACACCATGATTCCAGCCAGCAAGCCGATCCTGAGCCGCGGGCTCGCCACCGCGCTCGCCTGCCTGGGCCTCGGGACCCTCGCTCCGGGCGGATCGCGCGCTCAGGAGACGCCGGCCAGCTCGGCGCCCCCGGCCACCGTGCAGGTCGACCGCGGCTCGGCGCTCTACGGACGCCCCGAAGGCGGGGACGCGGCCAAGCTCGCCCCGGTAGCGGGGCCACCCCTGGCCACCGCCGCCGCCAAGCTGCCGCTCGACAAGCTGAAGGTGCCGGAGGGCTTCAAGGTCGAGGTCTATGCCAGCGGCCTCGCCAACGCGCGCTCGATGACGCAGGCGCCGGACGGCACGCTGTTCATCGGCACCCGCACGGTCGGCAAGGTCTACGCGGTGCTGCCGCAGGCCGGGCCGGACGGCAAGCGCGTGGTGAAGACCATCGCGTCCGGCCTCCACCGTCCGAACGGCGTCGCGTTCCACGACGGCGCCCTGTACGTGGCCGAGCTGTCCAAGATCTGGCGCTACGACGACATCGCCAAGCACCTCGATGGCGCCGAGAAGCCGACCCTCGTCTACGACGACCTGCCGAAGGACGAGGCCCATGGCTGGAAGTTCATCGCCATCGGTCCGGACAACAAGCTCTACGTCCCGGTCGGCGCGCCCGGCAACATCGTGATGCCCCCGGACACGCACGCCCAGATCCGGCGCATCGATCTCGATGGCAAGAACGCCGAGGTGGTCGCCCGCGGGGTGCGCAACACGGTGGGCTTCGACTGGAACCCGAAGACCAAGCAGCTCTGGTTCACTGACAATGGCCGCGACTGGGTCTCTGAGGACATCCCGAACGACGAGCTGAACGTGCTGACCGAACCCGGCAAGCAGCATTTCGGCTACCCGTTCTGCCACCAGGGCACGTTCACCGATCCCGAATACGGCTGGGGCCATTCCTGCTCGGAATTCACGGCCCCGGCGGGCCTGCTCGGGCCGCACACGGCCTCGCTCGGCATGCGGTTCTACACCGGCGCGCAGTTCCCGGAGGCTTACAAGGATGCGGTCTTCATCGCCCGGCACGGGTCCTGGAACCGCACGACGAAGCTCGGGGGCGACGTGGTGATGGCGAAGCTCGGCCCGGACGGCAAGGTCGCATCCGTCGAGCCGTTCCTGACCGGCTTCCTGCAGGACAACAAGTATGCCGGGCGCCCGGCGGACGTGCTGGTCGCCAAGGACGGGTCGCTGCTCGTCTCGGACGATTACAACGGCGCGATCTACCGCGTCAGCTACGGCCAGTGATGCGCGGTTCGTCGAGGATCGGGGTTGTCCGGGGGCTCGCGCTGCCCCTCGGCGCCCTGTTGGCGGGGGCGGCTCTGGCCGCGCCCCAGTCGACCGTACCCCAGTCGGCCGTGCCGGAGCGGCTGGCCCCGTGCGTGGCCTGCCACGGGAGCGGCACCTCCGAGACCGAGGGCGTACCCTCGCTCGGCGGACAGCAGGCGGATTATGTCGTGACGCAGCTGTTCCAGTTCCGGGAGAAGCAGCGTGAGGCCCCGCCGATGAACGACGTCGCCGCCGGCTTCTCCGACGACGACCTGCGCGCCTATGCTGATGCGGTCGCGACCCTGCCGCCCCCCGCGTGGTCGGGGCCGGCTGCGGACCCGGCCCTGGTGGCACGCGCGCAGGCGCTGGTCTCCAAGCACCAGTGCAATTCCTGCCACGGCGCCGACTTGGCCGGCCGGGATGCGATTCCCCGAATCCGGGCGCAGCGGGAAGAGGTCCTCGCGCAGGCGCTCGCGGCCTACAAGTCGAACGCCCGGCCGGGCTACGACCCCGCGATGAACGAAGTCGCGCAGGGCCTGAGCGAGGCCGACATCAAGGATCTGGCGGCCTACGTGGCCCGGCTGTAGGCAGCGCAGCTCAACCGACGGTGCGCAGCGTATCGCCCACGGCCAGCGCTCCGCCGGCGATCACCTCGGCGTAGACGCCGAGGTCGCGGTGGCCGAGCCGTGCGTCGAGAGTCCAGGGGATGTCGAGGTCGCGCACGCCGCTCACCGGATCGACGTTGGTGGCGGCGCAGCGCACCGTGCGCTTGGTCACCTTGAGCCGCAATCCGGTCGGGGCCTCGATCACCCGCCCGACCATGTCGAGCTCGGCGAACGGCGCCAGCCCATCGACCAGCAGGTTGCCACGGAACCGCAGCGGATCGACCGGCGCGCCGAGATAGTCTTCGACGGCCGTCACGCTCGCCCGGTTGATCAGCGAGACGTAGCCGGTGGGCGAATCGGTGAACCGGTATTGCGGCGGCGCCGCGAGCACCTTCGGTTCACCCCGCAGGCTCTCCGGGAGGTAGCGCCGCATCAGGTCGGCCAGCCCGTCGCGACCGGCCTCCGTGTCGAGCCGGAAGGCCAGCGTTTCGCCGGCATGCTCCACCGTGAGGGTCGCGGTGGCGTCGTCGTAACGGGTGCGCAGGCGGGCCAGCGCCTCGTCGCGCATCAGCATCAGGTACTTGGTCTTTGGCTGGTGCCGCGGCGCCACCGGGTTGAAGCCCGAAGGCCCGTTCTCGATGGCATAGAGCCGGTCCCCCGGGAAGAAGCCGCTGGTCTCCAGCTCCGCCCGTTCCAAAGGCTCGGGACTTAGCCCCTTCACGGGGTAGCGGTAGAGGCCGAGGAGGCCGATGTCGTGCGCGGCTTGCATGGCGCGAAGGTGGCTTGGAAAAGCTGTGCCGCGCAAGTGCCGAAGCCCTTGTGGTGCGCAAATACAACACCACATCCGGATCACCGGCGGCTTTCGGCGCCGGGGTCCCTCGCGGCAGAGTGCCGGGGGGCGACGTTTCGGCAGGGCCGCGCCATCTCGGGCGGCGGATGCCGGCACGGGAGGGTGAGACACGCATGAATTTCGAACTCTACACCGAGCGCGCCCGCGGCTTCGTCCAGGCGGCGCAGAACCTCGCGATGCGCGAGGGCCATCCGCAGCTTCAGCCGGGGCACCTGCTCAAGGTGCTGCTCGACGATCCCGAGGGCCTGTGCGCCGGTCTGATCGACCGCGCGGGCGGGCAGTCGCGGGTCGCGCTGGCGCAGACCGAGCAGTGGCTCGCCAAGCAGCCGAAGGTTTCCGGCAACGCGTCGGCCCCGCAGGCGACGCGCGAGCTGATGCGCCTGTTCGACACCGCAGAGACCGCCGCCAAGAAGGCCGGCGATTCCTTCGTCACGGTCGAGCGCCTGCTTCTCGCCCTGGCGGTGGAGAAGGAATCCGAGGCCGGCCGCGCGCTGCAGGCGGCGGGCGTCACGCCCGCGTCGCTGAACGGGGCGATCAATGCGCTCCGCAAGGGCCGCACCGCCGACAACGCTTCGGCCGAGAACGCCTACGACGCGCTGAAGAAATATGCCCGCGACCTCACCGAGGCCGCCCGGGACGGCAAGCTCGACCCGGTGATCGGCCGCGACGAGGAGATCCGGCGGACCATCCAGGTCCTGTCGCGGCGCACCAAGAACAACCCCGTCCTGATCGGCGAGCCCGGCGTCGGCAAGACCGCGATCGTGGAGGGCCTGGCCCTGCGCATCATCAACGGCGACGTGCCGGAATCGCTTAAGGACAAGAGTCTGCTGGCCCTCGACATGGGCTCCCTGATCGCCGGCGCGAAGTACCGCGGCGAGTTCGAGGAGCGGCTGAAGGGCGTGCTCTCCGAGGTCACGGCGGCCGAGGGCGGCATCATCCTGTTCATCGACGAGATGCACACGCTGGTCGGCGCCGGGAAGGCGGACGGGGCGATGGA
This sequence comes from Methylobacterium sp. AC315, assembly GCF_979253755.1. Taxonomy (NCBI): domain Bacteria; kingdom Pseudomonadati; phylum Pseudomonadota; class Alphaproteobacteria; order Hyphomicrobiales; family Methylobacteriaceae; genus Methylobacterium; species Methylobacterium sp. AC315. The sequence goes on from NZ_CEEDEA010000003.1 coordinate 55,571, forward strand.
CGCCTCGAACCTGCTGAAGCCCGCGCTCGCCCGCGGCGAACTGCACTGCGTCGGCGCGACCACGCTGGACGAGTACCGCAAGCACGTGGAGAAAGACGCGGCCCTGGCCCGGCGCTTCCAGCCGGTCTTCGTGTCGGAGCCCACCGTGGAGGACACGGTGTCGATCCTGCGCGGGCTGAAGGAGAAGTACGAGCAGCACCACGGCGTGCGCATCCAGGATTCGGCCCTGGTGGCGGCCGCGACGCTCTCGAACCGCTACATCACCGACCGGTTCCTGCCCGACAAGGCGATCGACCTGATCGACGAGGCTGGCTCGCGCCTGCGCATGCAGGTCGATTCGAAGCCCGAGGAACTCGATTCGGTCGACCGCGAGATCGTACGGCTGAAGATCGAGGCCGAGGCGCTCAAGAAGGAGACCGATTCCGCCTCCCGCGACCGGCTGGTCCGGCTGGAGCGGGAGCTGGCCGACCTCGAAGAGCGCTCGGCGTCGATCACGGCCCGGTGGAAGGCCGAGAAAGACAAGCTCGGCACGGCCGCCGGCCTGAAGAAGAAACTCGACGAGGCCCGCAACGAGCTGGCCGCGGCCCAGCGCCAGGGCCAGTACCAGCGCGCCGGCGAACTCGCCTACGGCGTGATTCCCGGCCTGGAGAAGCAGCTCGCCGAGATCGAGGAGAAGGCCGAGGGCGGCCGCGACGGCATGATGGAGGAGGCGGTGACGCCCGCTCACGTCGCCGGGGTTGTGTCGCGCTGGACCGGCGTACCGGTCGACAAGATGCTGGAGGGCGAGCGCGAGAAGCTGCTCGCCATGGAGGACGCGCTCGCCAAGCGCGTCGTCGGCCAGCGCGAGGCGGTGGAGGCGGTCTCGACCGCGGTCCGGCGCGCGCGGGCGGGGCTTCAGGACCCGAACCGGCCGATCGGCTCGTTCATGTTCCTCGGCCCCACGGGCGTCGGCAAGACCGAGTTGACCAAGGCGCTCGCCGGCTTCCTGTTCGACGACGACACGGCGCTCGTGCGCATCGACATGTCCGAGTACATGGAGAAGCACGCGGTGGCCCGCCTAATCGGCGCGCCTCCGGGCTATGTCGGCTACGAGGAGGGCGGGGCGCTCACCGAGGCGGTCCGGCGGCGGCCCTATCAGGTCGTGCTGTTCGACGAGGTCGAGAAGGCGCATCCGGACGTGTTCAACGTCCTGCTGCAGGTTCTCGACGACGGCCGGCTCACGGACGGGCAGGGGCGGACGGTCGACTTCCGCAACACGCTTCTGATCATGACCTCGAATCTCGGGTCCGAGTACCTGGTGAACCAGCCCGCGGGCGAGGACACCGATGCGGTCCGCGACGAGGTGATGAACGTGGTGCGGGGCCACTTCCGGCCGGAATTCCTGAACCGGGTCGACGAGATCATCCTGTTCCACCGCTTGGCGCGGTCGGAGATGGGGGCGATCGTGGAGATCCAGCTCGGGCGCCTGGCGAAGCTCCTGGAGGATCGCAAGATCGTCCTCGACCTCGACGAGGAGGCCAAGATCTGGCTCGCCGACAAGGGCTACGACCCCGCCTACGGCGCGCGCCCGCTCAAGCGGGTGATCCAGAAGAACGTCCAGGATCCGCTGGCCGAGCTGGTGCTCTCGGGCAAGATCCACGACGGCGAGACGGTGTCGGTCCGCTCGGGTCCGATGGGCCTGATGATTGGCGACGTCACGGTCGGCGCCGAGCGCCGGCCCGCGAACGTGGCCCTGAACTGAGCGCTGCGGTTTGCGAGTAAGGCGGCGCGCCGGATGACGGCGCGCCGCCTCTTTTTGCGATTGCGGCGTCGCCTTAGTGTCCGAACCAGCGCAGCAGGCCGCTCGCGACGAATACCGCGATCAGAGCCAAGAACAGCTGCGGGCTCGTCGGCATCGATGCCACACGCCCCTTGATCTCGGCGGTATCGGCCAGGATCCTCTTCAGGTTGGCCCTGATTTCGAGCCGCTTAATGCGTGTTTCCATGTGTTGGGATGTCCCGCCTGGGCCGCCCGGAGGCGTGCCCGAGCCATGGCTGTTGCGGCTATCGCGTCTCGCAGCTTGCCAGCGCATTTGCGCGCGCCAAAGGGCCGATTGGGCCATGGTCCGTCTATGTTGTGAGATTGGCGCTCAGCGTATCGAGGAATGTGGCGGCTTCCTCAATGCTCCTGCTAGCTTGCGCGAGGTGCTTGCGCTTGAAGCCGCCACAATCATCCGCTTCGACGGCATCGTTCACAGCGTAAACCGCGGTCAAGCACTGGCCGAGCGAGGCGACCATCTCATCGGTCTGGCACGCATCAAGCGGAATGGTTTCCCGACGCTCGACCTTATCGGTCCAGCTGCTGTTCGAATACCGGACTATCTCGTCTTCGGATGTCATGTGTACGAGTTCCGGCACCCGTGCTGACGACTGTGTCGAACGGTGAACATCGAGTCGATGCCAGCATGATGGCAGCTCTTTCAACGGCGCGCATGTCAAAACGCCCAGCATAAGACTTCTATCCTCGAAATCCGGGCCCGTCTCGAGAATTGATCGAATAGTAGGCCGCTATCAGCCCCCCGCAACACGCCGAGCGTGAGCCAGGATGACCACCTGCAGCGCAAGCCCTCCAGCCGCGACCGCGGCGGCCGCCACCGGCAAGGCGGAGATTCCCGCCAGCGTGACCACCACGCCCCCGAGCGCCGCGCCCGCCGCGCCGCCGAGATAGTTCGCGGAGCTGTTCAGCGCGACCGAGACGCTGCCATGCTCCGGCCGGAGGTGGAGCAGGGCATGCTGCTGCGGCGCCTGCGAGGCCCAGCCCATCGCGCCCCAGAGCAGCACCGGCAGGTAGCCGAGAAGCGAGACGCCCAGCAGGCCGGGAAGCCATGCGAGCGCCAGCGTCAGGGCGGCCAGGATGACCGCCATGATCCGCCGGGGATCGCGGGTCCGGTCGATCAGCGGCCCGACCGAAAAACTACCCACCATCCCGCCGATGCCCCAGGCCCAGAAATGAGAGGCCGCTGCGCCACCCAGCCCGGCCCGCTCCAGAAGGGATGCCAAGTAGGTGTAGAGACCGAGGCTGGCGATTGCCGTTAGGAACGTGACCGCCACCGTCGCGACGATGGCTGCGTCGGTCAGCAAGGCCGCCCGCGCGCGCCAGGACGGCGGCTCCGCGGCGATGATGTCGGGCAGGCGCGCCAGGATGCCGGCAGTCGCTGCCGCACCCAGGATCGTCACCATCCAGAGCGCGCCCTGCCAGCCGAGCCTGTCGGCGATCCACAACCCGGCCGGAACGCCGATCACCGTCCCGGTGCTCATGCCGCCCAGCGTCAGCGCCAGCGCGCGCCCTTTGCGGCCCGGATCCACCAGGGCCGCCGCCGATGTGATCGCGACCGGAGCGTAGAGGCCGGCCGCGAGGCCGGCGAGCGCCCGGGCCAGGAGCAGCCCGAACAGGCCGGTCGCGAGGGCGCTCAAAAGGTTCGCTAGAGTGAAGATCGCAAGCGCCACGCCGAGCACGCGCCGCACCGGCCGTCCGGCGAGCAGACCTGCGCAGATCGGCGCCGCCAGGGCGTAAGCCAACGTGAAGACCGTGACAGCCTGTCCGGCTTCGCCGGCGCTAATGTCGAACGTGGCTCCGATCTTCGGGAGCAGCCCCGCGACCACGTACGCATCCAAGCCCAGGGCGAACATCCCGAGCGCCAGAATCGCGATTGGCTTCACGTCTCGCCGCCTATTTACGATCTACGACGAAAATCGTACATATAAGGCGCCATGAGTGCCCGCAAGTTCTTTCACCCCGACCGCGCCGAGCTGACCCTGCATCGGGTGCTGTTCGCGCTAAGCGATCCGACCCGCCTCGCGGTCGTGTCGGACCTCCTAATGGCCGGCGAGCGCGCGTCCGGCGACCTCCTTACCGAAAGCGTGCCGCGATCGACCATGACGCACCATCTCAAGATCCTGCGCGAGGCCGGCGTGACGCGCACCCGGCCCGAAGGGATGCGCTGCCTGATCTCGCTGCGCCGTGAGGACGTCGGCGCCCGCTTCCCCGGCCTCCTCGACGCCATCATGGCCCATGGCGAGGCCGAAGCGTGAGGGCGTCGCCGGCTGCGTCCAGGAAGAATGCGTTTCCGACGGGCATACCCCTCGGCGGGAGCCGGCGCTGAGCCCCGATTCCTGTGGGCCTTGCCAGACAGTAGGGCCTCCCAACCCGTTGGGTTGGTGGCTAGGCCCGGCGGATCGCCCTCGCCAGGTCGGCCGCCTGGTCCCGATCCCGGCAGACCAGCCAGAGGTCGTCGTGGGCGGACAGCTCCGCGTCGAACAGGTCGATGAAGGCGGCCGGCGGGGCGGCGAGGTCGGGCCAGTGGTAGAGGCCGAATCCCAGGGCCTCGAACAGCGGCAGGATCGGCGCCAGGTCCCACAGCTTGTTGTTGCTCAAGGTCGCGTCGAGCCGGCCCGTGGCGAGGAGCGCTGCGTCCGAGATCGTACCGCCCTCGCTCCAGGGAAACCAGCCGCGCCCGTAATCCACGGTGTAGCGCTGGGCGGTGACCGCGAGCCAGCCGACATGGCCGGTCCGGCGGGGGGAGGGGGCCAACGGGCGCAGCGCCTCCGTCCGGCGCCCGCCCCGGGTCGGCGCCCAGAACGCCTGACCCTCGGAGGCGGCGAACAAGATGCCCTCGGCGGTCTCCGCATTCTCCGTGCGGGCGGGGGCGGAGCGATTCTCGTTCCAGGCTGGCAGGTTCATCACGCCCGCGCGGGGCCAGCCCGACCGGCAGGCCGCCGCCATCACGCCCCAGCCCGACAGGCCGCCCGCGAACGGTCGTGTGCCGTCGATCGGGTCGCCCACGAAGGTCCAGGCCTCGCGCGCCAGCATCGCCTTGGCGGCCACGTGCCCGAGGTCGTCGGCGGTCTCTTCCTCGATCAGGTCGGGGCCGAACCGCGCGTGCAGCAGGCGGCTCACGGCGAGGTCCGCCTCGGTTAGCGCCTGGCCGAGGTCGGGCCCCTTGTTGGTCATCGCGAGACCCTCCGCGCGCATCGCGAGCGCCAGCGGCGCGGCCTCCTCGGTGAAGGCGAGCAGTGCGGCGAGGACATCGCCGGCCGAGGCGTCGGGTGCGATCATGCGGCGAACAACGCGGGCTGGCGCAGCATCAGCGCCTGGACCAGGACCAGGGTCTTGAGATCGGACAGCCGCCCGGCGCGGACCCGCTCCGCGAGTTCGGCCAGAGGCACCTCCAGCACCTCGACCTGCTCGCCCTCGCCGGGCAATCCGCCCCCCGGGCCGACGCGGTCGGCCTGATGGTAAGGGGCGAGGTAGAGCCACAGGCGCTCCGAGGAAACGCTCGGCATGCTGTAGGCATGGGTGACACGCTCGAGACGTTCGAGCTGCACGCCCGCCTCCTCCATCGCCTCGCGGATCGCGGTCGCCTCCGGCTCGCCGCCGTCGAGGCCCCCGGCCGGCGCCTCGTCGAGGGCGGGCGGCTCGCCCCAGAAGGCCGGGCCGACCCGGCTCTGCCGGACCAGCAGGGCCACCCGCCGCTCGGGATCGTAGGGCAGCACGCAGGCCGCCTCGCCGTGGTCCTCCAGGGCCCGCGGCACCGTGCTGCCGTCGGGCTGGGTCAGCGTGGCGATGCCGAAGGTGTTCCAGCCCCGGTGGATCACCCGCAGGGGCAGGGCGGTCTGCGTGCCGGTCATGAGCGGGTCAGCGCTGGGTGGTGGCGGCGGTCTGGCCGAACATCACCTTCTTGGCGTCCTCGCTCATGGTCTTGCCGTGGTCGGGGTTGATCTCCGGCGCTCGGGCGTAGGCAGCCTGGGTCGCGGGCCGCTCCGCGATGGCCGTGAACCAGCGCTTGAGGTTGGGATGCTGGTCGAGGTCCTGGCCCTGCTTCTCCCACGGCACGATCCACGGGTAGCAGGCCATGTCGGCGATCGAGTAATCCGAGCCCGCGACGAAGGTGCGATCGGCCAGCCGCCGGTCGAGCACGCCGTAGAGCCGGTTGGTCTCGTTGACGTAGCGCTTGATCGCGTAATCGATCTTCTCGGGGGCGTATTGCGAGAAGTGATGGTTCTGGCCCAGCATCGGCCCGAGCCCGCCCATCTGCCAGAACAGCCATTGCAGGACCTCGGCCCGGCCACGCGGATCGCTCGGGATGAAGCGGCCGGCTTTCTCGGCGAGATACAACAGGATCGCGCCCGATTCGAACAGGGAAACCGGAGCGCCGCCGCCGGCCGGCTCGTGATCCACGATCGCCGGCATGCGGTTGTTTGGGGCGATCTTGAGGAAATCCGGATTGAATTGTTCGCCCTTGCCGATGTTGATCGCCTTGATCTGGTAAGGAATACCCGCCTCTTCGAGGAACATCGTGACCTTATGGCCGTTCGGCGTCGGCCAATAGTACAGATCGATCATCGGATTATGTCCCGCTGACGCGTCGTCCTGGGCGATGGGTGCCGGCTTTCGGAAAGGATGACGCAAAAACAAAGCTCTGGGGCCGCCTCGTGAATCGGATGTCCAAGAGGAGGCTCCGAACCCCCGGCAGTGGGGAGGTGGGTCTCTGGAGCGTTCCGGTCAAGCATCGTCCGGAGCGATCGCGGCCTCATCCGCCGGGGCAGCCCTGCGTGTCCACGTAGAGGGCGTAGAGCGACTGGCTCGCCGCCATGAACAGGCGGTTCCGGTGCCGGCCGCCGAAGCACAGATTGGCGCAGCGCTCCGGCAGGTGGATGCGGCCGATCAGGCAGCCCTCCGGGTTGAACACCATGACGCCGTCGAGGGCGTCGTCACCCATGCCCCAGCCGCACCAGAGATTGCCGTCCTGATCGCAGCGGATCCCGTCCGGCGTGCCAGGCCCGGCATCGATCAGCACCCGGCGGTCGCGCAGGGTCCGGCCGCCGACCACGTCGAAGGCGACGATGCGCCGGGTCGGCTCGCCGCGGGATTCCACGAGGTAGAGCCGCGATTGATCCGGTGAGAAGCACAGGCCGTTCGGACCGGCGATGTCGTGCGCGACCACGTCCAGGGCGCCGGTCTCCGCGTCCAGCCGGTAGACGTTCTGGGGGAGCTCGGATTCGGCGCGCTCGCCCTCGTAGTAGCCCGAAATCCCGAAGGTCGGATCCGTGAACCACACCGCGCCGTCGCGCGCGGTGACGAGGTCGTTCGGTGCGTTGAGGCGCCGGCCCTCGAAGGCGTCGGCCAGCACGGTGAGCGACCCGTCATACTCGGTCCGCACCACCCGGCGGCCGCCATGCTCACAAGTGACGAGCCGCCCCTGGCGGTCTCGAGTGTTGCCGTTGGCGAAACCCGACGGCCGGCGGAACGTGCCGACGGCGCCGGTCTCCTCGTCCCAGCGCAGGATCCGGTTGTTCGGGATATCGCTCCACAGGAGATAGCGCCCATCCCCGAACCAGACCGGCCCCTCGCTCCAGCGGCAGCCGGTGGCGAGGCGCTCGACCGCCGCGCTGAACACCCGGTAGCGGGCGAACGAGGCGTCGAGGATCTCGACCGCCGGGTCGGGGTAGCGCGCGCTTGGCGTCCACACGGGATTGGGCTCCTGGCACCGGCGCGCCGATCCGGGCGCGGGCCAACCGCGATATAGGAACGACGGGGCGATGCCAGTGGCGAAGAGCGGCGCCGCGCCGGGTTCGTCAGGCGATCGCCGGCTGCTCACCCCGTACGCATCGCAGAGGATGCCGGTCGGATAGAATCGTGGGCCGGGGCATCGTCTCAGCGGGAGCGACGAGGACCAAGATCCCCCACCGCCAATCTCCGCGCCGCCTCTCCACCGCCCCCCAATGGAATGCAGTTCGGTTCGTCGGTGCGAGAATCAGCCCTCGCCGTCCTGAGGAAGACCGTACGCGCCGCTCAATTGTCTGACAAGTGGGGTGTCGCCGCTTGGACCCGCTTTCGACAACTGGCGGGTCAATCCCGGCTCGGGATGACCCCTGTGGCCCGCTGCCCCGTTGCGCCCGGACCAGCGAAACGCTACGGATCTGTACCCGTAACGGGGTGTCGGGGTGTGGCGCAGTCTGGTAGCGCACCTGGTTTGGGACCAGGGGGTCGTAGGTTCGAATCCTATCGCCCCGACCATTCGATCAGGAGCTTGTCGAGTTCAGATGCCGAGCGCCCGCATCTTCCGCCCCTCCCGGGACGCCACGCAGTCGGGCCAGGCCCGCACGAAGCAGTGGCTTCTCGAGTTCGACCAGACCAGCCCGCGCGAGATCGATCCGCTGATGGGCTGGAACGGATCGGCCGACATGATGCAGCAGGTACGCCTGGAGTTCGACACGGAGGAGGAGGCGGTCGCCTACGCCAAGCGCGAGGGCATCGCCTACCGGGTCGAACTGCCGGCCAAGCCGGTGTTCCGCAAGGGCCTGTCCTACTCGGATAACTTCAAGTTCAACCGCACGGCGCCCTGGACTCACTGAGGCGCTTCAGCGCGCCCGCGGGCGGGGTCGCGGGCTGTCACGAACCGCGGCGCGCTTTCCAGGCCGCGTAGGGCGCTTCGCCCGCCGGCCGGATCTGGCTGAGTCGCATCGGCTGTTCGTCCAGGGGGCGGCACAGTTCCGCGTAGATGCTCGCGCTGCCGGCTCCGTGCTCCTCCGCTTCCTCCGCCGAGAAGGCGAAGTAACCTTCGCGGAAGCCGGCGAGCCGCATCGCCGCATGGCACATCGGGCAGGGGCGCCCGCTCGCGTACATCACGCAATCGGAGAGGTCGCGCCGCGCCAGCATTTGGCTGGCCTCGCGCAGCGCCACCATCTCGGCATGCCCGGTCGGGTCGTTGGTGGCGTGCACGGTGTTGGCAGCCCGGACCAGGACGGCGCCGTCGCGCACGATCACCGCGCCGTACGGAGATCCGCCGGCCAGAACGTTCGCCTCGGCCAGCGCGACCGCTTCGCGGATATAGCTCTCGTGCTCCGACATCCCTGCGCCTCTGCGTGAACCCGCGCGCCAACGCGCCGCCGGGCCGGGAGTTCAGAACGCGTAGCGCACGGTGCAATAGGGCAGGGATTCGGCCAGCAGGGCCTTGAACCGGGCGAGCCAGCGGCCTTTCCAGCCGGTCCGGTAGCGCAGGTTGGTGCCGCCGCCCTCCGAGACCTTCGCCTCCTGGATATCCGGCCGCCACAGCAGATCCTCCGCCTTGGGGTGCCAGCCGAGATTTACGTCGTGCAGCCCCGCATTGTGGGTCAGCATGATGATCTCGCACTTGAGCTGCGCCTTGGCGGCGTCCGAGAGCGTGGCGTCGATCTCGGCGAACAGCGCCCGCCAATCCGCCTCCCAGCCCTCGTAGAGGATCACCGGCGAGAAATTGGCGTGGACCTCGTAGCCGGCGGCCACGAAGTCGTCGATCGCCGCGATGCGCTCCGGGATCGGCGTCGTGCGCACGTCGACGATCTTGGCGATCCGGGCAGGCATCAGCGAGAAACGGATCCGCGTCTTGCCTTGCGGGTCGTAGGCCAGGAGATCGCGGTTGACCGCCTTGGTGGCAAACGACGCCTTGGCGTTCGGCAGGGTGCGGAACCGCTCGATGAAGGTGCGGACGCCGCTGCTCACCGCCGCGTCCACCGACAGGTCGCCGTTCTCGCCGATGTCGTAGATCCAGTGCGCCGGGTCGATCGTGTCGGGGGCCGGCAGGGGGCCCTGCCGGTCCGCATGCCGGGCGATCGCCGCGCAGGCCTGGTCGATGTTCACGAACAGCGAGATCGGGTTCGAGAAGCCCTTGCGCCGCGGCACGTAGCAATAGGCGCAGGCCATGGCGCATCCGTTCGAGGTCGAGGGCGCGATGAAGTGGGCGCTGCGGCCGTTCGGCCGCATGGTCAGGCCCTTCTTCACGCCGAGCACCAGGGTCGAGCGCTTGATCCGGACCCAGTCCTCCACCGATCCCGCGTTCCCGTGGAGCGCCGGGATATTCCAGTGCGACGGCACGGGGATGCGCTCGGCGTCGGGGAAGCGCGTCAGGATCTCCCTGCCGATCGGGTAATCGCCCACCGTGGGCTCGTGGTAGATCGTCCTGATGTCGAGGAGGTCGCTGGTGAGGGCCATGCTGCGTCCGGGGCCCGGCTGCGGCCCGACCCGCGATATGGCGCGCGACGGCGGGACCGGAATAGCTTGCGACGTGCGGTCCCAATGGTCCGCGGCGGTCGATTCCATGGATGCGTGATCTCAACACTCTCTTACGACTCTTGATTGATTATCCCATGCCTCTGATTGGACGCATGATGACAATTCACGACCTGGAGGAAGCGGCCCCCGGGACGGCAGTCTCCGGCGATCCCGGGCGGCTGCAGGCGCTGGTCCGCCGGGATCAGCTCGAGGCCGTGCGCGGCAGCGTCCTCACCGCGATTCCGGTCAACATGCTGCTCGGGCTCGCCAGTGTGCTGGTGGCGTTCCAGGGCGGCAACGGCCGCGCCGGGGTGGTCTGGTACGCGGCCTCGACTGCGGCCAATATCCTGCGCATCGGCCTGTGCCGGTCGTCGTGTCCGGGGCTCGCCCTAACCGCCGAGATGCCGCCGGACATGGCCAGGGCCGCCTCGCGCTCGGTCGAGGGACACCTGCGCGCCTGCACCGTCGCGGCCTTCCTGTCGGGGCTGGTCTGGGCGTTCCAGCCGCTGCTCTGCGCGGGCTACACCTCGGCGCAGGCCCTGTTCTACCTCACCATCACCTGCGGCATCACCGCCGGCGCCGTCACCCACGGGACGGCCTATGCCCGCATCCCGTTCAGCTTCATCCTGCTGCCGCTGCTGTCGGTGGCGTTCTGCCTGTTCGGCGGCGGCGGGTTCGACCGCTGCTGCCTGGCGGCCTGCGTGCTGCTCTATCTCGCCGCCCTGTCCCGCACCGCGTTCCAGAGCGAGGCGGGTTACCGCGAGGCGAGCCGGCTGAAGAACGACGCCACCGCGCTGGCCCGCTCCCGTGCCGAGGCGCAGGCCAGCGCCACCGCGCTGGTGGAGGAGATGCGCTGGCGCGCGACCCACGACGACCTCACCGGCCTGCTCAACCGGGCCGGCTTCATCCAGCAGGCCGAGGACCGCCTCGGGACGCACGCGGATACCGGTTCGACCGGCGCGGCCGAGCTCCGCTTCGGCGCCGGCACCGCCTGCCTGCTGCTCGACCTCGACGGCTTCAAGTCGGTCAACGACGTCTACGGCCACCAGACCGGCGATCGGGTGCTGGTCGAGGTCGCGCGGCGGGTGCGCGCCGCCCTGCCGCCGGGCGGCCTCGCCGCGCGGCTCGGTGGGGATGAGTTCGCGGTGCTGTACGATCCCGTCGCCGCAAACATGCCCTACGCGGATCTCGCCGCCGGCCTCATCGCGGCGGTCGCCCAGCCGTTCGACGGCTTCGACGAGGGGCGGCTCGGGGTCAGCATCGGCGTCCACGCCCAACCCGAACCCGACCTGATGGCGATGCTCAGCTGCGCCGACGAGGCGCTGTACGCCTCGAAGGCCGCGGGCCGGAACCGCTTCCGGCTGTTCGACGCCGGCCTGCGTGACTGCCTGGAGATGCGGCGCGAGCTGGAGCGCGACCTGTCGCACGCGCTGGTCGAGAACGCCCTCGAGGTCTGGTTCCAGCCGATCTACGCCCTGGACGCCCGGACGCTGGTCGGGCTCGAGGCGCTGGTGCGCTGGCACCACCCCCGCCTCGGCTGGATCGCGCCCCCCGACCTGATCGCCGCCGCCGGCATGGCCGGGCTGACCGAGTCGCTCCTGCGCTTCATCCTCGATCAGGTCTGCCGGATGATGGAGATCCTGCGTGCCCGGGGCCTCGGCACCGTCCGGGTGGCGATGAACGTCTCGCCTCGGGAGATGGCGCAGATCCCGGTGGACGAGATCGTCATCGCGCGCCTCGTCGCCCTCGACCTGCCGGCCGCCCTCCTGGAGATCGAGATCACCGAGGAGACCGCCCTCGATCTCGGCGCGGTCCAGGGCAAGCTCCAGGCGCTCTCGCGCGCCGGCATCCTGGTGGCGCTCGACGATTTCGGCATCGGCTACTCGTCGTTGTCGTCGCTCCGGCAGCTCCGGGCCGACCGGATCAAGATCGACCGCAGCTTCGTCACCGGCCTCAGCACCTGCGACGACAAGCGCGGGCTGGTCCTGGCGGTGCTCGGCCTCGGCACCCTGCTCGGGCTGGAGGTCGTGGCCGAGGGGGTCGAATCGCAGGACGACCTGCAGATGCTGCAATCGATGGGTTGCCCGTTCCTGCAGGGCTACCATCTCGGGCGGCCGATGCCGGTGCAGACCCTGGAGGCGACCCTGTTCCCCGACCGGACACAGGCAGCCTGATCGCGGAGCTGGCCCGGACGGCGGCGACTGCTGCGCAGAGCATCCCTGTCCGGCTCACCCCAGCCGGTAATCCGCCATGCGGGCGCGCCGGGCGCTGCGGCGGTAGGCCATCACCGAATCGGGCCACAGGGTTGTGTTGCGCCCCTCGGCGTCGAGGTACCAGCTCCGGCAGCCACCCGTCTGCCAGATGCTGTCGGCCAGCCGGGTCTGGATCCGGTCGAGGAACCGCGCCTGCGCCTCCGGGCGGACCTCGATCGCCCGGGCGCCCTTGCGCAGGGCCTCCAGGCAGTCGAGGACGTGCCGCGCCTGAACCTCGATCATGGAGATGATCGAGTTGTGGCCCAGCCCGGTATTTGGACCGAGCAGCATGAAATAATTCGGGAATCCCGCCACCGTGATGCCCTGGTAGGCGCCCATCCCGTCCGCCCAGGCATCCGTGAGCCTAAGGCCATCGCGCCCGACGAGGTCCATCCGGGTGAAGCTCCCGGTGACGTCGAAGCCCGTGGCGTAGACGATCACGTCGAGGGCGTGCGCGTGGCCGTCGGCGGTGGTCACGCCGCCTTCCGTGATCCGGGCGATGTCGCCGGTCTCCAGCGTCACGTTCGGGCGCTGGAGCGCGGGGTAGTACTCGTCGGAGATCAGCACGCGCTTGCAGCCGAGGCGGTAGTTCGGCGTCAGCTTCGCCCGCAACGCCCGGTCGGGCACCGCCTTGGCGAGATGGTGGCGGGCGAGTCCCTCGGCCTGCTTGGTCAGCTTGGACACCTTGGTGAAGCCGAACAGCGCGCGCAGCTCGTGCAGCCAGAACAGCCGCGCCCGCTCGAGCTGCCGGAGGAACGGAAGCCGCCGGTAGCGCGCTTGGGTGGCCTCCGGGATGGCGTGGTCGTGCTTGGGCATGATCCAGGGCGGCGTCCGCTGGAACAGGGTCAGATGCGCGGCACGCTTGGCGAGTTCCGGCACGACCTGGACCGCGCTCGCCCCGGTGCCGATCACGCCGACGCGCTTGCCCGCGAGATCGACGGCATGATCCCAGGCCGCCGTGTGGAAGGCCGGCCCCGTAAACGCGTCCCGGCCGGGGAGGTCGGGATAGGCCGGATGGTGCAGGCCGCCCATGGCGGAGACGATCGCGCGCGCCGTCAGCGGGCCGCGGTCGGTCTTGACGTGCCAGACGGCGCGGGCCTCGTCCCAGGTCGCTCCGGTGAACGCGGTGCCGAGCTGGATCAGCGGCATCAGCCCGTGGCGCTCGGCGGTGTCGCGCAGGTAGCCCTGGATCTCCGGCTGCGGGGCATACATCCGCGACCAGTCCGCCTTCGGGGCGAACGACAGGGAGTAGAGATGTGAGGGCACGTCGCAGGCCGCGCCCGGGTAGGTGTTCTCCCGCCAGGTCCCGCCGATGTCGGCGGCCTTCTCGATTACCCGCAGAGGGCCGATCCCGGCCTGCCGGCAGCGGATCGCCATGGCGAGGCCGGAGAAGCCGGCCCCGACGATCAGGACTTCGAGGGTCTCCGGGACGGAGGCGGTCGCGGGCGCCGTCATCGCGAAGCTCCCACGGGCGCGGCAGCGCTCCGGCGTGCGTGCGCCATCAGGAAGGCGGTGGCCTCGTCGAGGGAGGTGCGCGCCTCCGGCAGCATGTGGGCGGCGAATTGCCAGGCATGGGCCACGACCGGGAAGAGCTTCAGCTCGGTCACGACCCCGGCCGCCCGGGCCTTCTCGGCCATGCGAACCGAATCATCGCGCAGGACCTCGCGCTCGCCCACGTGGAAAAGGAGGGGCGGGTAGCCGGTCGGGTCGGCGTTGATCGGCGAGATCCGCGGATCGGCCGGGTCTGCGCTCCCGAGATACATCGTGCGGATCACCGCGAGCGCCCCGGGGTCGAACATCGCGTCGCGCCACGCGTTCGTGCGCCGCGAGCCGTCCTCGGAGATGAAGTCGGTGGCCGGCGAGAACAGCGCAGCGGCCCAGGGCATCGGCAGGCCCCGAGCCCGCGCCTCGCCGATCAGCACAAGGGCCATGTTGGCGCCGGCCGACTCGCCGGCGACGCAGGCCGGGCCGTCGGCGCTGAACGCCTGCCAGACCGCCGTCACGTCCTCGATCGCGGCCGGGAAAGGGTGCTCGGGGGCGAGGCGGTAATCGGGGACGAAGATGGTGAAGCCGCGGTTGGCCAGTGCGCCGGTCACCGGCCGGTGGGTGCGCGGCGAGCAGGCGATGAAGCCGCCGCCATGGAGGTAGAGCATCCGCTGCCCGGGCCCGGATTTCGGCCGGACCCATTCCCCCCGCACCCCGCCGACCGTGCCCGGCTCGTAGGTGACGCCCTTCGGATCGGGGAAGGCCGGCGCCTCGAAGATTTGGCGGAACGCGGCGGCGTTCCGGGCCTTCGACAGGGGGCCGCGCACCTTGGTGCGCACGACCCAGGTGCCGATATACGCGCGCAGGCTCGCCATCTCAGACCTTCCCGCCGGACAGGCGCACGATCGTCTTCCAGTAGCCCACCGGCATCAGCCGCTGGATCAGGGCGGCGCTCTTCGCGTCCTTGCCGATCAGGATGCGGGGGCGGCGCCGCTCGATCCCCTGGATGATCGCGGCCGCGGCCTCCTCCGGCGAGAGCGTCAGCAGCTTGCCGAACGCCTCCCGGGCCTTCTCGTCCTCGACGCGGGCGCGCTCGGCGGCGTCCGGGTCTGTGGGTGGACGCGTGCCCCGGGCGCTGCGGGCGATGGCGGTGGCGACGCCGCCCGGATGGACGACCGTCACCCCGAGCCCGCTGCCGGCATATTCGTGCCGCAGGGCCTCGGTGAAGCCCCGGACCCCGAACTTGCTCGTCGCGTAGGCGACCTGGCCCGGCGGGGCGATCAGCCCGAACAGGCTCGACAGGTTGACGATCTGGGCCGCTGGCCGAGCCCTCAGCATCGGCAGGAAGGCGTGGCACATCCGCACGACGGCGCGCAGGTTGATGTCCATCAGCCAGTCGAAATCTTCGAGATGCGTCTCGTCGAATCGGCCGCCGAGCGCCACGCCGGCATTGTTGATCAGCACGTCGAGGCGGCCGAACCGGTCGGCGGCCCAGTCCGGGAGTTTCGTGATCGCCTCCGCGTCGGCGAGGTCGAGGGCCAGCGTTTCCACCGTGGCGCCGGCCGCCCGGGCCTTGGCGGCCACCGCGTGCAGGCCCGGCGCGTCGCGGTCCACGAGCAGGAGGCCGCAGCCCTTGGCGGCCAATCCCAGCGCAAGGGCGGCGCCGATGCCGCTCGCGGCCCCGGTGAGGAGCACGACCGCGCCGGCGAGTCGGAATGTCTGGGCCAAGCTGCGCCCCCCCTTGGGTCACCCGGTAGGCCGGGATCGGCGGTTCGGGATAGCCCCGGCGCCAGGCATTGTCTAGGGTGAGCACCCTAGGCAGGGAGGGGCAGGATGGCGCGGGGCCGCGACAGCAGGGTACAGGACGCCGGAACCGGCCGGGGGGCCGGCACGCGCGACAGGATCCTGGCGCAGAGCCTCGCGCTGTTCAACGAGCGCGGTCTCGGTCGGGTGACCACCGCGGAGATCGCCGCGGCGTGCGGCATCCGAGAGGGAAACCTCCAGTACCATTTCCCGCGCAAGAGCGGCCTCGTGGAGGCTCTGTTCGCGGTCTTCGAGGCCGAGGCCGAGGCGGTGGCCGGGCGCCTGCCCGCCGATCCCGCCACTTTGGACGCGTTGCTGTCCTATCAGCGCGGCTGGTTCGACCTGATCTGGCGCTATCGCTGCGTCTACCGCGACGGCATCGCCATGGTGGAGATCGCTCCGGCCCTGCGCCCGCGTGTCCATGCCCT
Source organism: Methylobacterium sp. AC315 (assembly GCF_979253755.1). Taxonomy (NCBI): domain Bacteria; kingdom Pseudomonadati; phylum Pseudomonadota; class Alphaproteobacteria; order Hyphomicrobiales; family Methylobacteriaceae; genus Methylobacterium; species Methylobacterium sp. AC315. The sequence goes on from NZ_CEEDEA010000003.1 coordinate 71,608, forward strand.
GCGGGGGCGGACCCAGGCGCTGGCCCGCGGCGTGTTCGAGGCGGCGGTGCGGGCCGGGCGGCTGCGGATCGCGCCGGAGGCGCTCGGGCGGCTCATCGACAACGCCTGGATCGTATCGAGCCACTGGATGAGCCATCGGCTCCAGGGCGGCACCACGCTGTCCCAGGCCGACCTCGACTGGGGCTTCGCGCAAGTCCGCGACCTGTTCACCCCCTACCTGGTCGCGGATCCGCAGGGCTGAGAGGCGTCTGGCCCGAACCTTCCATCTGCGCGGCCACGCTCGAACCCGAAGGACGCGATGCTCGACCGACTGATCCATGCCGGCCTCTCGATCCTGCTGCTCCTGGCGGCCGGCGCCTTTTTCTCGACGAACCGGCGGGCGATCCGGCCCCGGATCGTGCTCAGCGCCCTGGCCCTTCAGGTGAGCTTCGGGGCGCTGGTCCTGTTCCTGCCAGCCGGGCAGGCCGCGCTGAGGACCGCCGCCGACATCGTCGTCACCGGTCTTTCTTACGGCGACCGCGGCACGGCGTTCCTGTTCGGCGGTCTGGTGGAGCCGAAGATGTTCGAGCTGTTCGGTGGCTCGGGCTTCATCCTGGCCCTGCGGGTGCTGCCGCAGATCCTGTACGTCTCGGCCCTGATCGGGGTGCTGTACCATCTCGGCGTGATGCAGGCCCTGGCCCGCGGCCTCGGCGCCGGGCTGCGGCGGATCCTCGGCACCTCGCCGATCGAGTCGTTCTCGGCGGTGATCACCATCGCGATCGGGCAGAGCGAGATCGCGGTGGCGTTGCGCCCATTCCTGCCGTTGCTCACGGGCGCCGAACTGTTCGCCGTGATGTCGAGCGGCGCGTCCTCGACGGCGGGGTCGATCCTGGCCGGCTACGCGGCGCTCGGCGTGCCGATGACCTACCTGCTCGCGGCCTCCGTGATGGCGATTCCGGGCGGCCTGCTCTACGCCAAGATCCTGATGCCCTCGACCGAGCCGACCCGGATCGCCACAACCCGGGTGGAGTTCGGCGAGTCCCGGGCCGCCAACATCATCGAGGCCGCGGCGGACGGCACACAGAAGGGCCTCGTCGTCGCGGTCTCGGTGGGCGCCATGCTGATCGCCTTCGTTGGGCTGATCGCCCTGGCGAACGGGGTCGTCGGCTATGCCGGCGGCCTCGCAGGTTATCCGGGGACCTCGATCGAGGGCGTGCTCGGCTGGGCGCTCGCCCCTCTGGCCTGGCTGCTCGGGGTGCCCTGGGCGCACGCGGCGCTCGTCGGCGGCGCGATCGGCCAGAAGATCGCCTTCAACGAGTTCCTGGCCTACGCGACCCTGTCGCCGACCCTCGGCGCCGGCACGCTCGACCCGCGCTCCCAGGCGATCGTCTGCTTCGCGCTTTGCGGGTTCGCCAACCTCGCCTCGATCGCGATCCAGCTCGCGAGCTTCTCCAGCCTCGTCCCGGAGCGGCGCTCCGAAGTCGCCCGCTACGGATTGCGGGCGATCCTCGCCGGGACGCTGGCGAACCTCACGAGCGCGGCGATCGCCGGGTTGTTCGTGGGGTGAGGACAGAAGACGAATGATGACGGCGTCGTGCATCGATTCTGTGGACGGAATTTTACCGTCTCATCTCTTGCTTAACGATTGACGAAACGGATATTCATGAGCATATCTGCGCATAAATGATCGCCAAAAAATAAATAATTACAATTTATTTCGCAGATTTATTGATCAAATCATCGCAGAATTGATTTTCACATATATAACTGTGCGTTCAATACGAATATATAGATCAAAAACATGATTTTCGTGACATCAATCGACACATCCATCAGATGGCTGATCGATCTGTTTCCGCACGCGGCGAGCACGGTCATAATGATCTGTAACCGCCTGCGTGAAAACGATAGTTGGTTTCCAGCCTACGGCGCGACCGACCAGAACCGTTGACGGTTGAACAGCATGTCCCGCGTCCCGACCGTGGGCCCCTCGGCCGGCTTGGCGCAATCGGGCTCGCGCGGTTTGGCGACCGCCGCCAGGGTCGCGACGACGGGGGCCGGCTTCAGCCCGAGCCGCGCCTGGACCTCCGGCTGACGGGCCGCCGCGATGGTGAGCACGGCGGCGATCAGGCCGCCGGCGACGGTTCCGAGGAAGAAATTTAGCATTTCTGAAGCGATCCGGTGACCGGTTTGGTGGGGCCACAGTCTCTGGTCACTGTCCAACCCGGCGGGAACATGGCGGACCTGCCGCTCACGCGGCCTTAACACTTGATCTGCGACAGCTACACGCAAGCCCGCCGGTGTGGCAGGTGCGATGACGGGGCTGGACCGCCTATGAACTACGCCGCCAACGCCTATGCCCGGACATCCCGGTCCGCCCTAACCCCGCGCGAAGCCGAATCCGCCGTCCTGCTCAAGGCGGCCCAACAGCTGATCGGCGCCAGCCAGGGAATCGCCGACGGTGACACCAAGCGCCTCAACGAGGCCCTGTCGTTCAACCAGCGCGTCTGGACCATCCTGGCCGCCGAGGCGACCGCCGACGAGAACCCGCTGCCGGCCGATATCAAGCAGGGCATCGGCAACCTGGGCGTGTTCGTGCTGCGCAGCTGCGTCGACACGATGATCGAGCCGACCCCGGAGAAGATCGCCACCCTCGTGGGGATCAACAACGAGATCGCCGCCGGCCTCCAGGGCAACCCACGCTGAAGTCGGACTCAGTTGAAGGGGGCAGGCGCGCTCAGGCGGCCGTGTCGGGCTCTGGCCGCGCGACCGTCGCGGCCTGGGCCAGCGCCGCGCTCTCCCACTCGACGAGCTTCCGGCCCAGCTTGATCGCCGGGTAGAACGAGCCCGCCTCGACCGCCTCCGCGATGGCGGCGACCTGGGGCGCGGCTGCCGGCGCAAGGCGGATCAGCTCCCCGGCCTGCCGGAAGAACAGGTCGATGCTCGCGGCCGGGTCGTCTGCCAGGTAGATCACCGTCAGGGTCAGGTGGATCTGCTTGCAGGCCGTGTCGGCCTCGCTCTCCGTGATGATCTCGCTCTCGCGCAGGAACTTGCACTGCGTCTCGATCAGGAAAGTCGAGCGTCGGTCGCCGTTGCGAATCAGCGCGCCGTTGATGATCAGCCGCTCGAGCGGTTTCAGTTCCAAGCGCAGGGGCATCGCGTGTTCCGTTCTAGAAGACGCGCCGATTTGATTCCGCATGCGTTAACGTTTGGACAACGGCTGCCGTTCGGCGAACGGTCGCGGTGGGCTTGTCGTGACGGTGCCGAGCGTGGACTCTTCGAAGATCGTTCGCAGACTCGGTGAGTCTGCGAGACGTCAGCCTTCGGAGAATTGCCGATGACCTCCTCTGCCACGCGTGCCATCTACCCGTCGCTTCGCGGAAAACGCGTGCTTGTGACGGGCGGCGCCTCGGGAATCGGCGAAGGTTTGGTCGAAGCCTTCGTCGCCCAGGGCGCCCGCGTCGCGTTCTGCGACATAGCCGACGAGCCCGCACACGCCCTGGTCGCGCGGCTCGCACCTGGGGCCGAACACCCGCCTGTCTACCGCCGCTGCGACCTCACCGATGTCGAGGCCGTCCGCTCCCTGGTGGCGGAGGCCGAAACGGCGTTCGGCGGCCTCGACGTGCTGGTCAACAACGCCGGCAACGACGACCGCCACAAGCTCGCGGACGTGACGCCCGCCTACTGGGACGACCGGATGGCGGTGAACCTGCGACACATGTTTTTCGCCGCGCAGGCCACCGTACCCGCGATGCGCCGGGCGGGCGGCGGCGTGATCCTGAACTTCGGCTCGATCAGCTGGCACCTCGGGCTCAACGACATGCCGCTCTACCAGACCGCAAAGGCGGCCATCGAGGGCATGACACGGGCGCTGGCCCGGGATCTCGGCCGCGACGGCATCCGGGTCTCCGCGATCGTGCCCGGCAATGTCCAGACACCCCGCCAGGAGCGCTGGTACACCCCGGACGGCGAGGCCGAGATCGTCGCTTCGCAGTGCTTGGACGGCCGGATCCAACCCTCCGACGTCGCCGCCCTGGTGCTGTTCCTCGCCTCCGACGATGCCCGGATGTGCACGGGCCACAATTACTTCATCGACGCGGGCTGGCGCTGAGGCTCGGGCGAGAGCGTTGAGACCGGCTCTCAGCGCATCATCCCGCGGCTGCGCGAACGCGGCGCAGGAGGCGCCCGTCGATGGCCGCGAGGCCGCATCCGATCAGGGCCATCCCGAGATAGTGCCGTGGTTCCAGGCGTTCGCCCAGGACCAGCGCCCCCAGGAGGATTGCCGAAACCGGAACCAGGAAGGTGACCAGCGACAGGTTGGTCGCCCCGGCGCTGGCCAGGATCCGGAAATAGAGGACGTAGGCGAGCGCGGTCGACAGCGTGGCGCTGCCGAGGATTGCTGCCGAGACGAATGGACCGGGGACCGGCAATGTCCACGGCCGGTCGATCACCAGCGCGACGGGCAACACCAGCAGTGCGGCCGCCGTGAGCTGTCCGGCAGCGACGGCGAGCGGCGGGATACCCATCCGCTTGAAGCGTCGTCCGAACACCCCCGCGCAGGCATACGACAGGGCGGCCCCGAGGATCGCGACCTGGGCCAGAAGGCTGGCGTCGAATCCCGCGAAAGCCGCGGGCCCGACCATCGTGGCGACCCCTGCCAGGCCCACCGGCACACCGGAGAACCGGTTGCCGGTCATCCGCTCATCTGTGGTGAGCCGATGGGCGACGATGACGGTGAAGAGCGGCGTCGTGGCGTTCAGGATGGCGGCGAAGCCGGACGCGATGTGCGTCTGACCCCAGACGATGAGGCTGAAGGGAACGACGTTGTTCAGCAGGCCCATCCCGAGGAAGGCGGCCCAGACCGCGCAGCCACCGGGCAGGCGCAACCCTGCAAACGGTAGAACCATGTTGAGGATCAGCGCTGCGATCCCGACGCGCAGGACGACGAAGGTCAGCGGCGGCAATTCGGTGAGTGCAATACCGGTGAAGAAGAAGGAACCGCCCCACAAAACGGAGAGTCCGATCAGCATCGCCCATTCGGGCGCGGACATCGATCGTTTTCCTGCGTGCGGCATGGTGGATCTCCAAGCATCGACCCGCACGTGAAGTCACATTTCGACGGAATGCATCACGGTTCTTGCTGCTGAACCAGGCGATCGATCTTGTTTAGGCAATATAAATTTACATAATTAAGACCATCATCGACATAGGAAATTACCTGTCTGGCATGTGATCTGGATTTTTAATACTGCTATCGGCGGAAGTTATCGGTGTCTTGCAAGGGTGCGTAAAAGATCGCTCCGTCATCCGGCTCATAGGTGTCCTTACGGGACTCAGCGGTAGCCGAACGGAGCGTCGATCCCCGCCGAGACACTCATCGCAGACACACAAAATCCCGATCAGGCTGGTGCGAGGCCGACGACCCGGAAGCAATGGTCCACCAGCTGGGAGGCGATCGCGTCCGCCCGCCCAGTCCTGGCGGCGCCCAGGACGACACCATGGAGCGCGTTGAACAGGAACGCGGCCGTGAAGCGCACATCCGCGATCGCCCAGGCTTTCGCGGCGCTGCCATCGCGAAGCAATCCCGCGAGATGATCGATCAGGATGTTGTCGGTCAGACCGTCCTGGCTGGGCGGCGGCACATCGGTGAACACGATCTCGTGCAGGCGCTCGGATGCGGCGTACCCCCTGCTGCAGGCGATGACCCAAGCGGCCAGCCGGCCAGTCCAATCCCCATCGGCCTGGCGTTCGACCTCTGCCGTGATGGCTTGGAGCAAGGTGTCGACGAACCGTTGGCGCAGACCTCCGGCCACGGCCTCCTTGGTGGCGAAGTGCAGGTAGAAGCTGCCCTTCGCCATGCCCGCGCGGGTTGTGATCTGCTCGATGGTGGTGGACGCAAATCCCTGGTCGATGAACAGGCTCCCGGCCGCGTTCATCAGATCCTCACGCCGCTCTTCGGGCGGCCTGGTCCGGGGCTTGGTCTTCATCGACACGGAAGCGGTCTCGGGGATGGAGGGCGCTCACGTCTGCCTGACGGGTTATCGCGAGGATGGAAAGGGCCACCACCGGATGTAGGCGTCGTCCTAATTGACTGACCACCAGTCAACAGCTAGTGAGGCAGCACGCTGCAGACCGGCAAGCTGCTGACCGGCACGCGTGGACCCGGCATCCGCGTATCGCGCCCGGGGAAATGCCATGGACAGGACAATCGATCGGTGCCGCGAAGTCCGACTGCGGACGTATCCCGGCGAGATGATCCAGCCGCGCGATATGGCCGTCGTGGAAACGGCCCTGCCGGACATCGGTCCCAACGACCTTGTGGTCCGCAATCGCTGCTTCCGGATCTCCATTTCGACCCGGCTCATGGCCAACCCGGATGCGCAGGCGGTCGAGGGCATTCCGTTTCCCGCGCTGAAGCCCGGCGATACGCTCGCGGACGGCGCAATCGGCGAGGTCATCGCCAGCCAGCCCGGGAGCGGGTTTGCGGTCGGCACGTACGTCTCGCATCCCCTCGGGTGGCGGGACTACGCGGTCGTCGATGCCGGGCGGTGCGTCGCCCTTGTTCCGGCACCGACCGAGCCGGCGGCGTATCTCGGCCATGGCTGGACGGCCTACGCGGCCCTGACACGGGGCGTCACAGTCCGCCCGGGCGACACGGTGTTCGTGTCGAGCGGTGCGGGTGCGATCGGATCGATGGCCGGCCAGATCGCCCGCAAGCTCGGCGCGACGCGGGTGATCGGCAGGACCAGCACCCAGGGCAAAGCCGATTGGATGACGGCCGAGCTCGGCTATGACGCGGTGATCCTGCGCCACGCGGGTCCCATCGCGGATCAGCTAAGGGCGGCGGCGCCGGACGGCGTGGACGTGTTCGTCGACATGGTCGGCGGCGAGCAGCTGGCAGCTGCCGCACGGGCCGCGCGCGACGGTGCGCGGTTCGTCCTGCTCGGCGCTTTGACCGCCGAGCTGAACGCTGCAGGTGCCAGCATCCGCGCGCCGGTGGAGCTGGACACGTTCCAGCTGATCCTCAGGGGCGTCACCCTGCGAGGCTACAGTGCCGATCGCGACAGCGCCGCGGCGTTCCCGGACTGGATCGCCTGGCAGCGCGACGCAGGGCTCCATTTCGCCGGCACGACGGTGACCGGGCTGGAGCAGGCGCCGCGCGCCTTGCACGACGCCTGCGAAGGCCGGCTCAAGGGGATCGTTCTGGTGGAGCTGTGACCGGGAGACCGTGCCCCCGTCTCGGGGCGTCCCCCGATGCCATGGGGTGGGAGGCGCGGTCGGTCGTCAGCCGGCAATCAGCCCTTGCTGGCCTCGTAGCGTGCCTTGTTCTCGGCATTCGGCGGGTAGAGGCCCGGAAGCGCGGCGCCCTTGCCGACCTCCTCCATCAGCCAGCCCTCGAACCGCTCCTGTTCGGGGGCGAGTTCCAGCACCGTCTCGATGAGCGCGGCCGGGATCAGCACGGCGCCGTCCTCATCCACCACGATCACGTCATCGGGGAACACGGCGACGCCGCCACAGGCGATCGGCTGCTGCCAGGCCACGAAGGTCAGGCCGGCCACGGAGGGCGGAGCCGCTGCGCCCTGGCACCAGACCGGCAATCCGGTCCCCAGGACGCCCGCGACGTCGCGCACCACACCGTCGGTGACCAGGGCGGCCACGCCCTTCTTGGCCATGCGAGCGCACAGGATGTCGCCGAAGATGCCGGCGTCGGTCACGCCCAACGCATCCACCACCGCGATGCAGCCCGCGGGCATCGCCTCGATCGCCGCCCGTGTGGAGGTCGGGGACGACCACGATTCCGGCGTGGCGAGATCCTCGCGGGCCGGGACGAACCGCAGCGTGAAGGCCCGGCCGACGATCCGGGGCTGGCCGGGCCGCAGCGGCCGGGTGCCACGCAGCCAGACGTTGCGAAGACCCTTCTTCAGCAGGATCGTCGTGATGGTGGCGGTGGTGACCTTCGAGAGCACCTCGACGACCTGAGCGTCGCTCGACATCCGCATATCCTTCTCGGCTGGGGCGACCCGTGTCGGTCCCCGCCGAGGAGCTGTACCCGATCATGATCCGATCGGGTACAGCTCTAAGTTACTGTTCCGCTGCGTTCTTTCCGAACACGCGACCCGATGGCGAAGCCAACCCTCAGGTTGGGGGCGCCCAGGTCGGGATTCGAATCAATCGCAGGACTCCTTCTTCACGGTCTTGGAATCACCCATGTCGTTCTCCTTGCGCACCGTCTTGGTGACGCAGCCGTCGCCGTGATCGTGAACGGTCACGGACTTGGACTCGGAGGCCGGACGATCGACCACGACGGCGGGCCGGTCGCGCTCGATCACGGTGGTCTGGGCTTGGGCGGCGGCGCCGAGGCTGAACAGGGCGGCGGTGGCGAGGAACATCTGGCGCATACGAAAACTCCGGTCCCGATATCGGTCCCGAGTAACGGCGTCTCCAGCTTGAGCGTTCCGCAATTTGTGGTGGACGGGTCAGGCCTTGCCGCAGCGGCCGAACGTCGGCGATCCGACGGGCGGACGAGGCCGGAAAGCGGGCCGAACCCGTAAGCGAACGCGGCTCGGCCCACGCGTCGTTCGGCTTGAAACACAGCCGGAGCGACGCCCTCAAAAAACCCCGGGACGCGCACGCATTCAAGACCGGTGGACTACGTGCCGGGCGCTCAGCCGCCGGTCATCGGCGGGAAGAACGCGATCTCGGCGGCACCCGCGATCTGAGCGTCCGGCTTGGCATGGGTCCGGTCGATGGCCGCCCGGACCACCCCCGGATCTTCGAACGCATAGGCGTATTCTTCGCCGCGGCCACGCAGCCAGGCGACCAGATCGGTGACGGTGGCGACCTCAGGCGGCGGCGCCAGCTCCTCCTCGGCGCGGCCGATTCGCTCGCGGACCCAGGCGAAATAGACGAGCTTCATCGCAACACCGTGCCGGAAGGGGATCGGCGACCGTGCGTTCAGCGCGGGTCGTCGATCACATGCTTGATCCCGGCCCTCATATAGTCCCAGCCGGTCCAGAGCGTGAGGGCGGCCGCGATCCAGAGAAGCGCGAGGCCGATCGGCTCCGTACCGGGCAGGACCCGCTCGCCCGCGGGCCCGGCCACCAGGAAGCCGAGCGCCACGAGCTGCACCGTGGTCTTCCACTTGGCGATCTTGCTGACGGGAACCCCGACCTTCAGCTCGGCGAGGTACTCGCGCAGGCCGGAGACCAGCACCTCCCGGCACAGGATCACGATCGCCGCCCAGACCGACGAGCCGACGATGGTATGGTCGGCAGCCAGCATCAGCAGGCAGGCCGAGACCAGCAGCTTGTCAGCGATCGGATCGAGCATCCGGCCGAGCGCGGAACTCTGGTGGTAGGTCCGCGCGACATAGCCATCGAGATAGTCGGTGATCGCCGCCGCCACGAAGACGCCGAGCGCGGTCCAACGCGCGGTGTGCGAGTCGGGCCAGAACAGCAACGCGACCATCACCGGCACCGCGACGAGGCGCCCGTAGGTCAGGCAATTCGCGAGCGTCCAGGCTGGGGACCGTCGTCGGGGAAGGACGGTGTTCATCGCCGGGGTGAAATCAGAGCCGGGCCCGGGCGTCAACGTCTCGGCCGCGGGCACGGCCGTGACGGCGGGATCCTCAGGCGCCGGCATGGAAGAAATCATAGACGGCGCGCGCGGTGGCGGCGTTCACCCCGGGGGTCTTGGCCAGGTCCTCGAACGCGGCGCGCTCGATCGCCTTCACGGTTCCGAAATGATGCAGCAGCGCGCGTTTGCGGCTGGGGCCGATGCCGGCAATCTCGTCCAAGGGATTCTTCACCATCTCACGCTTGCGCTTGGCCCTGTGGCTGCCGATGGCGAAGCGGTGGGCCTCGTCTCGCAGCCGCTGTACGAAGTAGAGCGTCGGGTCGCGCGGCGGAAGCTTGAACGGCGGCCGGCCGGGCACGAAAAACGTCTCGCGCCCTGCATCGCGGTCGCGCCCCTTGGCGATGCCGATCAGCGGGACATCCGTCACGCCGATCTCGTCGAGCGCTGTGCGTGCGGCGTCGAGCTGACCCTTGCCGCCGTCGATGAGCACCAGATCCGGCCAGGCGGGAAACACCTCGCCATCCTCCGCGGGCACGGGGGGAAGCTCCGGAACGCCGTCCTCGGCGCCTGCCGCCGCAGCCTCGCGCTCGGTGCGCGGCGCCTCCTTGACCAGGCGCTTGAACCGCCGCTGCAGGACCTCCCGCATCATGCCGTAATCGTCCCCCGGGGTGAGTTCCTCCGACTTGATGTTGAACGTGCGGTAATGCGTCTTCATGAACCCAGTCGGCCCGGCGACGATCATCCCGCCCACCGCATTCGTACCCATGATGTGGGAGTTGTCGTAGACCTCGATCCGCCGCGGCGTCCGGTCCATGCCGAACGCCTGCCCCAGGGCGGTGAGCAGCTTGCCCTGCGAGGCGGTGTCGGCCAGCCGCCGGGCGAGCGCCTCCTTGGCGTTGCGCTGGGCGTACTCGACGAGGTTCCTCCGCTCGCTGCGGCTCGGCCGGTGGATCTCGACGCGATAATCGACCCGGCTCGAAAGCGCGGCCGCGACCAGCTCGGCATCCTCGATCGGGTGGCTGGTCAGCACCGTGCGGGGCGCGGGCTTGTCGTCGTAGAACTGGCTGATGAACGAGCCGAGCACCTCCTCGGGGGTCATGGTCCGGTCGGCCTTCGGGAAGTAGGCGCGGTTGCCCCAGTTCTGGAAGTTGCGGAAGAAGAACACCTCGATGCAGAACTGGCCCGCCTGCTCGTCAAGGGCGAAGACATCGGCTTCCTCGACGCCCTGGGTGTTGACCCCCTGCACCCCCTGGATCGCCGAGAGCGCGGCGATCCGGTCCCGGTAACGGGCAGCGCGCTCGAATTCCAAAGCCTCGGACGCCTCCTGCATCTCCGCGCGCATCCGGTCCTTCACGGCGTTGGACTTGCCCGCCAGGAACGCCCGGGCCGCATCCGCCATGGCGGCGTAGTCGTCGGTGCCGATCTCCCCGGTGCAGGGGCCGGAGCAGCGCTTGATCTGATAGAGCAGGCAGGGCCGGCTGCGGTTCTCGTAGTAGCTGTCCGTGCAGGTGCGCAGCAGGAAGGCACGCTGCAGCGCGTTGACCGTCCGGTTGACCGCCCAGACGCTTGCGAACGGGCCGTAGTAATTGCCCTTCCGTCGCCGCGCGCCGCGGTGCTTCACGATCTGCGGCGCAGGGCCGTCGGAGGTGACCAGGATGTACGGGAACGACTTGTCGTCCCGCATCAGGACGTTGAAGCGCGGCTTCAGCTGCTTGATCAGGTTGGCTTCGAGGAGCAGCGCCTCGGTCTCGGTGGCGGTGGTGACGAACTCCATCGCCGCCGTCTGCGAGATCATCCGGGCGATGCGGTTCGAGTGCGCCTGACCCCGCGCGTAGGAGCCGACCCGCGCCTTCAGGTTCTTGGCCTTGCCGACGTAGAGGACGTCGCCCCGGTGGTCGAACATCCGGTAGACGCCGGGCGAGTGCGGCAGCGTCGACCAGAACCGGCGGATCACCTCGGTGCCGGCCTGGACCGCGCCCGGGTCGAAATCGAAATCGATCTCGGGCGCATCCTCGGCGGACAGCGCGGCCTCGGACTCGCCGGCGCTCTCCTCGCGCTCGGCGTCGCGGCCGTCGTCGAAGGTGTCGGGGGGCAGGTCTGAGAGGGCTCTGCGGTTCATACCGCAGATCTAAGCGTTCCCGGCGCCGAGCGGCACCGGGTCCGGCGACAAAATTGCCGCGCCTGGAGCCTCGTGCCGAACCGTGGCCGCCGGCTTTCGGAAAACGACGCGGCGGATCGAGGAGGCCGCGTCGTGCCGGTTCCGGTATCCGGCACGACGCGCCACTGAATCCGCGATCCAGCGCGCTGGCCGACGCCGTGCCGGTATCAATCTCGGCGGCGAGCGCTCAAGGCCGCCCGGCCGTCTCAGTCGAACAGCGAGTCGATGTCGTTCTGGTCGACATGCCCCGGATCGTCGTCGAGCTTCGGCCCGTTGAGCAGGCTGCTCTCGTCGTCCATCGCGGTCGAGACCGGCATGACGGTGATGAGATCGCGGAAGCTGTCGAGCTGCGTCCAGGCGGCGATCAGCCGGTCGAGGTGCTCCTCGATGAACTTCATCACGCCGACGATCTTGTTGATCCGCTGGCCTGTCAGATCCTGGAAGTTGCAGGCCTCGTAAGCCGAGATCACCCGCTCCTGGATGATGTCGACGTGCTGCTTCATGCCCGGCGGCAGGTTCGCCGTGTAGAGCATGCCGGCATTCGCCTCGATCTCCTCGACCGCGTTGAGCAGCTGCGTCGTGGCGCGCTCGGTCGATTCGACCACCGCGTCGAGTTCGTCGGCCGCCCGGCGCATGCCCTTGCCGCTGTTCTCCGAGCGGTGGAGCGTCGCCAGCTCGGACTTGGTCCGGGTGATCGCCTCCTTCATCAGGTCGAGTTCGGACCGCATCGCCAGGGCGTCGTGCAGCTCGCGGCGGCACGTCTCGATCGTCTCGTCGGCACTCATCTGGGTGATGCGGCGCAGATCCATGATCGCGCTCAGGATCTCGTCCAGCCGCTCGTTCGAGACGCCTGGATCAGGAGCGATGGGTAAAACCGCGGGAAGCCCGAGGCTGTCTTCGATGCGATAGCGCTTCTGGGTCATCGGCGGGGCGTGAGCCTTCAGGATCGGTCGTTCGAACTGTCTACCACAATCAGTTAGCGGACTGTGACTGCCAAGCTTGCCGGCCGGCGATTCCTGTCCGGCGCCCCCGTTCGACCTATCGAAGGTTGTGAGCCGGAGCGATTTACTAGCGATTCACGCTAATCTCGCCCGGCCGGGGAGGGCGCCGGGCCGGCGGGCCGATTCACCATGTTGATTCACCGGAACGCGCGGATGCGGGTGGATCATAGCGCGAATCGGGGCCGTCAGCCCTCCTGCAGGAAGCATCCACGATGCGTGGTTCGGTCCGTCTGGCTTTGTGTGCGGTCCTGGCGACCGCGACGCTGTCCGCCCCGGTTTCCGCGCAGCAGTCACGCTACGCCGAAGGCGGCGGGTATGGCGGCGGCCTGATCGAGTACCTCATGACCGGGCAGGCCGGGGGAGGGGGCCGGAGCCGTCCGCAGCGCGATGCGGCTCCGCAGCGTGTCGCGGCCTATTCCGGCGAGCTGCTGCCCGCCGAACCGGAGCCTCTGCAGGACGTGCCGCGGCAGGTCCTGCCCCCGCAGGCCTATGGCGCACCACAGGCGGATCCGGGCCGCATCGCGCGAGAGGTCGGCCCGGAATACCGGCGCCAGGAGGTCGCTTTCACCGGGTCGCAGCGGCCCGGGACGATCGTAATCGATACGACAAGTCGGCACCTCTACCTCGTCCAGCAAGGGCAGCGGGCGCTGCGCTACGGGATTGGTGTGGGGCGACCGGGCTTTGCCTGGAGCGGCCTCAAGACCGTCAGCCGCAAGGCCGAGTGGCCGGACTGGACGCCGCCGGCGGAGATGCTCGCCCGCCGTCCCGACCTGCCACGGCACATGGCGGGCGGCCCGGAGAACCCGCTGGGCGCGCGGGCGCTCTATCTCGGCTCCTCGCTCTACCGCATCCACGGCACCAACGAGCCGGGCACGATCGGCCAATCGGTCTCCTCGGGCTGCATCCGCATGATGAACGAGGATGTCATGGATCTCTACGATCGGGTGCCGGTGGGGACTCGGGTGGAGGTTCTGTGATGGGTTGCAAGCGCGGGAATACTGCTAAGAAGAGCAAAAAAACTCGTCTGCACTGATCGACTGAGTTTGTTGGTTCTCTCGAGGCTTTAGAAAACGAGAATGAGATGGCGTGAGGAACTGCTAGGGTCGAGGCGATCTGCAATGTACTGCTTATCGCGTCGTCGGCGTACCGTGCCCAGGCCGCATGGTGTGCCGGTTCCGGCAGGCTACCGGCATAGGCCAGACGTGAAACGGCTCTGACGGTCCATATCCAGCGCATGATGCTCCACGCCTTGGACCCCGGCCCTGCACGCGCGTCGGTCCATCCAGGGCGGGGGCCTCGTACATTACAGCGAAAGGGGCTCGGGATCCCTTGCGCTGAGCTACACCGAGCGGCTCGCCAAGGCCGGTGTCGAGCCGTCCGTCGGCGCCGCCGCCGATAGCTACGACAACGCGCCGACAGAGATGATCGACGGGCCGTTCAAGGTCGAGGTGAGCCTTCGGCGTAAGCGGTGGCAGTCATCCGAGGTCATTGAGATCGACACCTGCGAACGGGTCGACTGGTGCGATACCCGCCGTCGGCTCGAACCCATCGGCAGTTTCCCTCCCGACGAGGCGGTAGCGCGCCACGAGGCCTAGGCCGGGCTGCCAATCTTGGCCGCCTGGCCCAGACCAAATGGCCCCCGAAAAACCCGGCGCGGTGCACCTGTATGCTTTGGGTGGACGGCTACAACTGCAGCCGCCAGCCTGAGCCCCCAACACGGCGCCACGCCCTACGACGTCATCCGCCAAACTTGGACGAAAGAGCCCAAACGCTTCAGGCTCGATCCGCCGCACCATATCGCGGACCCAGACATTCTTTCGATCGGGAAAGCCGAACGACATCGCTTACATCGCGCGGGTCGACGGTCGGCTCGGGGCGGAATTGCTGAACGCCTTATGGATTATGTCGCCGGCCGACGCCCGGGAGCGCATCGGTGAACGGAGGCACTACGTCAGCGAGGACCGGCCGCACACAGCCCTCGGCGGAAGGACGCTCCGAGCGTTCGCAAACCAAGTTGTCTCCGCCCGAAAATCTGAATAAGCCGCAAGCCACAGGCGAAGCTATTTTTGCACCGGTGATTCATAAAGCTTAGCGGAGGTCCAGCCCGTTGATGTGGAAACTGATTATTCGTACCGAAAATTACCAGGATTGCGGAATATGTCGCGGATTCCAAAACGTAACCGATACTGATATCGGCGTTGAAATGCTGATTCTAAGCTACACTTTGGTCAATCGATGTGCGTAGAATATGAAGATGACCGATCTGATTTCAAATAACATTACAATCGGTTTCGAATTTGTGATTACGATCATTGCAGGCTTGACCGCAGGCCTTCTGATCGGCGGACATGTCGACGATGTAATCGAGCTGCTTCCTGCGGCGATGAAGCAGGCCTGGAAAGAGGCCGAAGATGGATCGCCTCATGACGATCCCTCCGGGGTCGGCTCTCTTGCCGCCCGGGGCGACATCCTGCGGCAGCAAGGGCCGTCGTGGGGCCGAGTCCAAGGTGTTGGAGCGCCGGTCTCCGGTCAAACCGTCCACGCGGCCCCGGGACACGAACCAGCCGTCATTTCGCCGGGGGACGGACGGGCCGATCCGGCACGGGTGGGGGGGGCTCGATCTCGCAGCCGGCGCCGACGGCTCGTGCAATGGGTCTGCGGCCTGGCCTTCGCTCTGCTGGCCGCGCGCCTCGGCCTCGATATCCGGCTTCTGCCTGGGCTGGCGGCCACGGCAATCTTGATCGCCCTGGCGTTCATCGACTGGGACCATCACCTCCTGCCGGACGTCCTCGTCCTGCCGCTGATGGGATCGGGCCTCCTGGTCAACCTGGCCGGACTCTTCGCCCCGCCGCGCGCGGCGCTCCTCGGGGTCATCGTCGGCTACGGCAGCCTATGGCTGCTCGCGCGCGCCTACCGGCTCGCCGTCGGCAAAACCGGGATCGGCGCGGGCGACCTCAAGCTCATGGCCGCGTTGGGAGCTTGGCTCGGATGGCAGGCGCTCCTGCCCCTCACGCAGATCGCGGCCGGCCTCGCGCTGGCAGCCACCCTTGTGGCGACGCTGAGTGGGTCGCGGCGTCGCGTCCCGCGAGAACTTCCCTACGGCACCTACATGGCCGCGGCCGGCTGGTTGCTGCTTGTACGTGCACCTGTATGAGACGTCAGTGGCAGCACGATATGGGACAATGTTCGGGTCGTTCCTGACCAACTGGGCTCCGTTACGATGAAACGGCATAGCCGATAGCAGCGAACACTTCCATCATTGGACGAGGCGGACGAAGCTGCCGCGTTGCTTGAGCTCGCTCGCGATCGTAACCAAATGCGTTTGCATGGAAGACTCGACCTCGTTAAAACCTCTTCCTCTGAAGTATCTGATGTCGGATTTTTTCTCAGTGCAAATCTCAAATCCTTTCTGAGCAACGCCGCGAAATTTTCGCGATTTCTCTAAAGGTTTCTCGAACATACCATCGGTCTCATCCGGCCCCATGACGAGAAAATATGACCGGATTTTCTTCTCGCGGAGACTTTTGCATAAACTTTTGTAGCGGTCCGTGATATAATTTACGCCAATCCCACTTGTGAGTTTGCAGCCTGTGTATTTAACGCTCAAATCGGAATCTGAAAAGAAATTATCAGGTGTTGTTTTGATAAACGATATGATGACTTTTTGGTGAGCGTCATTCCCTTGGTCGAAGTCGAATGGAATATTTGGAGAGCCACCCCAGCCAGCACGACCGCGAAAGGAAGGCGCGAGTGTCATGGCCGCCCATCCCATGGCAAATCCGTAATTAGGATTGCCGGCATCTCTGCCCTCAAAGGTTATAATATTACCTTTTATAGTGTTAAGTTCTTGTTTGATTTCATCAATATTATTCGTCAATGGTAATATTGATGAAAGGGGACATCCCTTATCGGCAACGATCACGCGTTCATCGACAGCCTCTTCCGACCCTTCGCTTGGGCATTCTTCCGGACTATAGGCATCGCGGTACCGACCTTGCCAGAATTTGGATGGAGAGTTGGGCGGTGCGTTAGCCAAGGTGTCGGGCCACCAATATCCGATGTAGAATTGATTGGATGGTGCCTGATCCCAAAAATAATTGTCATTCAGGTCCAGCCCGCGCAGTAAACAGATGCGCTGGCTACGCAGATCGGGCATGTCCGGCGACGCAAGCGACTTGATGCCGGTGTCTTTGAAGAAATCTTCCAGTTCTTTTGGATTGGATGCCTCTGGCTTTGCCCATTTCGCGAGTCGACCCGGATCCCTGGTGTCATAGACATTGACCTTTTGATCGTGGGGCACGACAGACATGAACACATGCCCATCGTTGCGAATTATCGATTCCGCAAAATTCTGGCTGATCCGAGCCATCGCTGCCGCGGATTCAGGCGTAATATTCAAGAACGCAGGCAGCACCAGCGCCACCTCCGTAAACGCGACATGCGCCTCTACCTTCGAGCGCACCGTGATGGTCTGGGCCGGATTGCCGCTGAGGGCCGCCTTGCTGGTGAACTGGGCCGTGACCTCGAAGGTGGCGTCGTCGCTGGCGTTGCGGGCCCTGATGACGTGAACATCGCCTAGCGTCTCCCTCAACTCCGAGTCGAGTCCGAGATTGGCGCGGACGTAATCCCGTGCCAGCGTCTGGCTCACCACGTCGAATTGTTTGTCACTGCGAAGATATTCGCGGCCGATCGCCAGAGCCGCCGCATCGGTGGCGCGCTTGAGCTGGCTGGCATCACTGGTCATCCGCAAGGTGTCGACCGCGAAGCCGACGACGATCAGTCCGCTGATCAAGGCCAGTACCATCATCGGGGCGACGGCGCCGTCTTGGGACGTCCGGTTGTTGCGGCACCGGCCGAAGCCGCGGGATGATGCTCCAGGTCGAAGACAGTGTTTCATGGCGCGTGACTCACTCGGTAACCAGGCAGAAGCTTGCGAACGATGCCGGCTCGACGTTCGGCAGCTCGTTAATTCGCGGTTTTGTCGGGCGGCGGCAGGCCAGCCCGCTGCCTCAATTCGGCATCCAATTGCAGATCTGGATTGCGCATGCGGTTGACGGAGACCGTCTTGAGCACGCCGCTGCCGAGCACGAGTTGGCTCAAGCCCAGGGCGCCGCTGTCCTGGCATCCCTGCACCACGAACAAGCCGACCTGCTTGGTGTCGTCCTTCGGGTCCTGGTCCGGCAACGAGCCCGGGTAGGACGCGTCCTTCTTGAGCGGGTTCGCGCACAGGCCGTTGACCGGTTCCAGCGGTAAACCCCAGGCGACCTGACCGTTGCGCCAGACTTGACCGACGACGAGGTCGTAGCGGCCATTGCTCCCCTGCAGCACCTCGGTCGCCAGCCGCTTCAAGCCCGGGGCGGTCAGGTTGTCCTGGCTGGCGAGGATGGTCGACAGCGTCGCGACGCTGCGTTCCAGGTCGGCGCGGGCCCGCGAGATAAGGAAGAGGTCCTGGGCGATGAATACGATCGTTAGAAGGGTGGGGAAGATCAGGATTGCCTCGAGGGCGACATTGCCGCGCTGGCGGTCCGACATGCGGCGGGTCATGGCCGAATTTGCGCCGATCCGTAGAGGTTACCCAGGACCTGATGGTACCGATGCGTGAACTGGCCTCCGAAACCGACAAGGTTCGGCACGGGCGTGATCCAGTCCAGCTCCAAGTTCACGTCGACCACGACGATCGGGATCTTGGTCGCACTGCCCTGTCCGCCGATGCCGAGGCCGAATTCGCCGAGACCCGGATAAGCCTCGACTTTCACCCTGACATCGCCGGGGCTCAGACATCCGTAGGACGCGACCACCATGCCCAACGTGACGACCTGCTGCACGAAAGCCCTGTCGTTGAGGGGCGGGCTGACGGCTAGACGCAGGGTGTTCAGGCTCGTTTCGAGCGCCAGGGTGCCGATGACGACGATCAGCGCCATCCGGACGATCTCGAACAGCATCAGCGCCCCGGCCAACACCGCGGGCATCAGGAAGACGGCCTCGATGGCCACGACTCCCTCCTGGCGTGCGGCCGCGGGGGCGATGCGTGGCCGGCTCACGGCTGGGTTTCCAGGGAGAGCGGGCGCAGGCTCGCCGCCAGGAACACGGCCGGGTTGCGCTGACCCGCGCGCAGGCGGCCGGCCAGCTGCTGGAGGCTCTTCACCAATCCAGCGGTCTTGATGTTCGAGAAATTCGCCTCCAGCGCGCGGCGCGCCTGGGCCTCGTTGCCCTGCAGCAGGTAGGCCAGGGCCAGGTTCAGCACCAAGGTCGGGTTGGCGCGCGCCTCCTCGGTGTTCAGCAGCGCGATCGCCCCCTTGGAGTCGCCGGCGGCGAGCTTGCCGAGTGCCAGGTTGTTCTGGACGGCCACGTTCGACGGATCGAGATCCAGCGCCCTGGTCAGCGTCTGGTTGCCGTCCGCCAAATGCCCCTGGGCGGTCAGCGCCACGCCCAGGCCGTTGAGGGCGGCGATGTTGGCCTCGTCTAAGGCCAGAGCGCAATTGAACGAGGCGACGGCGTCGTCGAGCTGGTTCAGCGCGAGCCGACCGCGACCGATGCCCAGGCAGACGGCCAGGCGCTCGTCCGCCCCCAGCGTCCGGCCGTCGGAGGACAATTGCTGTTCGGCCCGCACGTAGAGCGGCAAGGCGTCCTGGGGCGGATGGATCGCCCCGGAGACGCTGGCATATTCCAGAACCTCACGGGGACCGAGTTCGCCCTTCTTGTCCATGGTCGCGTAGATGTCAGCGGCGGCCGCCAGACGGTCGTTGTCGCGCAGCAGGCGCGCCAGCCGCAGCGATTCCGCCGCGGTGCCGGACGGCCCGCCAAGGGAGAAGCCCGCCGCCGAGGATTGCAGATCGACGCATCCGGTCATGGCAAACAGGCACGCGGCGAGCCCGAAGACATGCAACGATCGGAATGAGAGAGGTCGCAACATGATCTCCGGGGTCAATTGGCGTGAGAAAGTGGGTGCTACTAGGAGGTCACAAGAAGGACGCGGATCAGCCGGATCATCGCGGGCGCGGCCATCATCGCGATGATCGGCGGCAGGATCAGAACCATCAGTGGCAGACTCATCTGGGCGGGCAGCTTCCCGGCCCGTTCCTCCAGACTGAGCATCGACATCTTGCGGCTCTCCTCGGAGATCGTCCGCAGGGCCTGCGACAGCGGCGTGCCGTAGCGCTCGGCCTGGAGCAGGACGGAGACCAGGGTCTCGACCTCGGCCACGCTGCACCGCTCGGCCAGGTTCGCGAACGCGCGGGACCGGTCGCCCAGGATCTGCAGTTCGGCGAACGTGTAGCGCAGCTCGTCGGCCAGTTCCGGCGAGGCCAGCGTCAGTTCCTTGGAGACGACCTGAAGGATCCGTTCGAGGGGCAAGCCCGCCTCGGCGCAGATCACCATCAGGTCCAGCCCGTCCGGTACGCTGCGTGCCAGCACGCCGCCGCGCTGGGCCGCCCGCCATTTGAGCCACGCCTCAGGGAGCAGGGTGCCGACGAACAGCGCGATCAGCCCTCCGGCGAGGCCGAGCATCCCGAAGCGCCCGCGCGCGTCGAGGATGCCGAACAGCATCACGGAGGCGAACAGCGCGCCGTTGCCGTACTTGGCCAGCATCAGCAATCCGAGGCTCTCCTCGGCGCGAATCCCGGCCATGTTGAGCACCCTGCGCAACTGCTTCCGATCATGGGCGGTGCCGGAGAGACGCTGCCCGAGCGATCCGGCCAGCGCGCGGAGACTGAGCAGGGACGGGGTCAGGTTCCCCGTCGTGACGCGCGTGATCCCCGACACCGCCGCGCCGGACGCCGCCGCCTTCATCGGCGCAGCGCCCAGGCGCTTGAACAGGACGTTCTGGTTACTGCGAGCATGCAGGCCGAACAGGAGCAGACCGACCCCGATCAGCAGGATCCCGACCGCAAAGGACACGGACGCCTGGTTCATCGGAGGCGCCTCACCATGAGATGAACGATGGTCAGTCCGAGGCAGACGCTGATCACGACGTAGGTGAGGACTTTCGTTCCGGTCGGATCGCTGAACAGAAACTGGAAATCGGCCGGGGCGTTGACGTACATGTAGCCCATCATGCCCGGCACCAGCGCCGCGACGATCTTGGCGGAGGCGCGCGCCTCGGAGGTCTTGGCCAGGATCTTCATCTGCAGTTCCTGACGATCGCGCAGGGTCTGGGCCAAGCGGTCCAGGGTCTCGCCGAGGCGTCCGCCGGATTCCTGGTTGATGATCAGGATGACCGCGAAGAACCGGTATTCCGGCAGCGGCACACGCTTTGCCGAATCCTGCATCACCCGGCGCAGCGGCACGCCGAGGCGCAGCCACTGGTCGATCAACTGGAACTCGCCGACCAGCGGGCCGCGCAGATTGTCGGTCACCATCGCGAAGGCGTTGCCGACCGGCACGCCGGCCCGGCACGTGCGGGTGATGGCGTCGATCGCCTCCGGCAGGCTTCGGCGCAGCGCCGCGTGCCACTTGCCCAGGGCCCGGCGCAGCACCAGGAAGAACGCCGCCAGCGCGATGGCGAGGCTGAACAGGGGCGAGGCCAGCAGCGGGACGGGCGTCTTGCCGCCCAGCATCACGCCGAGCAGGAGCGACGCGAGACCGATGATCGCCATGCGAAGCGCCAGCGTGTGCTGCCACTCCACTTGGCCGATCGAGGTCCAGAGCCACTCCGTCACCCGGCCCACCAGCGGCACCTGCGCCAGCGGGATCCGGGGCGCATGGCGCAGGAGGACGCGGCGCTCGATCCGTTCCGAAGCCACGGGCGCCCGGCCGAACTCCGACAGCCGTCGGGCGCTGAGAGACGCCAGCTGGCGTCGCTTGCTCAGGCCCAGAACCCCGTAGAACGCGCAGAGCGTGCACAGGAATACCAACAGCGTCAGGAGATCCAGAACCCCGCCCACGATCAAGCTCCGAACAGGTGCGCGTGCGCGGTGTAGAAGTGCGGCCGCTGTCCTGACGGGACGAAGTCGCCGACCAGCATGCCGGCGCTGTCGATTGCGCGGATCTTGAAGGCGAAGATTTCCTGGGTCTGGATGACGTCGTTCTCCATCCCGCACACCTCGGTGATCGAGACGATGCGGCGCATCCCGTCCCGCTGGCGCTCCACCTGGATGATCAGGTTGACGGCGCTGGAGATCTGCCGGCGGATCGCCTCCTGCGAGAGCTGGCCACTGGCCATCATGACCATGTTCTCGAGGCGCATGACGGCGTCGCGGGGGCTGTTGGCGTGGACCGTACACAGCGAGCCGTCGTGGCCGGTGTTCATGGCCTGGAGCATGTCGAAGCTCTCGGCACCGCGGACCTCGCCGAGGATGATACGGTCCGGGCGCATGCGCAGCGCATTCCTGACCAGGTCGCGCTGATCGACCTTGCCGGTCCCCTCGGCGCTGACCGGGCGCGTCTCCAACCGGACCACGTGCCTTTGCTGCAGTTGCAGTTCCGCGGCGTCCTCGATCGTGATGATGCGATCGGAACTGTCGATCTTCTGGGACAGGGCGTTGAGCAGGGTGGTCTTGCCGGCGCCGGTCCCGCCCGAGACGACGATGTTCTGCTTGGCTCGCATCGCGCGATCCAGCACCTCGACCATGTCCGGAGACAGCGCGTTGCGCCCCGCCAGCGATTCGAGTGTCAGGTTGCGCCGCATGAACTTGCGGATCGAGATGGTGGTGCCGTCGATCGCCAGGGGAAACGTGATGATGTTCACGCGGCTGCCGTCGGCCAGGCGGGCGTCCACCATCGGCGTCGCCTCGTCGATGCGGCGCCCGGCGGCCGAGGCGATCCTCTGAGCCGTGTTGAATACGTGCTCCTCGTCCAGGAAGGTGATCGGGGTCAGCTCCAGCTTCCCGAAGCGTTCGATGAAGATCTGGCCGGCACCGTTGACCAGGATATCGTTGATCGAGTCGTCGGACAGGAGCGGCTGGATCGGCCCGATGCCGAGCATTTCATCCAGCAGTTCCGCCGCGACATGTTCTTCCTCGTTGCGCGAGACCTGCACGCGCCTCTCGTCGCAGATTCGGCGGATCAGCGTCTCGATCTGGGCCTGGAGCTTGTCCCGCCCCATGGCCGCCGCCTTGAGCGGATCGATCTGGTCGTAGACGTAATCCCGCAGGATGCGCCGATTGACCGAGACCGGCGTCTCGACCTTTGGCGCCTGCTGGTTGCGCACCGCCTTGGGCATATCGTCCGGCACCACGGGCACGCCGCCGCGATGGGCAGGCGCCGGGGATGATTTGCGGATCAGCATCGGACAGGCCTCCTCACGCGGCACGCCGGCAGATGGCCTGTCTCAGCCGGCCGAGCAGGCCGCGATGGGCCGCGTGCCGGGGCTTCAGGCCGCAGATCAGGTCGGCGAGGTCGAGCAGGCCCTGGCGCAGGGCCGGGCTGCGCTCCAGGTCGAGGGGGCCGTGCAGAAGGCCATCCCGCAACGTGTTGCCGGCATACGGCAACGCGAAATCCATCTTTCGCCCGACATACTCTTCGAATTGCGCCTGCGGGATACTGCCGTTGGCGCCATGGCTGGGATTGTGGACGAGGAGAAGCCGCTGGCCGTCGCTCTCGTCGCCGATCTTCTCCAGCATCTGCCGCGCCGTGCGCGCGCTTTGGAGCGTCAGCTCGATTAGCAGCACGCGGATCTCGGCATGGCGCAGGACCTCCAGAGATCCGTTCGGCCATCCGGCCGGGAGATCCCAGATGACCTGATTGAGCAGTTGGCACAGGTTCGCGCCCAGCGTCAGAAGGTGGTCGCTGTCCGCCGCGAGGTCCGTCCACGTCGGCTCCTGCGCGAGCAGCTTGAGCCGGGGATTGACCCGGACCATGGCGCGTTCGAGCAGATGCGGGTCGATCGGGCGCGTGGCGAGCGCCACTTCCAGCCCGGCCGCCGGATCGACCCCCAGGAGCAGCCCCTGTTCGCCCTTGCGCCGATCGAAGTCGACGACCGCCACCGGTATATGTCGATCCGTGGACAGGAGCAGGGCCAAGCCGGCCGTCACGCAGCTGGCGCCGAGTCCGCCGGCGCAGGCGGTCACGGCGATGCTCCGGCCGAGCCGGGCGGAATCGGAGGAGACGCCGTTGCGGGCGCGCTCCAGGGCGGTGGCGAGCAGATCGAGCCGGACCGGCTTCTGCAGGTAATCGAGGACCCCGCCGTGCAGGAGCGCGCGGTAGAGATCGATATCGGTGTGGCTACCCAG
This sequence comes from Methylobacterium sp. AC315, assembly GCF_979253755.1. NCBI lineage: Bacteria > Pseudomonadati > Pseudomonadota > Alphaproteobacteria > Hyphomicrobiales > Methylobacteriaceae > Methylobacterium > Methylobacterium sp. AC315. The sequence goes on from NZ_CEEDEA010000003.1 coordinate 95,490, forward strand.
GGCGATGATGCTGCAGGTCGGCTCGCAATGCGTGGCGAGGTCCGCAATCGTGGCAAGGGGCGCCGGCTCGCGATCGATGTCGACGATCACGACGCTCGCGCGCTGATGGGAGCACCACGGGATGGCGGCCGCGCAGCCCCCGGGCATGACCTTGGAATCATCGTTCCCCAACCGCCTCAGCAGCGCAGAGAACTCGGTGACGTCGGCGGCCTCGGCCATGAAAACCGCCGTTCCAAGAACCGCCTGGCCTTCGTCGGCAGCTTGTATGGCGCGTGAATCGCTCATCAGATCGCTCGGCTCACTTTGACTTGAAGTTGGTGTCTCTGGCGAGTTCGCGAACATTGTCCGTATGATAGCGTTTTACGGATTCACTGGCCTGAATACCGTCGCCGGCGGCGAGCTCCTGCGAGCTGATCAGGTCCCGCGGGTCACTGACCATGCTGGCCAGGTTGGCGCGATTGGCGCAGCCGAGAGACCCGACTGCCGTAAAGGGCGACACGGTCCAGATGGTCGGATCGGCGATCGCGCAATCCGGCACGCGGACGATCACGGCTTCCGAGATGAGGGTGAGATCCTCGGCGCCCTGCGCCTCGCCCCGACGGGCGGAGCGGTCGAGGTGAAGCCCGGACGACGGCAACCCGCGCTCGATCAGCGTCCGACCGAGACGGCGCGCGATCGTCTGCCCGCGGCTGGTGCGCGGCACCAACGTGATCGCCTGCCGGCTCAACCGGCCCTGGCTCTCAAGCGCGGCGGTGAGATCGACCACGGATCCCGGATCCAACCGCCGTCCGTCGGCGGTCGTCCGCAGGGGCAGGGTAACCACCGACGGCGTGACCGCGACCGGTCGTTGAGGCTGCCCGATATACTTCTCGGACCGGATCTCGTTGATCTCCCTGGCGCAGGACGGCAAGGCCACCGCCACGCCGGCGAGCAACAGGGCAAGACACGGACGATTGAGCATCTGCGCGGATCTCATCAGTAGACAAAGCCCGCGCGCGCGCTGGCAGGAAGCGACCGTTCGTCCAGGCTGGGCAAGCCCTTGCCCGGCGTCTGCAGGGCGCCGTCCTTGGTGGGCTCGACCACGTAGGCGGTCGCCAGGATGACGAGCTCCACGCCCTCCTGATTGCTGGTGTCGGTCTCGAACATCTGCCCGATCAACGGCACGCGGTCGAAGCCCGGAAGCCCGTCCACCTGTTGCGTGTGGCGGTTGCTGAGCATGCCGGCCAGGGCAAAGCTCTGCCCACTCGCCAGCTCGATGGTGGTCTCGGCCCGGCGAACCTTGAAGGCGGGAATGGTCGATCCCGTATCCAGGGTCACGGCCCCGTCCTTGGAGAGATCGCTCACTTCGGGGGCGATGCGCAGGCTGATCCGGTTGGGAGACAGCAGTGTCGGCGTCATGCGCATGATCACGCCATAGGACTTGTAGTCGATGTTGACGTTGTTGTTGGTGATGACCACGACAGGGACTTCGCCGCCGGCGGCGAAGCTGGCCGTCTCGCCGGACATCGCGGTCAGATTCGGCTCGGCCAGCAGCGTGGCCAGCCCCTCCTGGTTCAGGGCGTTGAGGACGCCGGTCAGGCCGCTGGCGGTGTAGCCGAAGGTGTTCGGCTCACGGATCAGGTGTGCGGAGGGCAGGTTCACGACTTTCGGTCCGACAGCGCCGCCCGCTTTGGCGGCGCTGAACAGTGTCGAAAAACCCCCGGTGGCGATGCGGAACTTGCCGTCGTTCAACACCGAGTCCCAGTTCAGCCCGAGCTGATGCGACAGTCGGCGGGACACCTCGACGACCCGGACCCGGATATTGATCTGTGACGAGAGCCGTACGCTGAGCTGGTTGATCAGCCGCGGGACGGATTCGCCGTTCTGGCCGGTAGTGCCGCCGCCGCCGCCGCCACCGCCGCCACCACCCTTGCCACCCCCCTCGTCGGGCGCGCCGATGGCGGCGCTGATCGTGCTCATGACTTGGCGGGCGTTGATCGGGGTCTTCACGGATCCCCGTACGATCAGGGCTTTGTCGCCCGCCGGGACGATCTCGACATGTGTCCCCGGGACCTCGGCCTCGACTTGCTTGCGCAGCTGAGCCAGATCGAACGTCACGACCAGCCGCATGGCTGCGATCACGTTGTCGGCGGCATCCATGGCGTACAGGCTGGTGGTACCGGCGCCTTCGCCGAACACGAAGACGCTGCTGGGCGACGAGACCTGGAAGCTCGCCACCTTCGGATCGGCGACCATGATCTTGGAGGCTATGCCCGGCAGTTGCAGCAGCCGCCCCTGTTTGACGAGCAGTTCGACATCCTGCGAGGTCGCGACTTCCGAGACCGCCGAGAGCGAGGGCCGGTGCTTCTTGCCGCTCGACGGGGCGGGATAGGTCTGCGCCCAGACGGGTGTGCAGAAGATGAGCAGGGTCACGGCCAAACACCGGCCGGCAGCTCTGAGCTGCTTCGTCATACGGATCATGGGACAGTCTTTTCAGCCGCGAACAGGTCGTCTTACCGGGCGTTGACGGTGAGCGTTTCGATGGCTTTGCCGCGGAAAGCCTGGACGCTGACGGAGCCGCTCCAAGTCGGGGCGACGGTGTCGTAGAGGTCGGTGGTGGCGCGCAGGGTAGTCACGCCCCGAGCGGCGGCTGTTCCGGGTTGGTCGACCTCGCGGGCCGGGATCAGCGCCAGCTGCAGGCTGCCGATCTCCTTGGCGAGGGCGAGCTTCTCGGCATCGGCGGAAGAGACCTCCAGGGTGACGGTCTGGACGTTGGCGCCGACCTCGCCGCCGCCACGATCGTCGCCGGCCTTCTTGGCTCCGTCGTCCGGGCGCACCTGCATCTCGCCGCGGACCCGGTTGTTGAGAGCGAGGACCCGCACGGCGTGCAGGATCGTCTGGGCCGCCAGGTGCGGCGCGTTCGGGGTCTGGGTCTTCCCTGCGGCGGCGTCCCCACGCTTCAGGGCCAGGATCACATCGACATGGTCGCCGGAGGAGACCAGCCCGAAATTACTCTCGACCAGGTTGGTCGGGACCGACACCGCCCGCATGCCGGGCCTGAGAATCGCCGCGAGAAAGCCGGGATCGCTCTGGCGGACGACGAGGCCGACGCTCAGCGCTTGGCCACTCTGGACAGGCTGGCGGACGGTCGCGCCATACAGCGCGTCGATGGTGTCCACCCCCTTGATGAAGAAGAGGCTGCGGCTCGGCTCCGCGTCGACCTCGTTCCATTCGAGGCTCGACCCATCGATGAAATCACCGGGCCGAAGGCCGCTGACGACCGTCAGGACGGCGTTCCGGTGGCTGACCGGCGGCGCGACTGGTTCCACGCGCGCGGGCTGCTCTTCCGGCAACGAGACAACCGGCGGCGGAGGCGGCGGGGGCGTCAGCAGGATGCGGGCCAGCAACGCCACGCCGACCGCGAGTACGATGGCTCCAGCCAGCAGGAAGAAAGAGTTCTTTTTCATCGGGCGTTTTACCGGGGCACAGAGCTAAGGTGCGGTCAGGGTCACAAGTGCTCCGGCCACGATGGCGAGGGCATAGGGGAGGCCGCGGATGGGTTGGCCGGACAGGCAGTGCGGCGTGCCCATGGATCCCAGCGCCGGGACCCGGCGGGTGCCGGACATCCAGAGGAGAGCCAGGGCCGTCTCGGCGGCGCTCAGGATCGGCATCGCCACGACCAGGGCGCCGCCGAACAGGGACGTCGTCAGGACGAAGAAAACCTGTCGATCAGCTCCGACCCACAAGCAGAGCCCAGCGGTTAACTTGACATCGCCGGCCCCGACATGGCCGCGGCAGAACAGGATGAAGCCGATGCCGATGACAGCGCTCGCGCCGAGCACGGTCTGAAGGATCTGCCAGATCGCGCCGGATGCGCTGTCGCTCTGTTGAAGACCGCCGCTGCCGACCATCGCCAACCACATGACACCCAGGGCGACGACGAGCCGGTTGTCGATCTTCCGGTAGAGCAGGTCGCCCAATGCCGCCCAGAGCAGCAGAGGCAACACCAGCCCCAGTGGGATCCTCATTGCGGCTTAGAGGAGCTCGCGGTGCCTCCGGTCTTCGTGATCTGGTCCGCGATCTGTTGGAAGCGTGTGTTCAGCGCCTTCACGAACACGCCGTCCTGACTGAAGATGACGGCAATCGCGGCGGCCATCGAGGCCGCTAGAATCCCGTACTCGATGGCTGTCACGCCGCTTTCGTCGCGCACAAACGCTTTTACGGAACGCATCATGATAAAAAATCCCGGGATCCATCCAAATGCTTGCGGTTGCTTAGGGGCCGCGTACATTTGCAACGTCATAGGATCCCGTCTCGTCCCACAGCAACGGACCATTCATTAAGAATGCTTCATGATGGGAACACTCCATCCCATACGGGGTTAGCGCGCTCCGCAAACGGGGGGCCTCTTGCAAGGCCGGCTCGACGTCGTCCGGCGCCGTGTCGCGCGCATTGGATGGCCTTCGCATGGACGAGCCGAACCGATAACTGAAATAGTCGCTCCGACTTGGGGTCGGACTCTGAATTGCCAGACTTAGACGTCGATTGGACGTGATATTTCTGTCTTTATTAGAGGGTTAAGTCCAACTTTTTAGCACTAAGACTTATAATTTCTCTCTGTAATTGGTCTAAGTTCACAGTAAAAGAAGATAAATCTCGAACAAATAGCTTGAACCTATGCGCGCAAGTGGCTATGAGTGCTGACCGTGGCGGGCAGTAGAAATGTTGCGCGACGTCTTGCTGTAAATCACATGCGATATTGCGTCGAACTTCGGATCTGTGACGATGGATCATGATTTCCGCGCCGTGCGAACGCACGGCGCGACATTTAATTGTCTCGATAGATCGCGCCTTTCAGGGCCCGGCAGGGTCGAGCAGTGCGACGCAACCCTCGCGCCGTTGGGGCGCGGAGACGCGACGGAGCACGGCGCATCAGCCGCGAGCTACGGGCCGGGACGGTCTCCAAAGAATGACATCGGCATTGCGTGACACGAACAGGTTGGTGGCAGTCTATTCGCGGATGGACGAAGGCAAGCCGGATAATCCGGGGCTGGGATCGACGGGAAGACCTTTAGAAGCTCAAGGCGTTTCGGGGAAATGCATATTCTCGTCGTGGAGGATGACGCGCAGGAGCGTTATTGGCTGGGCACCAAGCTGCGGTCCTGCGGGCACATGTGCCGTCTCGTGGCCGAGAAGGGATGCGCCCTGAGAAGCCTCAAGGAGGAGGCGTTCGACGTCGTCGTGCTGGACCGCATACTGTCGGGCACGAGCACCCTCGACGTATTGGCCGACCTCAAGGCCCGGCCGCATCCGCCGGTCCTGATGCTGTCGGCGCTCGACAGCCCCGAGGCGCGGGTGGATGGCCTCCGGGCCGGGGCCGACGATTATCTCGGCAAGCCCTGCCATTTCCACGAATTGCTCGTCCGATTGGAAAATCTGGCCCGCCGTCCGGGTTACGGCGACCGTGATGACAAACGACTGGTCGTCGATGATTTGGTTATGGACACCGTCTCCCGCGATATCAGGCGCGGGGGCGTCCGCATCGATCTGACGGACAAGGAATTCAAGTTGCTTCATGTGCTGATGCAGAACAAGGGACAGAACGTGACGCGTTCCATGCTGATCGAAAAAGTCTGGGGCTTGCAATTCTTTCCCCAAACCAACCTCATCGATGTCCACATCTCAAAGCTGCGGACAAAGATCGACAAGGATCAGTCTTATCCGCTTCTGCGGACCGTCCGCTCCGTCGGCTACGCGTTGGGCTAGCCCAACGCTGAACCGGCCGCGGGCCAATCGCTCCAGACGCGTCGGTCCGGTGATGGTCGCCTTGAGCGCGGCCGATCGATGACGGGCCAGCCCATTCGCATTCCGCTGATGGCGACCGCGAGCAGGCCCTCGAGGCTCGAACCCGCGCCAGCGCATCGGTGCGAACCATCGACGTTGGAGCGCCGCGCCGGCGGTCCTCACCAGGTCCGCCTCCCCACCCGGCCAGGCGAGACGGAAGAACGCGCCCGGCTCGCCCGCGCGATGAACCGTGCGACGGCTTCATGGGCAGCGACATCCGAATTGCGTGCGGCGCTTTCGCCGAACGGGTGCCGACCCCCCCACACGCGCACGTTGACCCCACCCCACAGGAGAACGAACGTGGAAACGATAGCTATTGCACGCGCGGAGACGCCGTCGCCGGACAGCCGTGTGAAGCGCTTGAGATCCGCCACGGCGGCGGCGCACGATCAACTCGACAAACGCATCATGGCCTGCCGGCCTTTCGCCGATCTCGAGCGGTATGGACTCTTTCTCAAAATCCAATACCGGTTCCACACGGTGGTAGATCGCCTTTATCTCGACGGGGCGTTCGGGCGCATGCTCCCGGATCTGACCGGCAGGCGTCGGCTCGCCCTGATCGAACAGGATATTCGGGACGTGAACGGCATCATCCCGGAGGAGCCGGTGGAGAGCCCCGCCGCAATCGATCCGGAGGGCGACCTCGGCTGGCTCTATGTCGCCGAGGGTTCAAATCTCGGCGCGGCCATCCTGCTCAAGGAAGCCCGGGCACTCGGCCTGTCGGAGGCCCATGGCGCCCGCCACCTCGCTGGACACCCGGATGGACGGGGCCTGCATTGGCGTCAATTTGCGGGTGCCCTCGACCTGATCGAGCTCTCTGCGAGCGGCGAGCAGCGGGCCATCGACGGCGCATCTGACGCGTTCCGGTTCGTGCATCGGTTGGTCGGAGACGCGTTCGCGTGAGGTATCGGCGGGCGGTTCATCGCTTCCAAGCGTGAGGGCTTCGGAGCGCGGCGAATGCCCAAACCGCCGAGTGCCCACCGTCAGCCCTTCCGAGACACAGTGAGGGTATGCGCGGACGCAGGATGATTGGTCCATCGTACCTCCCAGGGGTGACGATGAAACAGACATCCGGGCCGGCGCGAAAGCCGGCAGACGCCGTGATCTAACGACATCCGCCGCCCAGCGCGGCAGGTTTTCAGCCGAGGAGAGGATCCGCATCATGCTGGAGGTGCAGCGGGAATACTGGCGTCATGCCATGCCTTCGCCAGACGCTGAGCCAAGATGCGGGTTTCCGGGGCGGGATCCGACCGATACGACCCATCGCCGGCGACGAGGATTCATCGCGTTCTTGTAGCGCGGCATCTGAGATTCGACGGGGCGAACCGGAGCGGTTGCTGCTGGCGACCATGTTCCGAGGTCATCGGTCGCCTTCTGGTGCTGATCGAGTCCAGAAGCTGGCATGCCGACCTGACTCAGCTTGCTCACGAACGCCTCGGGCTTGGGTCGGTGAGCCACCGATACCGCTCTCTGTCGGCTTAAAATCCAGACTTCAGGGCGGACCACTCCCAAGAGGGCTGATGACGCCCAGATGGCGACGACCGAGGGCTTTTCGCCCATTCCGGCAGTTCAGTGCGTACAACCCTGCTTCAGCAGGCAGACTTCCGATGGTCAGGACGGATTGAGGGAATATCAGGCCCATTGGATGGGCCTTGTGAAATTGCACGTCGATTGGGCGATCCGCGCAATCGACTCGGTCGTGTTGAAGGATTCGGTTTCACGAAAAGTCACGACATAGGTGATCGGGGGTAGGGGCGGGTTGGTCTCGACCACCCGCAATCTTTCGCGCTCGATCAACCCATCGAAGCACCGCTCGGGCAGGTAGCTGATGCCGACCTCTGCAAGCGTCAGCCCGACGATGGCGACAAAGCTGTTGCTCTGGATCATGTGCGGCAGGGAAACGCCGCAGGCGTGTAGCCATTGATCGAAGACGACGCCTGATCCGGAGCGGTTACCTTGGGTCAGGATGCTGAACTGCGCCAGCTCGGCCAGTTCCACGACGCCCCGATCCCGCAACAGGACAGGACTGCACATCCAGGCGCTCCGGACACTGGCGAGTGCGACGCTTCGGAAGCCCGGCTGGCGGAACACGTCGGGCGTCACGATGAAATCGAGCGCCCCGCTCTTGAGATTGTCGAACAACGTCGTGCTCTGCTCGACTTCCGGTTCGAGCACGATGTTCGGATACGTTGCCCGCAGTTCGGCCACGAGCTGCGGCAGCCACGTGAGCGCGGTCAGCTCGGTGACCCCGAAGCGCAGATGACGGATCAGGGTCGTGCGGCTCGTGGCGACCGCGACGGCGCGATCGCGCAAGGCCAGCATCTCCTCGCCGATCGCCAGGATACTCTTGCCTTTCTCCGTCAGCCGGGCGCCCCGCTGGCTGCGGTCGAAGAGTGGTGTGCCGAGGGATGCTTCCAGTTCGTGAATGCGCTTCGACACCGACGATTGCGTGGTGTTCAGCCGATCCGCGGCCCGCTCGAAACTTCCGAGCAGAGCGATCCAGCGCAAGGCTTCGAACTGTTTGAGGGTCGCCACGCGATCGATCGCTTTTTCGATTGATAGTGGGCGATTATTAATCGCTTTTCGGCGGGTTGGCTACATGGGATGGTTGCGGCACGGAGATCACCAGATGCCCTCTCATCTCAAGCATTCGGACGCGCTACCCGCCGTCCTCGCATCCGCCGATCGTGATGCGCTGCAGGATCTAGCCACGCCTCTGCTCAGCGACAACTTGCACCGCCTAGCAGGTTTGGTCGGCTTGAACCGCTACAACGGTACCGGAAAACTCGTCGGCACCGCGTTCACCGTGCAGTCCCGTCCGGGTGACAATCTGGGGTTCTATCACGCGCTCGCGCTGATGCAGCCGGGGCACGTCCTCGTGGTCGATGGCGGCGGCGACCTCAACAACGCTCTGTGCGGCGACCTGATGCGTGCCTACGCGGTCTCCCGGGGCTGCGCCGGCTTCATCGTCGATGGCGCCATCCGCGACGTGGCAACCTTCGCGGCCGGTGATTTCCCCTGCTATGCGCGCGGCGTCGTCCACCGCGGACCCTACAAGTCCGGACCGGCCCTGCTCAACGTCCCGGTCAGCGTGGGCGGTCAACCGATCGCCCCCGGCGACGTCATCGTCGGCGACGAGGACGGCCTGATTGCCTTCGCCCCGGACCAGCTCCCCGCCGTCATCACGGGCGCGCGGTCGAAGCTTCGCCATGAGCAAACGATCATGGCGGAGATCGCCTCCGGGGCCGCCCGCCAAGCGTGGCTTCACGGCACCCTCGAGAGCTTCGGCATCTCAATCTGAGCGTACCGCGGGGAACGAGTTCCATCATGAGCACCACCCTCATCGCCCGTCGGCCAGCGAGCATCCGGCCCTCGCCGAGCATCGCCGCCAAGGCCCTGGTCACACAGCTTCGTGCCGAGGGACGCCAGATCATCGACCTCACGGTCGGCGAGCCCGATTTCGTCACCCCCGGATCCATCATGGAGGCGGCCCAGGCCGCCATGCGCGCCGGGGAGACGCACTACACCGCCTCAAACGGCACCCTAAGCCTGCGGCAGGCCGTGGCCGACAAGCTTATCCGTGAGAACGGCCTGAGCTACAGCCCGGACGACATCGTGGTTGGTTGCGGTGCCAAGCAGCTTATCCAGACCGCCTTCGCAGCGACGCTGGACCCGGGCGACGAGGTGATCGTGCCGGCTCCGTACTGGGTGTCCTACCCGGATCTGGCGACCCTCCACGACGGCGTACCGGTGGTAGTGTCCTGCCCCGAAGAGGCCGGGTTCAAGCTCAGCCCCGCTCAACTCGAGGCGGCGATCACACCGCGGACCAAGTGGGTGGTGCTCAATTCGCCCAACAACCCGTCCGGAGCGGTCTATACCGCCGCGGAGCTGGTCGCGCTGGGCGCCGTTCTTGCGCGCCATCCGCGCGTGCTCGTGATGACCGACGAGATCTACGAGCATTTCGTCTACGATGGCATGAGCCCGTTGTCGTTCGGACGCGCCGTCCCGGCCCTGCTGGACCGGACGCTGACCATCAACGGGGTTTCCAAGGCCTACGCGATGACCGGCTGGCGGATCGGTTACGCCGCGGGTCCGCCCCTGCTCGTTCGGACGATGACCGGACTCCTGTCGCAGAGCACCACCTGTCCGTCCTCGATCGGCCAGGCGGCGGCAGCTTCGGCGCTGTCGGGGGACCAGGCCTTCGTGGTGGAAGCCCGGACGGCCTACGAGATTCGCCGCGACCGGACCGTCGCGCTGCTCGACGCCATCCCGGGCATCGCGTGCCGGCGCCCGGCCGGGGCCTTCTACGCCTACCCAAACGTGGCCGGCCTGATCGGTCGGCGCACCCCGGACGGGATCTCGATCGGGAGCGATCTCGACGTTTCGCAGTTTCTGCTGAGCGCGGGCAACGTTTCGGTGATGGACGGCACGTCCTACGGGCTCAGTCCCTATCTTCGCGTGTCGTTCGCCGCCTCACTCGACACCATCGAAGCGGGCTGCGCGGCGATCGCCCGTGTGGTCGCGACGCTCGACTGACGGCATCTGGCTCGACCCCACCGTTACGCTTCGCATGTATCAATAGATTAGAGGGAGGTTACCGTGCGCCTGCTCAAGACCACGCTTGCACTTAGTCTGCTGGTCGCACCGGCGGCGGCCGACGAACTCAACGGCACCCTGAAGAAGGTCAAGGACAACAACCGGATCGTCCTCGGTGTCCGGGATGCGGCGACGCCGTTCAGCTACATCGACGACAAACAGAACTATGTCGGTTTCGCCGTCGATATCTGCCTGACGATCGCGGACGCGGTGAAGCGTGAACTCAAGCTGCCGCAGCTCAAAGTCGAAATGGCGCCGGTGATCTCGGCGACCCGGATCCCGCTGATGACCAACGGGACGATCGATCTGGAATGCAGCGCGACGACCAACAACGTCGAGCGCCTGAAGCAGGTGGCCTTCACCAACACGCACTTCCTGTCGGCCGCCCGCTTCGCCTCGAAGAAGGCTCAGAAGATCGAGACGATCGCCGACCTGAAGGGCAAGACGGTCTCCGCGGTGGCGGGGTCGACCAACTTGATCATGCTCAACAAGGCCAACACCGAACGCAAGCTCGGCCTCAACATCCAGTCGGCCAAGGACGTCGCCGAAGGGTTCCTGCTCCTGGAGAACGGTCGTGCGGCGGCGTTCGTGCTCGACGACGTCCAGCTCAGCATCGCGATCGCGCAGTCGAAGGATCCGGGGCTCTATCAGATCAGCACCGAGGCGTTTTCCGAACCGGAGCCCTACGGGATCATGCTGCGCAAGGGCGATCCGGCCTTCAAGGCGCTGGTCGATCGGGCCACCGCCGATCTCTACCACAGTCCTGAAATCACGGTCCTCTACGACAAGTGGTTCCTGTCGCCGACGCCTCCGCGTGGGATCACCTACAACGTCCCGATGTCGCCGGAACTGAAGCGCGCCTACGCCGAGCCGACCGACAACCCGGATCCGACATCCTACCTCCAGTAAAGCGGCGCCGCCGGTCATTCATCCTCGACGCGACGTTGGATCGTGTCGCGTCGAGCGCCGTCACGGGTACCTGAGCGACGTAATCGCTTTCTGATCGGTCGCCGCCGCATTCGTTCCGGGGAAGGACGAATGTGCCCGATGTGCATAGGGCAACCGCAATGCAGACCATATTCTCGACAGACGGGATGCGCCCCAAAGACCGGTTTCGCCGTTGGAAAGATGTCTGCGAAGACCGTATCGTTCCGATGGAACAATCGTGCCTCGGTGACGAGTCCTTCGAGGCGCAGATCGACGGGACAAGTGTCGGCGGGTTGGATTTCAGCAAGTTCTCGTTGCGAAACCTCAAGGCATCGACGACGCCGCGAACGCTCCGGCACGAAAATCATCGGACCGATCATCTGTTCGTGAGCATGGTCCTGTCCGGAACCGTGCGCTCGGATCAGAATGATCGATCGAGCACCGACAGGGCTGGCGACTTCGCGGTCCGTGACACGAATACGCCTTGGACGATCGAGCATAGCGGGCACAGCGAAGTGCTGGCCATCGCGATCCCACGGCAGCGATTGGAGGCCGCACTCGGCCCAGCCCGGATTTTCGCCGGCCTGACTGTCGACGGCCGCCAGCCGGTCACGATCCTGGTCCGCTCGTTCCTTTCAAACTTGCTGCGCGAGAGCGATCGGCTGTCGGCTCACAGTGCTGAGCGGATGGTCGGAGTTGGGATCGATCTCATCGTCGCCTGCCTCGCCGACCGCCTCGCGCAGGAAATGCCGCGACCGATGTACGGCACCGTCGTGGTCCAGCGCGCTCGGGCGTTCATCGAGGCCAATCTCAGCGATCCGAACCTCGATCCGCCCCTGATCGCAGCGGCGATCGGCGTGTCGTTGCGTCGGTTGCAGGAACTGTTCCACGAGCGCGGCCAACACATCTCGGATTGTATCTGGCAGCGCCGCATCGAAACGGCCGCCAAACGCCTAGCCGATCCGGGCTGCGCGCATCTGTCCATTGGCGCCCTGGCCTATAGTTGCGGCTTCGCGAACCAATCGCACTTCTCGCGGCGGTTCAAGGAGTACCACAGCATGGCTCCCAGCGAGTATCGCCAGGCAGCTTTCATGAGCACGCCGTAAATTGCCATCGACCCCTGAAGTTGTCGGCGACCGTTCTCGATCTGATTGAGCAGAAGCCCGGCGGTGTGCCGAAAGCGGCCCGGTTCTCGATCGGTCGACGCCCGCCCTTTGGACGGGGCCGAGGCCGTGGCAGGAGCGGAGCGATCTCATCCCGGTTATCACCGGGGAGAAGCCGTCTGGCCCTGCCAAACCACCGCTGAAATGCTCGCTCCGTGCCGTTCCGTCAGGCGCTCGCGGCGTGTCGGATCGATCAAGCCCGTATCGGTCCAGTGCGGCTCACCAAGGCGCGCCCGTTGGGGCCCCCAAATCGGGCCTCATCGTTCTTCGATTTCTACGCGCACGACTTCGAACTGATCGGCGGCACAGCCGGTTCGGACACGTTCAGCACGAACGTGCTGGCCTAAACGGCCAACCTCGGCAACGGCGTCACCATGAGCGCCTCCATGGAGGATCCGAAAAGTCCTGATTTTCGTTGCCTTGCCCGGCTTCGTCACGCCAGCCCGGTCCGAGAGCGACATACCTCCCGGTGGCGCTTTCATGAGCAGCTACACGTCGGATCCCGTCTTCAATCCGCGTTCACAATATTTCCTGCGTCACGCGCTCGGCGATATCGGCGAAGAGCCGATGCTGGCAGAACCGTCGGGCGCTCAGCCACCGTGCGCGCTTTTCAGTAAGCCCTGTGCCGACAGGTTCGAGCGGACACGGCGCCATGCTGATCCGTAGGGCAACTCGGTTGCCGTCCGAACTCCGACCACTTGCTCTCCGCGGCCCGACACCGGGTTTCTCGAGACCCTGTCGGCATATCCGGTTCCAGTGATGGCCTACCTCACAGGCCCGCCCGGCTCCGGAGCTATATCAACGGCGGTGGGGCCGGCCTCGTTTTTTCCGGTTCGCGAAGCGGGCCGGCATGAAAATCGATGCCGATCGACATTCAAGCTGCCGCGACGTCTTGGAGAAAGCGTTCCACCCCCGCCTCGAGGGCGCGGGACTGGTGCTCCAGCGCGTCCCGGGATGCCAGGAGATCGCCGGCCGAGCGGCCCGTCGCCTCCGCGGCCCGCGCCACGTCGGTGATGTTGTGGGTGACGCCCTCGGCGCCCTCGGCAACCTGCCCGACGTTGCGGACGATCTCCTGAGTCGCCGCGCCCTGCTCCTCGACCGCCGCCGCGATGGAGGCGATCACGGCGTCGATGTCCCGCAGCCGGGCCGACACGTCGGCGATGGCGATCGAAGCCGAGCCGGTCGAGGCTTGAATGCGGGCGGTCTGATCCGCGATCCTCCGGGTCGCCTCGGCGGTTTGTCCCGCGAGGTCCTTGACCTCGCCCGCGACCACGGCGAAGCCGCGGCCTGCCTCGCCGGCGCGGGCGGCCTCGATGGTCGCGTTGAGCGCCAGCAGATTGGTCTGGTGGGCAATCGCCGAGATCAGCGTGACGGCGGTGCCGATGTCGTCCGACGCCGCAGAAAGCTGCGCCATCAGGGTCACGGCCCCCTCGACGTTCGACACGGCGCCCTGCGCGAGGTCGGACGACCGCAGGGCCTGACGCCCGATCTCGCCGATGGAGGCGCCCATCTGCTCGGTCGCGGCGACCACCGCCACGACGTTGGCGGATGTCTGGCCGGCTGCCTCGGAGACCGCCCTGGAGCGTCGTCCGGCATCGGCCGCCGTGTCGGACAGCGTCCGCGCCGTCCCGTCCAGCGCAGAGAGAGCGCCGTCGACTCGGGCCAGCAGGTCGCCGACCTCCGCGCGGAACGTCTCGATCCGGGCCTGCTGCTGGCGCGATCGCTCCAGGCGCGCCTCCGCCTCGAAGGCTTGGGCCTGCCGCAGCCCGCTCCCGTCGAGCAGCGCGTGCCGGAAGGTCTCGATCGCCCTGGCGATCGCACCGATCTCATCGCGCCGCGTATGGTGCGGCACGGCGGCCTGCAGGTCTCCCGCTTCCAGGCGCCCGATGGCGGCCGTCAGTCCGGCGAGCGGGCCGCGGATCGTGCCCAGCAGCCAGAGCGAGGTGAGGAACACCACACCGCCAGAGGCGGCCAGCCCGATCCACGCGGTCCAATCCATCGACGTCGCCGCGTCGGCCTTTCTCGTTTGAGCGTCGCGGATGACATCCATCACGCGGGTCGACAGCTTTTCCGAGGCGGCCGAGAGCCGCGCATAGGCCACCTGGGTCGGCTCCTGCCGGGTCATCACCATTAGGTCGACCTCGGCCGCGCTCCGCCAATCCTTCAGCGCCGCCTGCAGCTCGGCCTGGAAGCCCGGCGCGATCAGGTCGCCGCTCCGCTCGCCGAGGGTGTGCAGCGCGGCATCGACCCGAACCGCGCCCGTGCCGGTGTAGCGGTCCTTCAGCTTGGCGTCGGCCGAAACCGAGTACGCGTCGAGGGTCGCGGCCTGATCGGTCACGGCTGAGCCGAAATCCTGGGCGGCGCCGAGCAGCGCGAGCGCGCGGGTGACTTCCCCATCGTCGCTCCGGAAGCGCGACAGGGCCGCGAGGTTCAGGGCCGTGACGGCGACCACGACGGCCAGCACCAGGAGGCCATTGATCGAAAGGCGGGCGAGAAGTTTCATGGCTGCGGCTCGGGATCGTCGTTCACACGCAGATCATAGTGATGAAACGATAATAAATACCTCTCCACCACTTCAGAGAATGCCCGACTTGTTGTTTCAAATTTCGAGACACGATCGATCATTGCTGCACGTCCGCGTCGAAGCATGGGGTGCACAGCAGGATCTGTTGTCTCGCAATCCGGACATCAGGACGTCACGCTGCCCTTCTTCTGCCGCCGGGTCGGATGGGTCATGGCTTCAAGTTCGAGGAGCTGGTCGAGCTGCGCCCGCGTCAGCAGGCCTTCCTCCAGTACGAGGTCGGCCACCGGGCGGTTTTCCTTGAGCGCGCGCTGCGCCACCCGAGAGCTCGCCTCGTAGCCGAGGGTCGGCACGAGCGCCGTCACGAGGCCGATGGAGCCCTGGACGAGGGTGCGGCAGCGCTCCCGGTCCGCCTCGATGCCGTCGATGCAGCGCTTGGTCAGCGTGTCGATGGCGGCCGTCAGCATCCGCAGGGAGGACAGGACACAGTAGCCGATGGTCGGCTCGAAGGCGTTGAGCTGGAGCTGGCCGCCCTCGGCGCACAGCGTCACGGTCAGGTCCTGGCCGATCACCATGTAGGCGACTTGGTTGACTACCTCCGGAATCACCGGGTTGACCTTGCCGGGCATGATCGAGGAGCCCGCCTGCACCGCCGGCAGCCGGATTTCGCCGAAGCCGGTGCGGGGCCCCGACGAGAGCAGGCGGAGATCGTTGCAGATCTTGGAGAGCTTCACCGCCACGCGCTTGAGCACGCCAGAGAACAGCACGAAGGCGCCGAGGTCCGAGGTCGCCTCGATGAGGTTCGAGGCCAGCACCATCGGTTGCCCGGAGACGCGCGACAGCTCCTCCACGGCGAGCGCCGCGTAGCGCGGATCGGCGTTGATGCCGGTCCCGATCGCGGTCGCGCCGAGGTTGACCTCGCGGAACAGCGCCACCGCCTCGCCGAGGCGGGCCACGTCTTCCTTGATGGTTGCGTGGAAGCCGTCGAACTCCTGGCCGAGCGTCATCGGCACGGCATCCATGAGCTGCGTCCGGCCCATCTTGAGCACGTCGGCGAACTCCACCGCCTTGCCTTTGAAGGCGTAGGCGAGGTCGTCGAGCGCCCGGATCAGCGGCTGCGTCGCGAGGATCACCGCGAGCCGCAGTGCCGTCGGGTAGGCGTCGTTGGTCGACTGCGCCATGTTGACGTCGTCGTTGGGGTGCAGGACCTCGTAGGATCCCGGCTTCCGCCCCATCAGGCCCAGCGCGACGTTCGCGATGACCTCGTTGGCGTTCATGTTGGTCGAGGTGCCGGCACCGCCCTGGATGGCGTCGACCACGAACGATTCGGCGTAGCCGGGTTCGGTCGCCACGAGGGCGCAGGCGCGATCGATGGCGTCGGCCTTGGCGGGATCGAGATAGCCGAGGCGCCTGTTGGCCCGGGCGGCGGCCTGCTTGACCAGGGCGAGGCTGCGGACGAATTCGGGGAAATGGCCGACCGGGACGCCGGTGATCGGGAAGTTCGTCACCGCCCGCTTGGTGTGGATGCCCCAGAGGGCGTCGGCCGGGACCTCGTCGTCGCCGAGAAGGTCGTGCTCCCGGCGGGTTCGCACGCCGTCCATCGGTACCGTGCGAACCGTGGCGAGCGCCAGGTCTTCGGCCGTCGTCGAATCCTCCACGGGGGTCATTGGCGGGAGGTTGGCCTGCGCTGTCTCGGTGCTCACGCTGTCCATCCGTTCGCTGGTGCCGATGGGGGCTCGCCGCCCGCGGCGGCGGTACTTGGCTCGATCCGTCGGGGACGCGGCGGGCATCTTCACGGGTGGTCCCGCCTGGGTCAGTGAATGATCTGCGCGAGGAACTCGCGGGCGCGCTCGGTCTTGGGCGACTGGAAGAACGCTTCGGGGGAGGCCACTTCGACGATCTGTCCCCGGTCCATGAACACGACCCGGTCGGCGACCTTTCGGGCGAAGCCCATCTCGTGCGTGACGCAGATCATGGTCATGCCTTCGAGCGCCAGAGCCACCATGGTGTCGAGCACCTCGTTGACCATCTCCGGATCGAGCGCGGAGGTGGGCTCGTCGAACAGCATCACCTTCGGCTTCATGCACAGCGCCCGCGCGATCGCGACGCGCTGTTGCTGGCCGCCCGAGAGCATCCCGGGGTACTTCTTCGCCTGATCGGCGATGCGCACCTTCTGGAGGAAGTGCATCGCCAGCTCCTGCGCCTCCCGCGCGCCCATGCCGAGGGACTTGATCGGGGCCAGCGTGCAATTGTCGAGCACGCTGAGATGCGGGAACAGGTTGAAGCTCTGAAACACCATGCCGACGTCGCGGCGGACGTGGTCGATGTTGCGGGTCTCGGCGGTCAGCTCGGTCCCGTTGACGATGATCCGGCCGCCATCATGCTTCTCGATGCGGTTGATGCACCGGATGAGGGTCGACTTGCCCGAACCGGACGGGCCGCAGACGACGATCTTCTCTCCGGGGGCGACGTTGAGCCGGACGTCGGTGAGCGCCTGATACGACCCGTACCATTTGTTCACGTCGATCATCGTCACCGCCTCGGCGCCGGCGGACGTCCCCGCGGTCGATTGGGTCGCGGCCATGGTCGGTCTCCTCACAGGGATCGGGCGATGCGCGCGGCCGCGCTCTTCATCGCGGGAATGAAGGTCTTCAGCTTGTCCAGCGGCACGCGGCTCTTCGGGGCCGAGACGGTCAGGGCCGCAAGGACGCGGTCCTCCGTGTTGCGGACGGGCACCGCCGCCCCGACCACGCCGACGATGAACTCGGAATCGTTGAGGGCGTAGCCCTGCTCACGGATGACCTTCAGCTCCTCGCGCAACCTGCGCGGGTCGGTGAGGGTCTGGGGCGTGACCGGCTGCCAGGGGCCGGAAGCCAGGAAGGTCTCCAGCCGTTCGTCGGACAGGTTGGCGAGGAAGATCCGGCCGCTCGACGTACAGTGGATCGGCGTCTTCTGCCCGGCCTGGAATTGCAGCGTCAGCGGCGAGCCGCCGAACGCGCTGGCGATATATTCGACGTCGCCGCCCGACAGCATCGCCAGGCTGCACGTCTCGCCGATGCGCGCGGCGAGTTCGGTGAGCGTGGTGTTGAGGGCCGAGTAGACGACCGTCGACGCCATGATGTCGGAGGCGAGCGAGACCAGCTTCGGGGCCGGGCCGTAGCCCGTGCGCCCCGGCAGCTTCTGGAGGTAGCCGACGGCCTCCAGCATCGCGACCATCCGGTGGGCCGTCGGCCGCGGGATGCCGAGCGTCTCCACGACCTGCGCCACCGAGATCGTCCCGGTCACGGCGACCAGCTCGACGATCGCGAGCATCCGTCCGATGGGGGCGGGAACGTCGGGAGAGACGGTCACGCCGGGGCGTCGCACCGGGGGCATGGGCGGTCTCCCTATCGCGTCCGCAGGGTGCGCATCTGGCGCTCCCTGAGTATGGCCACGGCCTGCGAGGCGGTGGAGCAGATCGCGAGGTAGACGAGGGCGACGACGAGATACATCTCGACGAGCCTTCCGTTCAGCTGGGCGATCTTGACCGCGGCTCCCGTGAGATCGACCACCGACAGGACGTAGACCAGGGAGGTATCCTGGAAGAGGATGATGGTCTGCGTGAGCAGGATCGGGCTCACCACGCGGATCACCTGTGGGATGATCACGTAGCGGTAGGTCTTGAAGGTCGAGAGCGAGAGGGCCGCCGCCGCCTCGAACTGGCCCTTGCTGAGCGACCGCAGGCCCGTGCGGATGATTTCGGCGTAGTAGGCCGCCTCGAACAGGCTGAAGGTGACGAAGGCCGTCGGGCCCGCGCCGACCGGGATCGGCCGCCCGTCCACCGAGAACGGCGTCAGCAGGATCGGCACCAGGAAGAAGAACCAGAACAGAACGAGGATGAGCGGGATCGAGCGGATCAGCGTGATGTAGCCGACCACGAGCTGCGCCAGCACCGGCACCTTCAGGTGCCGCACGAGCGCCAGTACGATGCCGAGCCCCAGGCCGGTGAGGAAGGCGAAGACCGTGAGCTGGAGCGAGAAGGCGAGCCCGTGCAGCAGGTAGGGCAGCGACTGCCCGACGATGGAGAAGTCGAGACTGTTCACGGCTTCGGCTCCTGGGCCAGAGCGAGCTTGCGCGGCCGCTTCCGGCCGGTCGCCGGTTCCTGGCCGGGGATGCGGACCGCGTGTTCGACGGCGGTCATGATCAGGAACGTGACCAGGGCGAGGGCGAGGTAGATCAGGGTCGCGCTGGCGAAGGCCCCGAAGGTCTGGAACGTCGCCTCGCTGATCTGCCGTGCCTGAGCCGTGAGTTCGAGCAGGCCGATGGTCAGCGCCACCGAGGTGTTCTTGTAGATGCCCATGACCTCCGAGGTCAGGCTCGGCACGATCAGCCGGAGCGCCTGCGGGATCAGCACGTAGCGGTAGGTCTTCCACGTCGAGAGCGAGAGCGCGTTGGCGGCCTCGCGCTGTCCCTTGGGCAGCGCCTCGATCCCGGCCCGGACCTGCTCCGAGACGCGGGCCGAGGTGTAGAGGCTGAGGCAGATCAGGGCCGGCCAGAAGGCTCCCCAGGGCGGCGGCATCTGCTTGATGGCATCGCCGAGGCCGAAGGGTAGGAATTCCGGCACCACGAAGTACCAGAGGAACATCTGGATCAGCACCGGGATGTTGCGGAAGAACTCCGTGTAGAACCGGCACGGGATCGCGATGGCCCGGCTCGGCGAGGTGCGGCCCGCGCCGACCGCGACCCCGATCACGAAGGCGATGCACCACCCGAAGAAGGCGAGCGCCACGGTCCATTGGAGGCCCGAGATCAGCCAGTCGATGTAACGCTGGCCGTCGGGGGCCTCCTCGAAGAGCACGGAGAACATCGGCGTCGCCTTCGTGACGGTGCGCGGCGGGCGAGGACGATCAGAAGTCGAGGGCGTCGCTCGGATGGGCGACACGCTCCTTCAAGGCGTCGCTCATCGGGAAGCTGAGGTTCTCGCCGTTCGGGGGGATCGGGCTCTCGAACCATTTCGCGTAGAGCTTGGTGAAGGCGCCAGAGGCCATCAGGCCCTTGAGCACGCCGTCCGCGAGGGCCTTGAACTCCGGATCGTCCTTCGGAAGCATCAGGCCGTAGGGGACCTTCTCGTAGGTCTCAGGCAGGAACGCGAAGGCCGCCGGGTCCGGGGCGCGGGCCCGCAGGCTGGCGAGCAGGATGTCGTCCTCCATGAAGGCGGCCGCGCGTCCGCTCTGGAGCATCAGCATCGATTCCGCGTGGTCCTTGGCCTGGACGATCGCGAAGGTCGCGCCCTTGGCCTTGATCCCCTGCGCGAAGCCGACGGCGTTCGAACCCTGCGTGACTACGACGGTCTTGCCGTCGAGCGCCTTCACGTCCTGGATGCCGGACGACGCCTTCGTCATCCAGCGCGCCGAACTGACGAAGGTCGCGACCGTGAACGCGACCTGCTTGAGCCGTGCCGCGCTGCTGGAAGTGCCGCCGCATTCGATGTCGACGGTGCCGTTCTGGATGAGCGGGATGCGGTTGGAGGAATTCACCGCCTGCAGGGTGACGGCGAGCTTATCGAGCTTGATGTCCTCCTTGATCTTGTCGACGACTTGCGAACACAGGTCGAGCGAGAACCCGATCGGCTTCTGATCCGCGCCCAGATACGAGAACGGGATCGAAGACTCGCGATAGCCCAACGTCACCGTTCCGGTCCGCTTGATCTTGGCAAGGGTCGGGCTTTCCGCAGATGCGGACGTCGTGAGAAGACCAAGTGCCATCGCGAGCGACAGCGTGACGAGATGGATACGGGCGTACATTCGCATCTCCGAAGTTATACAGTAATCGTCGAGATGCCAACTCGTCGTTAATTTTTGGACGAGTGTTCGATCCCATGCCGAAAATAACACCAGGGGCCCGCGGCCGAAACACGCCACGATGTACTGCGGAGGAACGAGGCCGGGCTTCGGAACAGTTATGACGAACGAGCTATTGTGCCGTCAATCCGGTCTCAAAAAATGATATTTTTTGTCTCACGCCCAGTGATCCCGTCGGACAGCCTTTCGCACCACAGCTTGATCAAGCTATTGAATGGTAACGGAAAAGTCTGTCCGGATTTTGAGACGACCTGCTCGTGGCACCGGGTTCCCGATCGAGCCATCTGCTTAGCCGGTAGACAGCGCGGGGTGAATTAATTCGCAGGTGCACAACCGGCAACCACTTGTCTGCGGCACCGCGAAAACTTCGGGCCGGTCCCGTTACAGGAACCGCTTGCACGATCACATGTCTCGAATTCCGATCAGAGTCTCATAAATCGATACATCGACAAAGATAGTCGAAAGAAAGACTTTTCAGATCCCGGGAGGTGAGATTAAGGATTGCGGACATGGAGGCTGATCTCGTTGCGGGATCTGGCCAGTTGTCATCCCACGTCATTCTTTGACCGCGGACGCTGTCATCGACCGCTTGGGCGCGCATCCGTCGATTCAACCCGGGGACCGAAGCGAGAACGATCAGCCGTTCGCGCGCCTGGACCATCCCAGTTCTGACCTCGGGCCCGCGCCGATGAAAGCCCGCGGGTTGGACCAGGCCGCCTCCGACGCCGCCAGCCGACCTTCATCGACCTCATGCAGGAGTGTAGATATGTCCCAGCATTACGACGTCGCCGCAGTGCGGAAGGCGTTTCCGGCCGCCGAGTCGATCGTCTACCTCGACGCGGGCTTCCAGACGCCGCTCGCGCGCCCTGTGAAGGAAGCCTACGAGCGCTTCCTGCGCGAGGGCTATGAGACCGCCGGTCCCAAGCAGGTCTGGCTCAACCGGCTGGAGGAGACGCGCACCAAGCTCGCGCACTTCATCGGGGCGCGGCCCGAGGAGGTCGCCTTCACCAAGAACACCTCCGAGAGCATGAACATCGCCGCCAACGCGCTGCCGCTGCGCCCGGGCGACAAGGTCCTGATGATCGATGGCGACCACCCCAACAACGCCTACGCGTTCCTCAACCTGAAGAAGAAGGGCGTCGAGATCGCGTTCATCCCGATGACCGAGGTCGTCGATGCCGAGAGCTTCCGGCCGCACATCGACGACAAGACCCGCGTCATCTCGATGTCGCAGGTGACCTTCCACGCCGGCCATCGCTTCGACGTCGAGAGCGTCGGCCGGCTGTGCAAGGAGAAGGGGCTCTACTTCGTGGTCGACGTGATGCAGGGCATCGGCGTCGTCCCGCTCGACGTGAAGGCGCTCCACGCCACCTTCGTCGGCTCGGGTACGCACAAGGGTCTGCTCACGCCCCAGGGGCTCGGCCTGCTGTGGTGGGACACGCGCCTGACCGAGCTGGAGCCGGCCTACATGGCGGCGATCAGCCTGGCCGCGCCGCCTTCGGACTTCATCGCCCGCCCGGACAACATGGCGCTGGCTCCCTCGGCCGGCCGGTTCGAGCTCGGCAACTTCAACCTGCCGGCGATCCAGGGGCTCGGGGCGGCCCTCGACCTCATCGGCTCCATCGGCGTCGAGAAGATCCAGGCTCACTGCTACGATCTGGGCGACTACCTGATCGAGCAGCTCGACCAGCTCGGCGTCGACTTGGTCGGTCCGCGCGAGCGGCGGCACCGGGCCCCGCACATCTACGTCATCGCCCTGCCTGCGGGCGAGTGGCTGGACTACCTCACCCTGAGCGGCATCCGCGTCTCGCCCGAGCGCGACGGCATCCGCGTCTCCCTCGGCATGTTCAACACCGCTGAGGATATCGACCGGCTGATCGAGGCCATCCGCGCCCGCAACGCGCCGTCGATGCAGGCCCGTACGGCCGTGCTGTCCACGCTCGGATAGGCCCCCGAACCCCTCCCCGTATCGCTGACGGCGCCCGCGCCGCTAGGCCTCGCAAGACCCGCAACCGTCGAGAGGAGAAAACCGATGTCCCTGCACGGAGCGTTCGTTCGACTATCAGGCGCGCTCGCGCTCGGTCTTGCCGCGACGGCCGCGTCGGCCGAGAGCCCGACGCTGGACAAGATCAAGCGCACGGGGACCATAACGCTCGGCTATCGCGAGGCCTCGATCCCGTTCTCGTACCTCGACGTCGATCAGAAGCCGGTCGGCTTCTCGATGGATCTGTGCGCGCAGGTCGTGGACGAGATCAAGACCGATCTCAAGCTCGACAACCTCGCGGTCAAGCTCCAGCCGGTGGATTCCGCCAACCGCATCCCGCTCATGCAGAACGGGACCATCGACATCGAATGCGGCGGCACGTCCAGCAGCGCCGCCCGGCTCAAGCAGGTCGCCTTCACGGTCGCGACCTTCGTGTCCTCGGCCCGGTGGCTGACCAAGGTCTCGTCGGGCATCCACGACGTGAAGGGCCTCGACGGCAAGACCGTGGTGGTCACGCAGGGGTCGAACGCGGTGGGCTTCGCGTTCGGCATCAAGGCCAAGGGCGGCACCTTCACCGTCATCCAGGCCAAGGATCACGGCGAGTCGATGCTGGTGCTCCAAAGCGGGCGGGCCGCCGCCTTCATGGAGGACGACATCCTGCTCGCCAGCCTGAAGTCCCGCGCGCCCGATCCGGCCGCCCTCACCTTCCTCCCGGAGACCTACGACCTGGTGGCCTACGGCCTGATGCTGCGCAGGGAGGATCCTGAGTTCAAGGCGCTCGCGGACGGCGTCCTGAAGGGCATGATGGCTTCGGGAGCCTTCGCCACGCTCTACGCCAAGTGGTTCGAGAGCCCGATCCCACCCCGCGGCGAGAACCTGACCTTCCCGATGTCGGACGCCCTGAAGGAGCGCGTCGCGCACCCCAGCGACGCGATCGAGTTCTGACCGCGCGCCGAGCGCGCTCGTTCCGATGCGGCACGACGACTCCCGATCCGCATAGAGTTGAGCGCGATGCAGACCATCTTCTCGACAGACGGGCTGCCGCCGAAAGATCGGTTTCGCCATTGGCGGGATGTCTGCGAAGACCGTATCGTCCCGATGGAACAATCATGCCTCGGTGACGAGACGTTCGACGCGACGATCGACGGGGCAAGTTTCGGCGGCTTGGACTTCAGCATGTTTTCGTTGCGCAATCTCAGAGCATCGACGACACCGCGAACGCTCCGGCACGAGAATCATCGGACCGATCATCTCTTCGTCAGCATGGTCCTGTCCGGTACCGTGCGCTCGGATCAGAACGATCGCTCGAGCACGGACAGGGCCGGCGACTTCGCGGTCCGTGATACGAACACGCCCTGGACGATCGAGCATAGCGGCCACAGCGAAGTGTTGGCCATCGCGATCCCGCGGCAGAGATTGGAGAGCGTGCTCGGCCCAGCCCGGATCTTCGCCGGCCTGACCGTCGACGGCGACCGGCCGGTCACGACCCTGGCCCGCTCGTTCCTGACCAACCTGCTGCATCAGGGCGATCGGCTGCCGGCTCACAGCGCCGAGCGCATGGTCGGGGTCGGGATCGATCTCATCGTCGCCTGCCTCGCCGAGCGCCTCGCACAGGAGGTGCCGCGACCGCTGCACGGGACGCTCGTGATCCAGCGCGCCAAGGCGTTCATCGAGGCCAACCTCGGCGACCCGACCCTCGATCCGCCCATGCTTGCGGCAGCCGTCGGCGTCTCGCTGCGGCGGCTGCAGGAGCTGTTCCACGAGCGCGGCCAGCACATCTCGGATTGGATCTGGCAAAAACGCCTGGAGGCGGCCGCCACCCGCCTAGCCGATCCGGGTTGCACGCACCTGTCCATCGGCGCCCTGGCCTATGGCTGCGGCTTCGCCAACCAAGCCCACTTCGCCCGCCGCTTCAAGGCACGCTACGGGATGGCTCCCAGCGAGCATCGTCACGCGGCACTGATGAACGCACGACCGGGTCCGACGGCGCCTGCAGCTGCGTCCCCCCGATCGTAGCTCCCTGGAACATCCACCCGCCGGCTCGTGGTCCGGCCGCGTCGAAGGACAGAATCAGACACGCTCGGACGTATCGGCGCGACCGTCGCCACCCTATCGGCGGTCATGACCCTCGGCGGCGCGCCCGCCTCCGCGGCCGGACCGCAAGCGAAGCCGAGGGTCCTGGTCCTGGCGACCGGTGGGACCATCGCGCAGACGACCGGCAAGGATTCCGTCCTGTCGGGCTCTGCGCTGGTCGCCGCGGTCCCAGGGCTGGATGCCGCCGCGGACGTCAGCGCCGAGCAAATCGCGCAGGTCTCCAGCCCGGACATCACCGCCGAGGTCTGGCTGCGCCTGGCCCGTCGGATCGACGAGGTCCTGGCCTCCGGCGCCGCGGACGGCGTCGTGGTCACGCACGGAACCGACACGCTGGAGGAGACGGCGTATTTCCTCGACCTCGTCGTCAAGAGCGATAAGCCGGTCGTGGTGGTCGGGTCCATGCGGGGATCGGGCGCCGTCAGCGCCGACGGACCGGCGAATCTGGCCAACGCCGTGGCCATCGCCGCGGACCCCACCGCCAGGGGGGCCGGCGTGCTGGTCACGCTCAACGACGGGATCTATGCCGCCCGCGATGTGACGAAGACGAACACCACCGGGTTGGACGCGTTCAAGGCGCCCGATATCGGTGCCTTGGGCATCATGCAGGGGCACAAGCCGCATTTCTACCGGACGACGACGCGACCGCACACCGCCGCGACGGAGTTCGACGTCTCCACGCTGCGCGCGTTGCCGCGTGTGGCGATCGTCTATTCCTACGTCGATGTCGGCCCCGCCCTCCTGAACGCGGCCATCGGAGACGGTGCCAAGGGCATCGTCTATGCCGGAACCGGTAACGGCAGCATCCCCAAGGCCGTCCAGCCGGCGGTCGCGGCCGGGGTGGGCAAGGGAGTGGTCGTCGTGCGTTCGTCCCGCGTCAACGGCGGCTTGGTCGAACGCAATGGCGAACACGACGACGACGCCCTCGGCACCGTGACGTCGGACACCCTGAACCCGCAGAAGGCCCGGGTCCTTCTGATGCTGGCGCTCACGAAAACGAGCGATGCCAAGCAGATACAGCAGATGTTCTCGCGATACTGAATGCAGGGCTGCGAGCGGGCGGATGGGACGGTGAGGGGCTCGCCGGTCCCGAGCTCCAGAGGAAGATCCGTTCGATCGCTCGCACGAACGCCCTGAGAATCGACTGAGCGTCAGCCGGGCGCTTGCCAGCACCCGCGCGGCGATCCTCCGGGAGCTGCGCGCGCTCGGCGTCCCGGTTTATGACACGGTCTGACCCGCCGTCTGCGACCCGGCGCCCGGCGATCGCCGGGCCGGAGCGTCGACCAGCCAGGACCCTCCCGATGACCCGGCAAGCCCCTTCGATCCATGGACGGCCGCTCGATGTGTGGCTCTCCACTCATCCCCTGATCGGCGACTTGATCGCGGGCCGGGAGACCGCGTGGTTCAACCCCGGCATCGCGCCGGCGGCGACCGGGCTCGCCGATGCCGGGCTCACCCTGTCGGACGTCGAGGATGCGAGCGCGCGGTTGGCGCGCTTCGCTCCGCTGCTCGTCCGGTTCTTCCCGGATCTCGCCGCCACCGGGGGGATCATCGAGTCGGACCTCGTCGCTGTACCCGCCTTCGCGGACGCCCTCCGTCGGCGCTACGGCTACGAGGGCGGCGGCCGGCTTCTGCTGAAGAAGGACAGCCACCTGCCGGTCTCGGGCTCGATCAAGGCGCGCGGCGGCCTCTACGAGGTGCTGAAGCGGGCCGAGACCTTGGCCTTCGGAGCCGGGCTGATCACGACCGGCGACAACTACACGGCGCTCGGCGGGGCAAGCGCGCGCGCCTTCTTCGCAGATTACAGCGTCGCGGTCGGCTCCACCGGCAATCTCGGCCTGTCGATCGGCATCATGAGCGCCAAGATCGGGTTCCGAACCACGGTCCACATGTCGGCGGATGCACGGCAGTGGAAGAAGGACCGCCTGCGCGCCTTCGGGGTCACGGTGGTCGAGCATGCCGGCGATTACGGGGCCGCGGTGGCCCAGGGGCGTGCCGAGGCCGACGCCGATCCGAACTGCCATTTCGTCGACGACGAGCACTCGAAGGATCTGTTCCTTGGCTACGCGGTCGCCGGCCTGCGGCTGAAGCCGCAGCTCGCCGCCCTCGGCGTGCCGGTCGATGCGCAGCACCCGCTCTTCGTCCACCTGCCCTGCGGGGTCGGCGGTGGCCCGGGCGGGGTCGCGTTCGGGCTCAAGCTGGTGTTCGGGGATGCGGTCCGCTGCCTGTTTGCCGAGCCCACGCCCTCGCCCTGCATGCTGCTCGGCGTCTATACCGGCTTGCACGAGCAGATCGCGGTTCAGGATTTCGGCATCTCCAACGCGACCGTCGCGGACGGTCTTGCGGTGGGGCGGCCGTCGGGCTTCGTCGGCCGGGCGATGCAGCGTCTGGTGGATGGCTATTTCACGGTGGCCGACCAGGAATTGCTCGACCTCCTGGCTCTGCTCGAGGCCAGCGAAGGCCTCATGTTGGAACCCTCCGCGGTCGCGGGCGCACCCGGCCCCGCCCGCATCGTGGCCGACGACGCCTACCGCGCCCGCCTGAACCTCGACCGCGACCGCTTGGAGGCGGCCACGCATATCATCTGGGCTACCGGCGGCAGCATGGTCCCCCCGGAGGAGGCGCGCGCATACCTCCGCCGGGCCGGTACAGGGGTGGCACGTTCAGCGTGACAGGTGTCGCGATCCGCGACGCGCGCAGCGGCCGTTGAGGCGATCAGCCTGCCCGGTCGCCTACCGTGCTGCGGGGGGGCGACGCCGTCTCGCGCAGCCACGCGACCACGGCTTCCGTTCCCTCCTCGAGCCCCCGCCCTTCGGGCAGGATCAGCGAGAGTGGGGGACCGAGCAGGGCGGCCCCATCATCGATCGGTGCCAGCAGGCGCCCGTCCCCCAATGGGGCCTGCAGGAGGCTGCTGTGGCCGATCAGCAGTCCGGCCTCCTCGATCGCCGCCTCCACGGCCATGCTGTAGAGCGAGAACGTCGATCCGCGGCGGGCGTCGACCCGCCTGTCGCCGGCATGTCGCAGCCATCGCGCCCAGTCGTTGCGCCATCGCGCGTCGTGGAGCAGCGTCATGTCGGCCAGGCCCGCCAGATCCAGGCTGTGCCCGCGCCCGGCCAGGAGTTGGGGCGAGCAGACCGGAAACAGCCGGTCCTCCACGAGCGTGTGGGCGGTGCAATTGGGCAGGCTTCCGTCCACGAAGAACAGGCCGAGGTCGAACAGCTCCCGGGTGAAGTCCGGCGGGTTCTCCAGCGCGACCACCGAGAATTCGAGGTTCGGGAACGCCTTGCGCATCGCCCCGAGGCGCGGCGAGAGCCAGAGCTGCGCCACGCAGGGGAGGGCCGCGATCTGGATCTCCCGCCGGTCAGCGTGCCGACGGAGGCCGTGGGCCGCGCCGGCCAGGGCATCGAACGCCTCGACAAGGCGCGGCAGCATCGCCCGGGCTTCGCTCGTTAGCTGAAGGCCCCGGGCCTTCCTGTGAAACAGCGGCCTGCCGACCCAATCCTCCAGCGCGCGAACCTGCTGCGCGATCGCGGCCGCGGTGACGCAGAGTTCGTCGGCCGCGCCGACGAAGCCCTCGTGGCGGGCGGCCGCCTCGAAGGCACGGAGCGCCTTCAGCGAGGGGAGGGACGGCCGTGGCGGCGAAAGGGGCATCGAAGGCCTAGGTGAGCTTGGTCTCGCAGCCACGATATGTCGTTTGCGGACCCTCGGCAAAAACCGCATCCAAAGGGCGATCACGGATCGCGGACGGGCGGTCGGCGGCACGCCCACGCGGCGCCCCGACGGCTGCCGACCCGCGTCTCCCTCCTTCTCTGCGGCCCGGGCCTTTCGACATGACATACCTCCACAAGGGCTACTTCACGGAGGGGCTCGACGCCGATCCCGAACTCGCGGCATCCATCCGCGGGGAGCTGCGACGCCAGCAGAACGGGATCGAGTTGATCGCGTCCGAGAACATCGTGTCCCGCCTCGTCCTCGAGGCGCAGGGCTCGGCCCTCACCAACAAGACCGTCGAGGGCTTCGCTTTCGCGCGGTATTACGGCGGCGCAGAATTCGCCGACGCGGTGGAAGATCTGGCCCTTCGGCGGGTCAAGAAACTCTTCGGCGCGCGCTTCGCGAACGTGCAGTCGCATTCTGGATCGAACGCGAATGGCGGCGTCTTCCTTGGTTTGCTGAAGCTTGGCGACACCATCCTGTCGATGAACACCGCCGCGGGCGGCCATATCAGCCACGGACATCCCGCCACTCTGACCGGGCGGGACTACAACATCGTCCGGTACGGCGTTAATCGCGACACCGAACTCGTCGATCTGGACGAGCTTCGCGGCCTCGCCCGCCAGCACAAGCCCAAGATGATCATCGCGGGCGGGTCTGCCTACGCCCGGGTCCTGGACTTCGCCGGACTGCGCGCGATCGCCGACGAGGTCGGCGCCTACCTGGTCGTCGATATGGCCCACTTCGCCGGGCTGGTGGCCTCGGGGATCTATCCCGATCCGTTGCCGCACGCGCATGTGGTGACCTCGACCACCTACAAGTCGCTCCGCGGTGCCCGCGGCGGCCTCGTGCTCTGGAACGACGAGGCGCTGAGCGACAAGATTAACTACGGCATCTTCCCGGGCGTGCAGGGCTCGGTGATGCTGCACATCGTGGCCGCCAAGGCGGCCTGCTTCGGCGAGGCCCTCCGGCCGGAATTCAAGGGCTACAACCAGGCGGTGCTCGATAACGCCCGGATGCTGGCCGCCACGCTGGCGGAGGCCGGCGTCCGCCTGGTCGCCGGCGGCACGGATTGCGGGCTGATGCTCGTCGATCTCGTCAACCAGGGTATCACCGGCGACATCGCCGCGAAGGCGCTGGAGCACGCGGGCCTGGCGGTGAACAAAAACCAGATCCCGTTCGACGAGCGCCCCCCGGAGGCGCCGTCGGGTCTGCGCCTGTCCAGCAACGCCGGCACCGCGCGCGGCTTCGGGGGCGACGAGTTTCGCGCGATCGGCACCTGGATCGCGCAGATCGTCAAGGCCCCGTCCGACGAGGCCCTCGTCCGCGCGATCCATGGGCAGGTCACGGAACTCTGCGCTCGCTTCCCGATCTACCCGTAATCGAACCGGTGCCCCTCGGCTCGCGAAGCCGGGGGCTCCGGCGGCCGGCGCCGTCGTGGAGACAGTCACCAGCCGGGCGCGGGCAATGGCTCCCACGCTCCGGCGCACGCTCCGGCAGCTGTCCGTGCGCGGGACCACGGCTTCGCTGGCCGAAGCGCTGGGCGTCTCGCCGGCGGCTTTGTCCCAGCAGATCGCTCGCCTCGAAGCCGAGCTGGGCATCACCCTGGTCGAAGGGCGCGGCCGAGGGGGCATCCGTCCTCACCCGCCGGCGCACGCCTCGTCCTGCACGCCGAGACGGTAATCGGGGTCATCTCTCCGAACACCGCCTCCGCCTCGTCCGGCAGGGCGGCCGTGACGCTCCACGACCTGCGGATCGAAATCCGCGCGTTGGACAACCCCGACAAAGGTTATCCGGAGATCGTAGTCGGGGCCTGCCGCCCCGTCGGCTGCGAGCCGAAGATCCAGGCGCATCGTCACGGTTTCGAGGTCGTGCAGGCGATCGTGGAGGCCGGCTGCTGCGTCGCGATCCGACCGCACTTCAGGCTGGGGGGCACCGGCCGAAGCCTGTGTCTGATCGAGCGCGATTCGCCCATCGCCCGGCGGATCTCGTGGGCGTTCCGCCGGAATAGGTGGACCCAACCTATCGATCGCCGCCGTCCCGCAGGCCTCGGCGCGGGCGACGGATGTCCCGTCCCGCGATGCGATGGCGTGTCAGCCGGCCGCCGCGATCGGGGGCAGGCCGCCTGCGCTGGATCCGGTGATGGCCGTTCGGCCGCGGATTGCCCGTCATGCTGGCCGGATATCGGGTGATCGCAGGTCAGCGGCCGACGACGCTCCGGATCGTGAAGCTGGATTGGATCCGGGATACACCGGGCAGCTTCGACAGCACGGATCGGTGAAGCCGCTCGTACTCCCCGGCATCGGCCACCCGGATTTTCAGCAGGTAATCCGAGCTGCCCGTCATGAGGTAGCAGTCCTGGATGTCCGGGCAGCGGCGGACGGCGGCCTCGAATCGGTTCAAGTAATCCTCCGTCTGCCGCTCCAGCTCGATCTGGGTCATCACCACGAGGCCCGATGCCGCCGACGCGTCGAGCAGCACGGTGTAGCCTCGGATCGTCCCGTCCCGCTCCAGCATCCGCAGCCTGCGCAGGCAGGCGGAAGCGGACAGGCCGACGCGCTTGGCCAGGGCCGCGTTGGGCATCCGGGCATCCGCGCGCAGGGCGTGGAGGATGGCGGTGTCAATTTCATCCTGTGGCATCGCGCAACGATCTGTCGTTCCGTGGCAGTTCCTGTCGTTGCATGGCATCGGTTTGGCAGAACCTGCAACATGTTCGCAGCATCGTGCGCGGCTTTCGATGTTCGATACACCTCGGCCGGCGACCGGGCGACGCGTTTCCCGCAGACCTCTCTGAGGATTCCGCGATCGCGGCGTTCCGGGTGGCGGCTGAGCGCCGAATGCGGATGTTCGGTGCCGAGGAGAGCGATCATGCGGGTCTTGGTTCTGGGAAGTGGCGTGGTCGGCGTGTCCTCTGCCTATTATCTGGCGAAGGCCGGCCATGAGGTCACGGTGATCGACCGGCAGCCCGCCTCCGGCCTGGAGACCAGCTTCGCCAATGCCGGCCAGGTCTCCCCCGGATATTCCGCCCCCTGGGCCGCGCCGGGTATCCCGGTCAAGGCGATGAAGTGGCTGATGATGCGCCACCGCCCCCTGGTCCTGTGGCCGTCCGTCGAGCCCCGTCTCTACGGTTGGCTCGCCCGCATGCTGGCGAACTGCACGGAGGAGGCCTACGCCCGCAACAAGGGCCGGATGGTGCGGCTCGCGGAATACAGCCGCGACGTCCTGCGCGACCTGCGCGACGAGACCGGCATCGCCTACGACCACCGCGAACAGGGCACGCTGCAGCTGTTCCGCACGCGCAAGCAGCTCGACCACGTGGGCGACGACACGAAGGTCCTGGACGCCTACGGCGTGGCCTATCAGGTCCTGGACCCGGCGGGCTGCGTCGCCGCCGAGCCGGCGTTGGACCGCGTGAAGGACAAGATCGCGGGCGGCCTGCGTCTCACCCGTGACGAGACCGGGGATGCCCACCTGTTCACCCAGAGGCTCGCCGCCATCTGCGAGGGGCTCGGCGTGACGTTCCGCTACACCATGACCGTGACGGGGCTCCAGGCCTCGGGCGGTCGCGTGACCGGCGTCGCCTGCGGGTCCGAGGTGCTGCGCGCCGACGCCTACGTGGCGGCGATGGGCAGCTTCACCCCGGCGCTCCTGCGGCCGCTCGGGCTGAACCTGCCGATCTACCCGGTCAAGGGCTACTCCCTGACCCTGCCCGTCACGGATCCGGAGGCGGCTCCGGTCTCCACCGTGATGGACGAGACGTTCAAGGTCGGCTTGACCCGGCTCGGCGACCGCATACGGGTCGGCGGCACCGCCGAGCTCGCCGGCTTCAGCCAGGCCCTGCGCCCGCCCCGCCGCGCGACCCTGGAGCGATGCGTCCACGACCTGTTTCCGGCCGGGGGCGACCTCAGCCGGGCGACGTTCTGGACGGGCCTGCGCCCGATGACGCCGGACGGGACGCCCATCGTCGGGGCGACGCGGTATGACAACCTGTATACGAATACCGGCCACGGCACCCTTGGCTGGACCATGGCCTGCGGGTCAGGCCGGCTCCTTGCGGACCTGATGTCCGCCCGGGCGCCCGACATCGCCCACGAAGACCTCGCCGTCGGCCGTTACGCGGCCTGAGACCGGTGGACGCGCGCGTGTGTGATCGGGAGGCGGATAGGGTGGACGCGTTCGACGATGGCGGGCGTCCGCACGCGGGGGCAATTCTAACGGTCGATCTCGACGCCATCGCGGCCAATTACCGGATCCTGTCAGGCCGCCTCGCCGGGGCGGAATGTGCCGCGGTGCTGAAGGCGGACGCGTATGGCCTGGGCGCCGCGCGCGTTGCCCCCGTCCTGTCCGCCGCCGGATGCCGAACCTTCTTCGTGGCCCATCTCGACGAAGGGATCGCCCTCCGGCGGCACGTTCCCCGGGCCGCCGCCGTGTGGATCCTGCACGGAGCCCCCCGCGGGGCCGAAGCCGAGTGCCTGGAGCACGGGCTGGTGCCGGTCCTCAATACGCCGGGCCAGCTCGCGCGCTGGGCCGCGCTGGCCCGGACGCGGGCATGCCGGTTGCCGGGGCTGTTGCAGGTCGATTCCGGCATGAGCCGCTTCGGCCTGTCTCCCGCCGAAGTCGCGGCCGTCGCGGGTCGGGCGAGCGAGCACGATGCCGTGGCGTGGCGGCTCATCATGAGCCACCTGGCCTGCGCGGACGCCCCCGACAGCGATGCGAACCCGACGCAACGGTCCCGCTTCGAGGATGCGCGGCGCCGGCTGCCGCCCATGCGCGCCAGCCTCGCCGCGTCCTCCGGCATCTTCCTGGGAGCGGATTACCATTACGATGTCGCGCGGCCGGGTGCGGCCCTGTTCGGGGTGGCGCCGGTTGCTGGGCGTCCCAACCCCCTGCAGCCGGTGATCAAGCTGGAGGCCCGCGTCCTGCAGGTGCGCGACGTGCCGGCCGGGACGGCGGTCGGATACGGCTACACCGCACGGACGGCGGTCGCGTCGCGCCTCGCGACCGTGGCGGTCGGCTATGCGGACGGATTTCTGAGGAGTGCCAGCGGTCGCGGCGCGGTCTGGGCGGGCGGCGTCGCGCTGCCCATCCTCGGCCGGGTATCGATGGACAGCATCGTGGTGGACGCCTCGGCTCTCCCGCCCCGGGCGCTGGCCGAGGACGACGCGGTTGAGATCATCGGCCCGCACCGCTCGCTAGACGCGGTCGCGGCCGATGCGGGTACCATCGGGTACGAGGTGCTGACCGGCCTGGGTGATCGGTTCGACCGCCGGTACGTCCACGGGGCGGACACCGCTGGTCCGACGCGAGATCCGAGCGTCGGGCCTCGACGGTAGGCGACCGGCCGCGCGGCACAGGCGAAGGTCGATGGGCAGAAGGCATGGCTCGGCCCCGTCGATGCGGGCTCACGCCTTGATATGCGGAGGACCAAAGCGCAGGCTCGCCTGACGATGAACGATCGAGCGCTGCGATACTTCCTGGCCGTCGTCCGGACCGGCTCCGTCCGAGGCGCCGCGGAGGCGCTCAACGTCGCGGCCTCCGCGGTCAGCCGCCACATCAGCGAGATGGAGGCCGAGTGCGGCGAGAACCTTCTGGAGCGGCTGCCGCGCGGCGTCGTGCCGACGGAGGCCGGGCGCCTCGTCGCCCAGCACGCGCAGCGCCAGGCCGACGAGGCTGCCCTTCTCGAGGACAACCTCAAACGGCTGCGCGGCGTCCAGCGGGGGACGATCCGGCTGACCTGCGGCGCGGGCTTCCTAGTCGACCTGCTCGATAACGGCCTGGCCAACTTCGTCACGGCCTACCCCGGAATCTCGTTTCAGGTCTCCCTTGGGACAACGGACAGTGTGCTGTCGGCGGTCGCACAGGGCGATACGGATATTGGTCTCGCCTACAACCCGCCCGCCCATCCGGACGTGCGCGGCGTCGTATCGGCGCGGCACCCGCTGCTGGCCGTCCTGCCGAACGACCATCCCCTCGCCGGTTCCTCGACCTCCGTGGGCCTGCGCACCTTCGCCTCCGAGCCGGTCGTCCTGCTTCCCTCCGATCATGGCGTGCGCCAGTTGCTGGGACGCGTCGAGGCCGATGGCGGTTTCCGGCTCGTCGCACGCCTGGAGACAGCGTCGTTCGAGTTGCACAGGCGCTTCGTGACGGCGGGGTTGGGCGTCGCGTTCCTGCCGCGTTTCGCCGTCGCGGCCGAGCTGCAGACCGGCACCGTCTCCGTGATCCCCCTGCTCGACCCGGTCCTGTCCGAGGCGAGCGCACACCTCGTCGTGCGCTCGGGACGGCGGCTGCCGGAAGCGATGGGCCGGCTGCTGGGCTGGCTCACCGAACACCTGGTCGCCTTCCAGCCGCAACGCTGAGTGTTGCCTTTACAAGAACGACTTGTTCGCAAAGCAAGTCTTGTAGCGACCGTATCGACGATCGATACCATTTCCTAAACGGAAGGTGTCGAAATGATCATTGAGACGATAGGTGTCGTCGGGCTCGGCAATATGGGTCTCGGCATGGCGGCGACCTTGGCGCGCAAGGGCTTCGCGGTCATCGGCTACGACATCAGCGACGCCCGGCGCGCCGCCGTCGAGGCGGCCGGCGTCTCGTTCGTCCCGGACCTGACCGACGTCCTGCGTCGCGCGCACGCCCTGGTCTTCTCGCTGCCCCTGGCCCGCGATGTCGAGGCCGTGGTCACGGCGGAAGGCGGCCTGCTGTCCCGGACCGACCGGAAGGTCGTCGTCGTCGATACCTCCACCTCGGATCCCGGCACCACGCGGCGGCTGGCGGCGCGCCTCGCCGAGGCCGGCCATGCCCTGCTCGACGCGCCGGTGAGCGGAGGCCCCTCGGGGGCCGCCGAAGGCACGCTGACGATGATGGTCGGCGGCTCGGAGGCCGACTACGCCCTGGCCGAGCCGGTGCTCTCGGCGATGTCGGCCCGCGCCCCGCATGTCGGGCCGTCCGGCGCCGGCAACATCGTCAAGCTCGTGAACAACCTGCTGGTCGCCGCCCACCTCGTGACCACGGGCGAGGCGATGCGCCTGTCCGAGGCGGCCGGCCTGTCGGCCGAGGAGGCGATCAAGGTCGTCAACACCGCCACCGGGCGCAGCGCGATCAGCGAGGTGATGTTTCCCCGCTGGATCGTGTCGAACACCTTCGACAGCGGCTTTTCCGCGGGGCTGATGCGCAAGGACGTGCGCCTCGCCATGGCGCTGGCCGCCGAGAGCGGCGCCGACCTGCCGCTGTCCACCCATGTCGCGCAGATCTGGGCGACCACCCGCGACGCCATCCCGGACGCCGCGGACTTCACCCGCATGGCCGATTACCGCAACTCGAACGGAGCCAACTGATGTCGACCAGCGTGCACGGCGATGCGGCGCAGCGCATCCGGGACCTCCTGTCCGCCCTTTCCCTGGGCGACCGCATCGGCAGCCTGGTGTCCGGCGAGATCCTCATGGGAACGGGGGAAACCCTCGACCTCGTGAACCCGGCGGACGGCCGGGTGGTGGCGAGCTTTGCGGATGCCGGCGCGTCCGTCGTGGATGCCGCCATGGCGGCGGCCCGGCCCGCCCAGCGGACCTGGTGGGGCATGACGGCGGCGGCCCGCGGCCGGGCGATGTGGGCGGTGGCCGCCCTGATCCGGCACAACGCCGACGCGTTGGCCGAGCTGGAGACCCTGTCGGCCGGCAAGCCGATCCGCGACACGCGCGGCGAGGTCGGCAAGGTCGCGGAGATGTTCGAATATTACGCCGGCTGGTGCGACAAGCTGCACGGCGAGGTCATCCCGGTCCCGACCTCGCACCTGAACTACACCCGCGCCGAGCCGTTCGGCACCGTGGTGCAGATCACGCCGTGGAACGCCCCGATCTTCACCGCCGGCTGGCAGATCGCCCCGGCGCTGTGCGCCGGCAACGCGGTGGTGCTGAAGCCCTCCGAGCTGACGCCTCTGACCTCCCTGGCGCTCGGGATGCTGTGCGACCGGGCCGAGGGGATCCCGCGCGGCCTGGTCTCGGTGCTGGCGGGCGCGGGCCCGACCACCGGGGCGGCGGCCGTCGCCCATGCCGACACGCGGCTGGTGGTCTTCGTGGGCTCCGCCGAGGCCGGGGCGCAGATTGCGGCCGCGGCAGCGCGCAACATCGTGCCGAGCGTGCTCGAGCTCGGTGGCAAGTCGGGCAACATCGTGTTCGCCGATGCCGACCTCGACCGTGCCCTGGTGGGCGCGCAGGCGGCGATCTTCGGCGGCGCCGGGCAGAGCTGCGTGGCCGGCTCGCGCCTCCTCGTCCACCGGTCGGTGCACGCCGATTTCGTGGCGCGGCTGTCCTACGCCGCCGGCCGCATCCCGGTGGGCGCGCCCACCGACCCGACGACCCAGATCGGCCCGATCAACAACCGGCGGCAACGCGACAAGATCGCCGCGATGGTGGGCCAGGCCGTGGATGCCGGCGCCCGCATCGCCGCGGGCGGCGCCTGTCCGGCCAACCTGCGGGACACCGGCGGCTTCTACTTCGGTCCGACGGTGATCGACGGCGTGACGCCCGATGCGGCGATCGCCCGGGACGAGGTGTTCGGCCCGGTCCTGACCGTCCTGCCGTTCGAGACCGAGGACGAGGCGGTCGCGATCGCCAACGCCACGCCGTACGGCCTCGCCGGCGCGGTCTGGACGAACGATGTCGGCCGCGCTCACCGGGTCGCCGCCGCCGTCAGGGCCGGGACGTTCTGGGTCAACGGCTACAAGACGATCAACGTCGCCTCGCCCTTCGGCGGGTTCGGCCGCTCCGGCTTCGGCAGGTCCTCCGGGCGCGAGGCGCTGATGGCCTACACCCAGACCAAGAGCGTGTGGGTCGAGACCGCAGCCCAACCCGGCGTCGCCTTCGGCTACGTCGGCTGAGCCGGGTGGGCTGAACCAAACGGCGCCCGCCCGAACGGGCCGCCGCCACACGGACGCCCTCGACGCCCCGCGGGCCCACAACCAGGTCCGCGGGCCCCGACGCCGGCGCAAGAACAACAATCAGGACCCTAAGCGCCGCGACCCATCGCAGGGAGGACAACAGCCATGGCACAGGAAGCAATCCATCGAGGCCCGGTCCCAGTCGAGGCCAACCCGGCCGAAAGACCGAGCCGCGTCCGCCTGTTCCTGATCGCCCTGGTCATCGTCGTCATCGCCGAGGCCATCGGCAACATCAACATCCCCGTCGGGACCGGAAAGATCGTCCTGCTGCCCCTGCTGTGGGCCCTCCTGCTCGGCGGAGCCCTCGGTCTGGCGAGCCCCCGGCTCCCGGCCCTCCTGCGCCTGCGGTCCTCGACGCAGTCGGCCGCGGCCGCCTTCCTGCAGCCGGCCCTCCTCGTCTTCATCGCAAAGCTCGGCCTGCTGGTCGGCGGCTCGCTGCCGAGGATCTTCGCGTCGGGATGGTCGCTCGTGTTCCAGGAGTTCGGCCACTTCTTCGGCACCATGGTGTTCGGCCTTCCGGTCGCCCTTCTCCTCGGCATCAAGCGAGAGGCCATCGGCGCCACCTTCTCGGTCGGCCGGGAGCCGAGCCTGGCCATCATCGGCGAGCGCTACGGGATGGATTCCCCCGAGGGGCGCGGCGTGCTCGCGGAATACCTCACCGGGACAGTGTTCGGGGCCGTCTTCATCGCCGTCCTGGCCGGTCTCATCGCCAGCCTGAACATCTTCAATCCCCTCGCGCTCGCCATGGGGGCCGGCGTCGGATCCGGCAGCATGATGGCCGCCGCGTCGGGGGCCATCGCGGCGCAGCAGACCCCCGAGGTGGCCAAGGATGTCGCCACCTTCGCGGCAGCGAGCAACCTGATCACCACGACCATCGGAACCTACTTCACGCTCTTCCTGTCGCTGCCCTTCACGATCTGGGCCTACGGCAAGCTCGAACCGATCCTCGGACGCAACCGCCCCAACACGGTCCGGGAGCCCTCGGCCGTCGCCGTGACCCCGGCGCACGAGGAAACGACGATCGGGTTCGCCGAGATGCTGGTGGCGTGGCTGCTGATCGGCGCCTACGGGCTCATCGGCAACTATCTGACCTACGGCGTGATCCCCGACGCCGCCGTCGTGGGCGGGATGGCGATCATCATTGGCGTCGTGATCCTCGGCTGGGGTCTCTACGTGATCTCGGCGCGGAAGCTTCCCGCGGTGATCTGGGTCTCCCTGATCGGCATGGCGCTGACCTATCCGGCGATGCCGTACGCGGCCGAGATCGCCGCGATGACCGGCAAGATCAACTTTCTCGCCCTGGCCACTCCGATCCTGACATTCGCCGGCCTGTCCATAGCCAAGGACATCCCCGCCTTCCGGCAACTGGGCTGGCGCATCGTCGTGGTCTCGTTCATGGCGAATGCCGGCACATTCCTGGGCGCGACCCTGATCGCGCAGTTCTGGATGCATGTCCCGGTGACGTGAGACACCGATCGATCCGCGACCGTGCCGGGGTTTGTTGGTGGATCGACCGACCCGCAGGGATGGCCGGGATCGGACCTGTGACGGCCAGGGAGCGAACGGCATGAGCATAGACGCGGACATCCTCGGTCGCATGGTCGCCTGGCGGCGCGACCTGCACGCCCACCCGGAGCTCGCCTTTGCGGAGGTCCGAACCGGGGACCTCGTCGCGCGCGAGCTCGCCGCCTGCGGCTTCGAGGTCCATCGCGGCCTGGGCCGGACGGGCGTCGTCGGGACGCTGCGCCGGGGAGAGGGCCCGATCGTCGGCCTGCGCGCCGACATGGACGCGCTGCCCATCCACGAGGCGACCGGTCTGCCCCACGCCTCCAGGAACCCGGGGGTGATGCATGCCTGTGGGCATGATGGGCATGTCGCGATGCTGCTCGGCGCCGCCAGCCAGCTCGCCCGCGCCGAGAACCTGCGCGGTACGGTCCGGGTCATCTTCCAGCCGGCCGAGGAATGCGAGGGCGGCGGCCGGGCGATGGTCGAGGACGGCCTATTCCGGATGTTCCCCTGCGACACGGTCTGGGGCCTGCACAACTGGCCGGGATTGCCACTCGGAGCCTTCGCCACCTGCCCGGGCCCGATCATGGCCTCCCTCGACACGTTCGAGATACGCGTCAGGGGCTCGGGGACGCACGCCGCCATGCCGGAGCGGGGCATCGACACGCTGGTGATCGCCTCCGAGACGGTTCTGGCCCTGCAGACGATCGTCAGCCGCCGGATCGCCCCGCTCGATCCCGCGGTGGTGAGCATCACCCAGGTCCACGGCGGCGACGCCTGGAACGTGATCCCGGACCTCGCCACGATCCGGGGGACCGTCCGCTGCCTGTCCGAGAGCGTGCGCGGGACGGTGGCGGCTCTCATCACGGAGATCGCCACGGGCACCGCCCGCACGCATGGCGGCGCCGCCGAGGTCGATTACCACACCGGATATCCCTCGACGGTCAACGCACCGGACGCCGTCCCGCTCGCGCTCGCCGCGGCGGCCCGGGTCCCGGCGATACCGACCCGGCACGGAAATGTCGCGCCGTCGATGGCCTCGGAGGACTTCGCCTACATGCTGCAGGCCTGCCCCGGCGCCTACGTCTGGCTCGGCACCGACGGCGCCGAGCCCGGCCGGCCGCTTCACAATCCCGGCTACGACTTCAACGACGACGCCCTGCCGATCGGGGCCGCCTATTGGGTGGCCCTGGCGACCGGCATGCTCGAAGCGGCCCGTACGTAAGCTTGCCGACGCTTCGGGTATCGAGGCCCGAGCCTGCGAAGTTGCCGAACGGCTTCGCAGGCGGATGATGGATCTTGAGACGGAGA
Source organism: Methylobacterium sp. AC315 (assembly GCF_979253755.1). Classification (NCBI taxonomy): domain Bacteria; kingdom Pseudomonadati; phylum Pseudomonadota; class Alphaproteobacteria; order Hyphomicrobiales; family Methylobacteriaceae; genus Methylobacterium; species Methylobacterium sp. AC315. The sequence continues at coordinate 135,895 of NZ_CEEDEA010000003.1, forward strand.
ACCGGCATCTTTTGCCGGTAATCGCAGATCTGACGCTCGACACGCTGATCTTACAGGATGCGTCCCTGAGAGGCGTCTCGAGCCCCGGGCGCCAACGCGCCCGTGGCGAACACATCTCGCCTCCCCGTGGGGCTGATCAGTCGCGGCGAGCGGAACTGACGGGCTGATGTAAAGTAGAAAAAAGTGGAGCGGGCGGCGGGAATCGAACCCGCATATTCAGCTTGGGAAGCTGACGTTCTACCACTGAACTACGCCCGCGGACACGGCCGGTGCGGTGGAGTGGCGCCCACAAGGCCGGGGCCTCGTGGGTGCTCCGTGCACCCGTGTATGAATGCGATCTAGCAGCCCGCCGACAAGTCCGTCAAACGGGGTCTTTCGGTTTCTGCAGGAAAGCGTGTTCGCAAGCCGGACCTCGCCCAGTGGAGCGACCTGCGCCGGAGCCAGCGTCTCAGGCGATCCGGGACAGGTTCCCCGCGGCGGCGTGCGATTCGCGGGCGGCGTCATAGGCCCGGTTGCGCAGGGCCGTCTCGCTGGGCAGCTGTTCGACGACGTTGCCGGACCGCGAATCCACCACCTGGAACACGATCGAGCTCGTGTCCGGATCCTGGATGTAGCGCGCCTTGTCGCTGGTGGGGGTGATGTCGAGCTTGACCGCCGGTTCCAGCGGAGCGGTGGCGGCCTGGGCCGGCGTCGTGTCCTCGGTGGCGGCCGGAGCGGCCGATGCCGCGAGCGACTCGAGACCCTGCGGCCCCGGCGTCGTCGCATTGAGCGGACGGATATCCATGGCTGATCTCCTGCGATCCTGTGATCGAGGGATTCAGCGGTTCTGCCGCCTAAGCGTCCGTTAACGGCCCCCCCCGGCGCAGGGGATGGTTGCGCGGCAGCCGGAGTCGCGATGAAGATCGCGTTACCGGAACGGCATCATTTTGCGATTCGTCTGGTCCTTGATGCCGCGCACCGCGCGGGTGGGGCGATCCGTGTCGCTATTGCGCCACGGGGAACGGCACGCGTCCGGAGGTATCCATGCGCTGGACCCGAATAGCGGTGGCGCTCCCGATTGCGGCGTTTGCCGAGGCACCACCGGTCAGCGGACAGGCGCGATCAGGATTATCACCCCGGGGGCGTTCATCCGGCAGCATCGCTGCGAGGTCGTGGCGCGCCTTGACGCGATCCATCGGCGCGGGCCCGTCGAAACGTCGCGTGATCGCTTCATCGTGGTGGCGCTGCGCGATCGGCCGATGCACTATGTCCAGTGCATCTTCCAGCCCTTCGATACCGTGATGTTGTGCGAAGCCTCGTCTGGCGCCTACGGGAAAACGGGTTTTCGGCTCCAGGCGCAATCCCAGGCCGCCCTCCGGGCCCTTCAGTATGCCCAAGCCGACGGAGAAGCGAATTTCTCGCGCACCGTCAGCCTCGGAGATCCTCCCGATGTCGGCATCGCCGCCGACCTGATGCTCGCGGCGCTCTACGATGCCTACGGGGCCGAGCCGGACTCGGCGATCGAGATCACGGCACCGCGCGGCGGCGGCGGCGGGTGCGGCACGCCCACGTCTTGAGCGGACGGGGCGTGCCGGCTCCTCATTCGGCGGCGTCGATGTAGAGCTTGCCGCCTTCGGCCAGGAACTCCTGGGACTTGGCCCGCATGCCGGCCTCGGCCTCGGCCTTCGACATAGCGGGCGACGCGCCCACGACCTCGCCCGCTTCCTCCATCGCCAGCACCTCGGCGCGCAGGTCCTGGGTGATCTTCATCGAGCAGAACTTCGGCCCGCACATCGAGCAGAAATGCGCGACCTTGTGGGCGTCCTTGGGCAGGGTCTCGTCGTGGTAGCGACGGGCCGTATCCGGATCGAGGCCCAGGTTGAACTGGTCTTCCCAGCGGAAGTCGAACCGGGCGCGGCTCAGCGCGTCGTCGCGCAGCTGGGCGGCCGGGTGGCCCTTGGCGAGGTCGGCGGCGTGGGCGGCGATCTTGTAGGTGATCACCCCGGTCTTCACGTCGTCGCGGTCCGGCAGCCCGAGGTGCTCCTTCGGGGTGACGTAGCAGAGCATCGCGGTGCCGAACCAGCCGATCATGGCGGCGCCAATGCCCGAGGTGATGTGGTCGTAGCCGGGGGCGATGTCGGTGGTCAGCGGGCCGAGGGTGTAGAACGGCGCCTCGCCGCACTCCCGCAACTGCTTCTCCATGTTGACCTTGATCTTGTGCATCGGCACGTGGCCGGGGCCCTCGATCATCACCTGGCAACCCTTGTCCCAGGCGATCTTGGTCAGTTCGCCCAGCGTCTCCAGCTCGCCGAACTGCGCGGCGTCGTTGGCGTCGGCGATCGAGCCCGGACGCAGGCCGTCGCCGAGCGAGAACGACACGTCGTAGGCACGCATGATGTCGCAGATCTCGTCGAAATGCTCGTACAGGAACGATTCCCGGTGCCCGGCCAGGCACCAGCGCGCCATGATCGAGCCGCCCCGCGAGACGATGCCGGTGACCCGACGGGCGGTGAGCGGCACGTGCGCCAGCCGCACGCCGGCATGGATGGTGAAGTAGTCGATGCCCTGCTCGGCCTGCTCAATCAGCGTGTCCTTGAAGACTTCCCAATCGAGCTTGAGCGGGTCGCCACCGACCTTCTCGAGCGCCTGGTAGATCGGCACGGTCCCGATCGGCACCGGGCTGTTCCGGATGATCCACGAGCGGATGTTGTGGATGTTGCGGCCGGTGGACAGGTCCATGACCGTGTCGGCGCCCCAGCGGATCGACCAGACCAGCTTCTCGACCTCTTCCGCGGCCGACGACGTCACGGCCGAATTGCCGATGTTGGCGTTGATCTTGACCAGGAAGTTCCGGCCGATCGCCATCGGCTCCAGCTCGGTGTGGTTGATGTTGGCCGGGATGATCGCGCGGCCGCGGGCGATTTCGTCGCGCACGAATTCTGGGGTGATGAACGGCGGCACCGACGCACCGAAGCTCTCGCCGTCTGCCAGCGTGGCTTCGGCGCCCGCCAGCATCGCGTCGCGACAGGCGTTCTCGCGGTGGGCGACGTAGATCATCTCCTCGGTGATGATCCCGGCTCGGGCGAACTCGTACTGCGTCACCATCTGCCCGGGGGCCGCCATGCGGATCGTCCGGGTAGCGGGGCAGGGCGCCACGAGCTTGTCGCCCGCGAAGCCGTTATCCTCCGGCTTGACCGCACGGGGCTCAACCGCGGTGTAGCGGCGCGCCGCGATCCAGGGCTCGCGCACGCCGGGCAGGCCGGCGGTGAGGTCTATGCGGGCGTCGGTCTCGGTGTAGGGGCCCGACGGATCGTAGACCCGCACCGGCTCCTCTTTCGGATCGGACAGGGCAATCTCGCGATAGGGCACCCGGATGTCCGGCCGGCCGACCGGATTCGCGTAGACCTTGCGCGACCCGGTGACCGGACCCGTGGTCACGGTCTCGGGGCTGCCTTTCACGTCCTTGGGGAGAACGGGTGCGTTCATCGTGGGCCTCTCCTCGTGTTGGAGCGCTCCGGACCACGCGATGGCTGAGATGAGATCCGGCCGCACGCACGCGAGCAGCCGCAGGTTCCCGTCCCTCCGCCGGTATGAGCCGGATCAGGTTCAAGGGTCAGGGCAGCATGCCCAATCTCAGCCCCCTTCAGGGCCCCCCTCGGAACGGTTCAAGACTCGGCCCCGGGGATGGGTTTGTCAATGCTGCGGCGAGCCGAGCGGATAACAGGCTGGTGTTGTCCGGCGGGAGAAGCTCCGGTCGCCCAAAGACAAGAGCCCTGTGTAGGGGCAGGGCCGCCCAACCACTCATCAAAGCCGTCCTGGGCCAAACAAACTTGGCTACGATGCCCATCTTTGAACCTTCAAGAAACGATGCGCATCCTGCTCCTGCTGCTGGCCGCCCTGGCGGTGCTCTACCTGGCTTGGCTCGTCGCCCTGGTGCTGTTCCAGCGGCGGCTGATCTACCCGGGCGCGGCCTGGAACGGGCAACCCGTGCGCATCCAGGCGGCACCGCCCGGGACCGAGCCGGTCACGGTGGCGACAGTGGACGGCGAGCGGCTGTTCGCCCTGTGGCGGCCGCCGCATTCCGGCTGCGGCATCGTCATCAGCTTTCACGGCAACGGCTCCCAACCCGAGCCGCACGCGGCCCGCTTCGCCGCGGATCCGTGGCGCGCGGCCGGCTGGGGTGTGCTGGCGCCGGCCTATCGCGGCTATCCTGGCTCGACCGGCACGCCGAGCGAGGACGGCCTGATCCGGGACGGGCTGGCGGCGGTCGCGGCCGCTGAGGCACGGTCTCCGGGGGCGCCGATCCTGCTGCATGGCCATTCCCTGGGTGCCGCGGTGGCGGTCGCGATCGCCGGGCAAGTCGAGGCGATCGGGCTCTACCTTGAAGCACCGTTCGACTCGCTGACCCATGCCGTGCGGCTGCATGTCCCGCTGGCACCATCCTGGCTCCTGCGCGACACCTATCGCTCGGACCGGCGCATCCAAGGCACGTCCGCGCCGGTCCTGATCGTCCAGGGCACCGACGACCCGGTGGTGCCGGCCGAGCTCGCCCGGGCGCTCGCTACGGCGGCGGGGCCCCGAGCGCGGTTCGAGCTGGTGCCGGGCGACCACATGTCGATCTTCGGGTCCCGGGATCGCGAGGCCGAGGCGTGGTTCCGCGGACGTGTGGGGCCGGCCTGCAGGACGCCGGATCAGGCTGTGCCCTGAAAGGACGGGAGGAGACATCGTTTGGTCGGACGCCGCTCCCGGCGCTGGAACGCCGACGATCCGGAGATGCCCGGCGCGGTTGCCCGGATGGATCCGGTCTGCCCGCTCTGCGGCCGGCCTATCCCGCCCCGCGCCCGATCCAGCCTGCACCACCTCACCCCGAAGCTGAAGGGCGGCACCCACCAGGGCACTGTGCGGCTGCACCAGATCTGCCACTCGGCGATCCATGCCCGCTACAGCGAGGCCGAGATCGCCCGTCGGCTCGCCGACGTGGACGCGCTGCGGGACGATCCCGAGATCGCGCGCTTCGTGGTCTGGATCCGCGGCAAGCCCGACGACTTCCACGCCGCCACGCGCATGACCCGCGACCGCCGCGCGGGCAAGCGTCGGGATTGAGGTAGCCGTTTACCCGGCGCTCAGGACATCTGCAGGTTCCGGTCCCGGGCCGGCAACCCCGTCAACCTTGTCGATCCACACTGGCCCCGGTCTGGGAGCTGAACGATGGGCGGGGCAGGGGACGCGGACGGCCGGCTGGCCTGGGTCGATATCGCCAAGGGGATCTGCATCCTCCTGGTGGTGATGATGCATTCCGTCATCGGCACCGGTGCGGCCCTGGGCGGCGAGGGATTCCTGCACCCGGTGGTGGCCTTCGCCAAACCGTTTCGGATCCCGGATTTCTTCCTGCTGTCCGGCCTGTTCCTGGGGCGGGTGATCGACCGGGACTGGCGCCTGTTCGCCGACCGCCGGGTCCTGCACTTCGCCTACTTCTACGGGCTCTGGCTGGTGATTCAGTCGGCGGCGCGCTACGGCGGTATCGTCGGCGATGCCGGGCCGGGCGCCTTCGCCGCCCATCTCGCCCACGCGCTGGTCGAGCCGTATTCCAGCCTGTGGTTCGTCTACCTGCTGGCGGTCTTCTCCGTGGTGACCAAGGTCTTGCGCCGGTGCCCGGGGGCGCTGCTGCTGGCCGGCGCGGCCCTGCTGCAGGTCGCCGACATCCGCAGCGATGCGACCCTCGTCGAGGAGTTCTGCGGCCGCTACGTCTACTTCGTGGCGGGCTACCTGTTCGCCGGCCGGATCTTCGCCTTGGCCGACGCGGCCCGCCGGCATGTCGGCCCCGCGCTGTGCGGCCTCGCCGCCTGGGCCGTCTTGGAAGGATGGATGGCGCTGACGCCCGCCGGCCATCCGGCCTACCCGACCCTCGCCAGCTTGCCGATCGCGAGCCTCGCCCTCGGGGCGGCCGGCGCCCTGGCGATCGTAGTCGTGGCCGCGCTGATCGAGCGGTCGGGGACCGCCGTCGCCGAAGCCCTCCGGACCTGCGGCCAGCGCTCGATCGTGATCTATCTTGCCTTCTCGCTGCCGATGGCCGCGACCCGCGAGATCCTGGTCCGCACCGGGCTCGTGAACGATATCGGGCTTGCGAGCCTGATCGTCATGGCGGCGGCGCTGCTGGTGCCGCTGGCCCTGGAGCGGCTGGTGCGCCACACGCCGCTCGCCCTGCTGTTCGTGCGTCCGGCCTGGTTCCGGCTGGCGGGAGCGCCGCGCCCGCGTCCGTCCCTCGCGGCCACCTGAGGCCGGCAGCTCAGCTCTCGAACGCGATGCCGATCCGGCGGCTGCGCCGCCACGCCACGGCGGCCTGCCGCGGGTCGGCCCCGTCCGTCAGACGGAGCGGGAAGCGGTCCGGCACGGCTTGATCCTCCTCGACCTCGATCTGAGCGCCGGTCTCGGTGGCGTCCCAGACGAGGCAGCCGACCTCGCCGCATGCGAGCAGCAGCGTGCCGAACGTGAAGGCGTTCTTGCGGAATGCCCCGCGGCGATCCTCCGTCATCGCACCCTCTCTCCGGTCCCGGTCCGCGACACCCAGGCGCGCGGACTGAACAATACGGCGAGACGGTTAACGGGCTGGATGGCGGGCGGAGACTGGTATCCCAGGCCGAAACTCAATACGTGTTTGGGTCATCCAGGAGATGCGCCGCCGCTGCAGGCTCGCCAGCTTCGCGGCGTTCAGGATGCCCCCAGGGCTACGGCAATCCTGCAACGCATGGCGTCGATCCCGGCTTCGCCGCTGATCGCGACCTCGATATCGTGGGGCGATGGCTTCCGGCTGGCGCCCGGCATCGGTAAGGCGAACCGCAGCGACGGTCCGCCCTTCGACGCCTTCGCAGGTCGGGGCCGAATTTTCATGACAGGGATCGGGCGCGTGCCGGGTTGTTCACCGGGCGATGGTGCACCGGGAGGACTCAATGCGGGATGCGTCGGCGCAGGAGCTCATGATCCTCAGCGCGTTGCAGGAATGCCGGATCCAGCTGGAGACCGCGCGCCGGGACGAGGCGAGCCGGGCCGCCGTCCGGCTCGAACTCGATGCCGCCCTGCAGCGCGAGGAGGCGCTGAAGAACGAGATCGTGCAGGAGCGGGAGCGCACCGAGGCCGTGCGGGTCGTCTTGCTGGCGCTCACGGCCAGCATCGGCCGGTTCGGCCTGCGCCGGAAGCTGTTCACGGCGCGTATCGCCCGGCTCGGCCGCGAGACGCCGGATTCCGGCCCGCAATCGGTTCGGCACCCCGTGCTGCTCGCCGAGGCACGGCGGGTGCTGGGGCAGGATCCGACCGCCTCGGGTTAAGGCGCCGGGATGCTAGCGGCCGGGGCCGGGGTGCTGAACGGAACGCTAACGACCCCTTAAACCGCCGCATTTAGCGTGCCGTAACCGGGCTACGCCGCAACGCACGCGCGCGCTGGTTTCGGATCGTTCGAAGACGGGATGCATGGCCAAGGGTCGGGGCAGGATGGAGCCGAATTTCGACGTGCCGGAAGGGCGCGTCCGGGATCGCGGCGAACTCGACCTGCGCCTGTCCCGGGACGACCGGGCCGCGACAGGGGAACGCGTGGGTAAGCGAGCGGACGAGATGGCGCGGGCTCCGGCTAAGACGGCGCCACGCCGGACCCAGAAGAAGTCCGGCCGGCGCCGGCGCTCGTGGCTTGGCCGGATCGCCTACGGCACCGTGGTGCTCGGCCTGTGGGCGGTGATCGGCGTCGCCGGCCTCATCGCCTACCATGCCTCGCAGCTGCCGCCGATCGACCAGCTCGCGGTGCCCAAGCGCCCGCCCAACATCGCCATCCTGGCGAGCGACGGCTCGCTGCTGGCCAACCGGGGTGAGACCGGCGGCCGGGTGGTCTCGATCAAGGAGCTGCCGCCCTACCTGCCCCGCGCCTTCGTGGCGATCGAGGACCGGCGGTTCTACCAGCATTTCGGCGTCGACCCGGTGGGCATCCTCCGGGCGATTGGCCAGAACCTGACACGCCGCGGCGTCGCGCAGGGCGGCTCGACCCTGACCCAGCAGCTCGCCAAGAACCTGTTCCTGACCCCCGAGCGCTCGGCCTCGCGCAAGATCCAGGAGGCGATCCTCGCCCTGTGGCTGGAGCACAAGTACAGCAAGGACGAGATCCTCGAACTGTACCTGAACCGGGTCTATTTCGGCGCCGGCGCCTACGGCGTCGAGGCCGCGGCGCAGCGCTACTTCGGCAAGCCCGCCAAGGAGGTGTCGCTGGCCCAGGCCGCGATGCTCGGCGGCCTCGTGCAGGCGCCCTCGCGGCTCGCCCCGAACCGCAACCTGCCCGCCGCCCAGGCCCGCGCCGCGCAGGTGCTGGCTGCCATGCAGGAACTCGGCTTCGTCCCGGCGCAGGACGCCAAGGTGGCGCTCGCCCAGCCGGCCCGGCCCGCCAACGCGCGCGGCGGCGGCTCGGCCAACTACGTGGCCGACCTCGTGATGGACGTGCTCGACGATTACGTCGGCAAGTTCGACACCGACATCACGGTCCAGACCACCGTCGACACCGGCCTGCAGGCGCTCGCCGAGAAGGCGCTCACCGACGAGCTGAACGCCAAGGGCACGCGCTTCAACGTCGGACAGGGCGCCCTGGTCTCGATGCGGCCGGACGGGGCGATCCGCGCGCTGATCGGCGGGCGCGACTACGCCCAGAGCCAGTTCAATCGCGCGACCACTGCCAAGCGGCAGCCCGGCTCTTCGTTCAAGCCGTTCGTCTACCTCGCCGCCGTGGAGCACGGGGCGACCCCCGACACGGTGAAGGAGGACGCGCCGATCCGGATCGGCACCTGGGCGCCGGAGAACTACTCGCACCGCTACGAAGGCCCGGTGACGCTGCGCATGGCGCTGGCGCACTCGCTCAATACGGTGGCGGTGCGGCTCGGCCAGGAAGTCGGCCCGAAGACGGTGGTGCAGACCGCCCAGCGCCTCGGCATCACCTCGCCGCTCCAGGCCAACGGCTCGATCGCGCTCGGGACCTCCGAGGTGACCCTGCTGGAGATGGTCGGCGCCTACGGGGCCTTCGCCAACGGCGGCACCGGGGTGATCCCGTACGTGGTCACCTCCGTGAAGAGTGCCGCCGGCAAGATGCTGTACAAGCGTTCCGACAACGGTCTCGGCCGGGTCATCGACGCCAACGCCGACGGCATGATGAACGCGATGATGCACGAGACCTTCGTGTCCGGCACCGCCAAGAAGGCCGACATCCCGGGCTGGGAGCTGGCCGGCAAGACCGGCACGACCCAGGATTTCCGCGATGCCTGGTTCATCGGTTACTCGGGTACCCTCGTCACCGGGATCTGGCTCGGCAACGACGACGGCGAGCTGACCAAGAAGGTCACCGGCGGCAACCTGCCGGCGGAGATCTGGAAGACCTACATGACCCAGGCGCTGAAGGGCCAGAACCCGGTTCCGCTGCCGGGCCTGAACCGCTGGCGCAAGCCGCCGCCCGAGACCACGGCTTCCGTGGCGAGCGCGGCGCCGAGTTCCCCGGCCGACCTCCTAAGCCAGATCTTCGGCGATCCGGCCGCGCCCGCGCCCCGCCAGCAGGCCCCGGCACGCCGGGCGGTCCCGAAGGACGACCGCAACTTCGTCGAGAAGCTGTTCGGGATCGGCGAGTAAGCCGGCCCGGCTCAGCGCCGGATCAGGACCACGCCGCCGATCAGCAGCGCGACGCCGAGCGCCCGCGGCAGGTCGACCGGGCGCTGGGCGAGGCCGAGCCAGCCGTAATGGTCGAACAGGACTGAGGCCAGCATCTGGCCGGTGACCAGGAGCGCCAGAAAAGTTCCGGCCCCGAGCTGCGGGACCAGGACGATGCCGAGGCCGATGAAGATCGCCCCGAACATCCCGCCGCTCCACGCCCACCAGGGGATCCGCGCGAGCACCCCGGCGGACGGCATCGGGTCCCGGGCGACCAGCGCGAACACGACCATGCAGCCCACCCCGACCGTGAAGCTCACGACCCCCGACAGGGCAGCCGAGTTGAGGGCGGTGCGCAGATTCGCGTTCAGCGCCTGCTGGATGACGATGCTGACGCCCGCCGTGAGGGCGAGCGCCGAGGGCAGGAGCGATTTCAGCATGACGGTCGGGGGCTTTCGGGCGGCGCGCGTGACGGCCGCGGTACAGCGATTCCCCGCCTCCCGCCATTCGCGTCGACGGTATCCGGCTGCCCCCGTCGCTCACAACATCGGCAGCATCCGGGGCCGGGGCCCGCGGGGGAAATGCGCGTCGATCATGGCGATCTCGGCCGGGCCGAGATGCAGTTCCGCGGCGCCCGCGTTCTCGATCGCCCGCGCCGGCCGGCCGGTCTTGGGGATCGTGAAGGTCGCGGGCAGGCGGGTCAGGAAGGCCAGGGCCACCGCGTAGGGCGTCGTGCCGTGGGTGCTGGCGATGCCGTCGAGCACGCGGCCGCCGGCGCTGGAAGGGTCGGGGAACTCGCCGCTCCCGAACGGCGAGTAGCCGACCATCGCGACGCCGTGCCTCTCGCACCACGGCAGCACCGCGTGCTCGATCGCCCGCTCGTTGAGGTGGTACAGCACCTGGTTGCAGGCGATCCGGTCCGGCCCGGCGATGGCCAGGACCCGGTCGAGGTCGTCGACGTCGAAGTTGCTCAAGCCCCAGGACAGGATCTTGCCGGCCCGGCGCAGGTCCTCGAACCCCGCGATCGTCTCGGCCAGGGGATGCTGGCCGGGCCAGTGCAGCAGGTAGCTGTCGAGCCGGTCGGTCTTCAACCGCCGCAGGGAGGCCTCGCAGGCCCGCACGACGCCGCGGCGCGTGGCGTTGCCCGGGACCACCTTCGAGACGAGGAACACCTCCTCGCGGCAATCCGCGGTCGCCTCGGCCACGATCGCCTCGGCGTCGCCGTACATCTCGGCGGTATCGATATGCGTCATCCCGGCATCGATGCCGGCCCGCAGGGCGCGAACGGCGTCTGCCCTGTCCGAGCCGTCGATATGCCACGTGCCCTGGCCGATGACCGGCACCGAGACGCGCGTCGCCCCGAAGCTTCTGGCGTACATGGCAGCGCTCCCTTCCGGCCGCGCGGGGTCTCGTTCTGATCGTCCGCCCGACCCGATCGAGCCGATACGCGGACCCCGCTGCGCCTTACTCGCGCCATCTTGGGGGGATGAGCAATGGGCCGTCGCCGCTCCGGTGTTGAACTTTAGGCCAGTGTCTCACACCGCGCTCAACGAGGCCGCCACAGGGCCTACCAAGCGGCCTGCCCGGTTGCCCGCGCGGGCCTGGAGCGCCCCGTGCGGCGCCGGCGCCGAGCCGACCCTGGGGGGGACGCGCTGATGCTGCCGGCTCACCGGATGTTCTGGTCGCTGATCCTCCTAGCCGCCGCCGGCGCCGGGCTGCTGTACAACGTCATCTTCGCCGATGCCGCCGCGCCGCTCGCCGGCTTCACCTACGGCCTGGCCATGGGCGCCACCGTGCTGGCCTTCGACCGCGGCCTGATCCTGGCCGGGTTGCAGGCCCGGATCCGCCGGCTCCCGGCCTGGCTCTACGTCATCGCGGCCGAACTGGCCTACGTGCTAATGATCGTGGCCGGCAACGCGCTGGGCGGCCTGATCGTCTGGAGCTTCGGCCTGACCGGCGACGAACTCGCCGTGGCGACCCGGATGACGGCCCGCGTCCTCGCCTACGCGTTGGCGGTGGCTGGCCTGCTGGTCTTCGTCATCCGCATGCGCGACCTCGTCGGCGGCGAGATCTTCGTGAATTTCATGATCGGCCGCTACCACAAGCCGGTGGCCGAAGAGCGGATCTTCCTGTTCCTGGATGTGGTCGGGTCGACCGCCTTCGCGGAGGCGCACGGCGACCTGCGCGCGCAGGAATATCTCAGCGCGGTCTTCGCGACGCTGGCCGAGCCGGTGCGCCGCAACGGCGGATCGGTGGACGACTATATCGGCGACTTGGCCATGGTGACATGGCCGATGAGCCGCGGCCTGAAGGACGCGCGCTGCGTCACCTGCGTGTTCGACGTCATCGACCGGATCGAGGCCGACGAGGCCGCGTGGACCGGCCGGTTCGGCACGGTGCCGAAGCTGCGCGCCGCGCTGCATGGCGGCTCGGTGGTCACCGCCGAAGTCGGCGTCGACCGCCACAAGATCGCGTATTTCGGCGACGCCGTGAACGTGACCTCGCGGATCGAAGCCCTGTGCCGGCCACTCGGGGTCGGCATCCTGATCTCGCAGGATCTCCTGGGCCGGCTGCCACGCCTGCCCGCGGGGGTGCGGGCGCGCTCGCTGGGCGCCCACGCCCTGCGTGGCCGCGGCGCACCGTTGTCTGTGGCGACGCTGGAGCGCGGTGACGAGGCCGGCGTCGCGGTGACCGAGGATCCGGCCCCGCGCAGGGTCGCGGCGATCCGCTGATGGCACCAGCCCAGGCCAGACCCCGGACCGCACTGATCGTCGTCAAGATGGCCCTGCGCTTCGGCTTTCCGCTGCTCGGGCTGATCGTCATCGGCCGCGCGGTGGTGCTGTCGATCGGCGGGGATATCGAGCGTTGGCAGTTCGCCCTCGGGGCGCTCCTGATCCTAGCGGGCTTCACCTCGAAGCTGGTGCCCCGGCGATGAGCGCCACCGAGAACCGGCCGACGATCTATCTCGATGCCGATGCCTGCCCGGTGAAGGATGAGACCTACCGGGTAGCGGCGCGCTACGGCCTCACCGTCCACGTCGTCGCCAACAGCGTGCTTAACCTGCCGCGCGAGCCCTGGATCGTACGCGTCGTCGTCGGTTCCGCCCTCGACGCCGCCGACGACTGGATCGCGGAGCGGGCCGGGCACGGCAGCATCGTGCTCACCGCCGACGTGCCGCTGGCCGCTCGCTGCGTGAAGGCCGGCGCCACGGTCCTGGCCTTCACCGGCAAGCCGTTCAGCGAATCCTCGATCGGCATGGCGCTGGCTACCCGCGACCTGATGCAGTCCCTACGCGAGGCCGGCACGATCACGGGTGGCCCGGCGCCGTTCTCCCGGGCCGACCGCTCGGCGTTCCTGTCGGCCCTCGACCGGGCGGTGATGCGGATTCTGCGGGACCGGCCCTAGCGCATCGCGCCGGGTATCGGGACCGGCACGATGCGCCGGACCCTCGTCTAGGGTCGCCTGTCACCGAAAGCCGACGGCCACCTCTCGGAACGACCCTTCAGGTTCCTGGCGCGACGCGCTCGCCCGACCATGGCCGCAGCGGCTCCGGGATGCGGAAATCGGCCGGCGGCGCGAAGTCGGAGGCAGCGCCGCGCATACTCCTGGCGCCACGCGGGAAGCCGCTCCGGTCGCCGTAATCGAAGGTCCCAGGGGGTGACAGGCGCTTCTGCCCGATCAGCCCTTGCGCACATATGACGTCGAGGACCGTCACCCCCGCCACGGCGGCGGTCGCGGCGGCGAGGTTCGTGCGCTTCGGGTTGTCGCCTTCGAAGCCGGTCGCCAGTGTGGCGAGGTCCAGCGCGTCGCCGCCGACGCGCCCGATGATCCAGGGCGTCGGATCATGGCTCATGAGGATCGCGACGCCGGTGGCGACCTCACGGACGCCGTAGGCTTGCACCAGCGATTCCCGACCGCGCAGGCCGAGTGCCCGGCACAGGCCGCGCGGGGCCGTCAGCTCCAGGATGCCGAGGCCGATCGAGAACCAGCCGAGCCCGCGCGCCAGCGCGTCGTGTCCGGTCTCGGGACCGCGCCCTGGTGCGCCCCGGGTCGTCTGCGAATGCTGTTTATCGCTCATGGCCGGATCACCACCTTGATGCAGCCGTCCTGCTTGTCGCGGAACACCCGGTACATCTCCGGGCCGTCCTCCAGCCCGATGGTGTGGGTGATGACGAAGGACGGATCGATCTGCCCGTCTTCGATCCTCCGCAGCAGGTCCGGTGTCCACCTGTTGACGTGCGTCTGCCCGGTGCGGACCGTCAGGCCCTTGTTCATCAGCGCGCCGATGGGAAACTTGTCGATCAGGCCGCCATACACGCCCGGGACCGAGAGCACGCCGGCCGGACGGCAGACCATGATCATCTGGCGCAGCACGTGGGCCCGGTCGGTCTCGAGCAACATCGCCTGCTTCGCCCGGTCGTAGACCGCATCGACCGCGCCCGTGGCATGGGCTTCGAGCCCGACCGCGTCGATGCACTTCTCCGGGCCCCTGCCGTCGGTCATGTCGTTCAAGCGGCCGACGATGTTGGATTCCGTGTTGTAGTCGATCACCTCGGCACCCCCGGCCTCGGCCATCCTCAGGCGCTCCGGGACCCGGTCGATCGCGATGACACGCTTTGCGCCGAGCAGGATCGCCGAGCGGATCGCCATCTGGCCGACAGCCCCGCAGCCCCAGATCGCCACCGTGTCGGTTGGCTGGATGTCGCATTGGACCGCGCCCTGCCACCCGGTCGGGAAGACGTCGGACAGGAACAGGAGCTTTTCGTCGGAGATGCCGTCCGGCACCTTGATGTGCGTCGCGTCGGCATACGGCACGCGCAGGTACTCGGCCTGGCCGCCCGCGTAGCCGCCGGTGAGATGGGTGTAGCCGAACAGGCCGGCGGTGGTGTGCCCGAACGCGGTATCGCCGAGCGCCTTGTTGCGGTTGGAGCGCTCACACACCGAGAAGTTGCCGCGCCGGCACTGATCGCACTGGCCGCAGGTGATGGTGAACGGGACGACGATCCGGTCGCCGGGCTTGAGAGCCTTGTTGTCCTTGCCGACTTCGACAACCTCGCCCATGGCCTCGTGGCCCAGGATGTCGCCCGACTTCATGCCGGGCATGAAATGGTCGTAGAGATGCAGGTCCGAGCCGCAGATTGCGCAACTCGTCACCTTGATGATGGCATCCCGCTCGTCCTCGATCTCCGGATCCGGGACCGAATCGCAACGGACGTCACCGGTGCCGTGCCAGACTAGTGCCTTCATGGGGGCGTTCTTCCCGCTTCTGTTCGTCGTCCGATCGGCGTCGGACCGACCCGAACTCCGGCGTTCTTCTGTCCGCGTGCGTCGATTGCCCCCCGGGGCCGGGCGTCACGCCCGCGCCTCGGAAGGCTGAGTCATCAGCCGATCTGCTCGGACTGGGCGCCGCTGTCCGGACGTGCAGGACCGAGCACGGGCTCCTGACCCATCGGCTGGTTCTGCACGATGCTGTACTCGCCCTTGCCGTCGAGGGACGGGCCCTGGGTCCAGCGGCCCTCGGGCGGCGGCGAGCCGTCAGCCGAGGACGAGAAGTAGTTGTAGTTGAACTTCTGGTTCTCCTTCTCCTGCGGGAAGGAGTTCGGGATCGGCAGGGTGCCGGTATGGCCGCCCAGCTCTTCGATCACCGACAGCCATTGCTGCTGGTGCATCGTGTCCCGGGCGATGAGGAAGCTCCACATGTCGCGCATGCCCGGATCGTTGGTCGCGTTGTACAGGCGCACGGCCAGCACCCGGCCGGTGCTCTCGGCGGCGACGTTGCAGTACATGTCGGCGGCGATGTTGCCGCTGGCGTAGATGTGGCTCATGTCGAACGGCAGGCCGTCGGAATTACCCGGGAAAGCCGCCATGCCGGTGGATAGCAGCGTCTTGTGCAGCATCCCCTCAGCGATGTGGCGCGGGTTCTCGCCGCCCATCACGGCGCCGACGATGGCGTCGGCTGCACCTGCCTCTTGCACCTTGGTCGGTGCGGTCTCGAGGTTCATCGCCACCGCGGTGGCGAGCATCTCGATATGGCCCAGCTCCTCCGTGGCGGTGTTGAGCAGCATGTCGCGATACTTCGTGGTCGGCGCGCGATTACCCCACGCCTGGAAGAAATACTGCATACAGACCCGGATCTCGCCTTCGATTCCACCGATCGCCTGCTGAAGCATCCGCGCGTAGATCGGGTCTGGGCTGTCGACCTTGACCGGGTATTGGAGACGCTTGTCGAGGTAGTACATGCGGTTTGCTCCTCGCTGATGATGATGGGCGCCGGCTTTCGGCGCGCAAACTCGTGCGGGCTCGATACCGTCGGGGTATCCCGTCGCGCTATCCGATCAACCGCGTTTGGCGGGAGCGGTTCAGTATTTCTTCCGATCAGGATGCGCTTTTTGCGCCGCGGATGGCGATTTTGAAGAGCGAGAACCAAACGATGTTAGTTTTTTAGCCAATTGCCGCGCTTAACCCGACATGATGGACCAACATATGTTGTGCCATGCGCCCGGGTTGTTCCCGGCGCCGGGAATAAGCGTGTGGGTATGCCGGCGATAAGGCTGCGGCGAGCTTCGGCCGGTGCTGGTGATCGACGGGAGGGGGCCTTGTCTGCGGACCGGCCCAAGCGTGCGACGCGGCCGGGTCGGCGGTACCCAGTGCCGAACGTTACGCGTCGGGCCCGCGCGCTTGTTTGCCGGCGTCCGACGCGTAGGCGTTGAGGATCGCCGCCAGCAGGCCCGGAAACCGCGCCTCCACCTCGGCGCAGCGCGAGTGGTTGCGCATCTCCACTCCGTGGCGCTCGCTCCGGATCAGGCCCGCCTCACGCAGCACCTTGAAGTGCGCGGACAGCGACGATTTCGGGATGACCCGGTCGCCCAGGGCGGAGACGGCGGAACAGGCTTCGACGCAGCCCGACCGCATGATCTGCGCGTAAATCGCCGCCCGATTCGGGTCGGACAGGGCGTGGAGGATCGCCTCCGGTCGGATGTCCTCGATGGCGGGGTGAAACAGCGGCCTCATGATTTCCGCATGTAGGGTCTTGATCCGCGCACCGTTAGTTCCGAAATTCCGAACTATGGGACTAAGGCGGCCATACCGGCGCCGGTCCCGTGCCGAGGTTAGCACACATGTCGAAGCTCGAGGGCAAGGTCGCCGTGGTCACCGGCGCATCGAAGGGCATCGGGGCCGGAATCGCAACGGCGCTGGCGCGGGAGGGCGCCGCGGTCGTGGTCAATTACGCCAGCAGCCGGGCGGATGCCGAGGCCGTGACCGCGGCCATCAACGCGGAGGGCGGCAAGGCCATCGCGGTGCAGGGCGACGTATCCAAGGCTGCCCAGGCGCAGGGCTTGATCGCGGCCACCGTGACGCAGTTCGGCCGGCTCGACGTGCTGGTCAACAATTCCGGCGTCTACGAGTTCGCCACGCTGGAGGAGATCACGGAGGCGCATTACCGCCGGCTGTTCGACGTCAACGTGCTGGGTGTCCTGCTGACCAGCCAGGCCGCCGCGCCGCATCTCGGCGAAGGCGCGAGCATCATCAACATCTCGTCGGCCATCACCCACGTGCACACGCCCGCCGCCGCGGCCTATGCCGGGACCAAGGGGGCGCTGAACGCGATCTCGGGCGTCCTGGCCAATGAGCTGGCGCCCCGCCGGATTCGCGTGAACGTGGTCAGCCCGGGCTTCGTGGTGACCGAGGGCACGCATACGGCCGGAATCGTCGGCTCCGAGATGGAGGCCGGCTTCATCGCCCAAACGCCGCTCGGCCGCGCCGGACGACCGGACGACATCGCTGGCGTGGTCACGTTCCTGGCCTCCGACGACGCCCGATGGCTGACCGGCGAGGTGATCACCGCCAGCGGCGGAATCCGCTGATCCGCAACGCCCGATTCCGCGTGGTCATCGGCGACGGGGCCGCGCGGGTTCCCGAAACGGTCGTGCCGTAGGCGCACGCCGTTGCCCCGAGGCGGGTATTCCAGGTGATTCGTCTCGACAGCTGGCTTCTGCCGTTCGGGACGATACGCCAAGCCTTGTACGGTGGAGACGGGCACCAGTTCCGGGACAGCACGCCGCCTTATTACGAAGCGCGGGCCGCCCGCTGCCGTGATCGGCGCCGATGGCGCCAAAAAGGGGTGCGTTCCCTGTAGGGCTGCGACGCGGTCCGGATTGCTTCACGATCCGGAACGGCCTTAGACCGAAACGCGGTCGAAGGGAGCGGACGTGTCGGTCCTCCAACGTCACAATGTGCGGGTCGCAGGATCCGGCGAGACTGCCATGGTCTTCGCCCACGGGTTCGGCTGTGATCAGAACATGTGGCGCTTCGTGGCACCTGCGTTCGAGAACCGCTTCCGCACCGTCTTGTTCGACCATATCGGCGCCGGCGGGTCGGATCTGTCGGCCTACGACCCGGTGAAATACGCAACCCTGGCGGGCTACGCCGACGACGTCGTGGCGGTGTCGCGTGCGCTCGGCGTGAGGGGCGGCGTGTTCGTCGGCCATTCGGTGAGCGCGATGATCGGCATCCTCGCCTGGAAGCGGGCGCCAGACCTGTTCGACAGCCTCGTCCTGGTCTGCCCGTCGCCGCGCTACATCGACGACGGCGATTACGTCGGCGGCTTCACTCCGGCGCAGGTGGAGGAACTGCTCGACTTCCTCGACAGCAACCACATGGGCTGGTCGCACACGATGGCCCCAGTGATCATGGGCAACCCCGATCGGCCGGAACTCGGGCAGGAACTCACCAACAGCTTCTGCCGCACGGATCCCGAGATCGCCAAGCGCTTCGCCCGGACCACCTTCACGTCGGACAACCGGGCTGACCTGGATGGCGTCACCGCCCGATGCCTCGTCATCCAGTGCTCGGACGACATCGTCGCGCCGCAGCAAGTCGGCGCGTATGTCCACCGCAAGCTGCCGAACAGCACGCTGGTCCATTTCGAGGCGTCGGGCCATTGCCCGAACCTGAGCGCCCCGGAGGAGACCATCGCGGCGATCGAGGCCTTCGTCCTTGGCGGCTAAGGGCGACGCGCCGCCCTGCGCCCCCGGGCCGGACGTCGACGACCTCGAAGACCTCTTCGAGAACGCCCCGTGCGGCTACGCCTCGGCCCTGCCGGACGGGCGGTTCTCCCGGGTCAACCGGACGCTGGCCAACTGGCTGGGCTATCCGCCCGCGGAACTCGTCGGACGCAGGTTCCTCGATCTGCTGACCATTGCGGGCAAGATCTATTACGAGACCCATTTCGCGCCGCTCCTGCGCCTGCAGGGATCGTTCAAGGAGGTGGCGTTCGATCTGGTGCGCCGCGACGGAACGACCCTGCCGGTCATCGCCAACGCAGTCGTCCGCCGGGACGACGCGGGCGACGTCCGCTTCATCCGGATCACCGCGTTCGATGCCTCGGACCGCCGCCGCTACGAGCGCGATCTCCTGGAGGCCCGCCGCCACGCCGACCAGGCAAGGATCGCCTTGCAAGACCTCAACCTGACGCTGGAGGCCCGGGTGGCGGAACGGGCCCGCGCCCTCGATCGGGCGTGGCGGCTCTCCCCGGATCTGTTGGTGGCGGCGGATGCCGTGGGCGTCGTGACGGCCGTGAATGCCGCCTGGACGACCCTGCTCGGCTGGCAGTCCGCCGATCTCGTCGGGCAAAAAGTCTCCGCGTTCATCCACCCGGACGACCTTGCGGCGGCCCAGGCTGCGCTGGCCGGAATCGTGACGGCTCCCGTGAGTGTCCCGTTCGAGTCCCGCCTGCGGCACGTGGACGGGAGTTATCGCCGCTTCGCCTGGACGGGGGCGTTCGAGGACGGGCAGATCTACGGAACCGGCCGGCATACCACCGCGCAGCACGAGCAGGCCGACGCGCTTCAGCGAGCGGAGGAGGCGCTGCGCCAGTCGCAGAAGCTGGAGGCGGTCGGCCAGCTTACCGGCGGCGTCGCCCACGACTTCAACAACCTGCTGACCATCATCCGCTCGTCAGTGGACTTCCTGCGCCGCCCCGACCTGCCGGCGGACAGGCGCGACCGCTACATGGATGCCGTGTCCGACACGGTCGACCGCGCCACGAAGCTGACGAGCCAGCTCCTGGCCTTCGCCCGGCGCCAGACGCTCAAGCCCGAGGCGTTCGAAGTCGGCGAGCGCCTGCGCGGCGTCGCCGACATGCTCAACACCCTGACGGGTGCGCGCATCCAGATGCGCACCGACCTGCCGGCCGAACCCTGCTACGTGAAGGCGGATCTCAGCCAGTTCGAGACCGCCTTGGTCAACATGGCGGTCAACGCCCGTGACGCCATGGACGGCGAAGGCACGCTCACGCTCCGGTTGACCTGCGCCAGCGCCCTGCCGCCGATCCGCGGCCACGCGGCCGCCCTCGGTCCGTTCGCGGCAGTGTCGCTCACCGATACCGGGACCGGCATCGCGCCGGACATGCTCAGCCGCATCTTCGAGCCGTTCTACACCACCAAGGAGGTCGGCAAGGGCACCGGCCTCGGGCTCAGCCAGGTGTTCGGGTTTGCCAAGCAATCCGGTGGCGACGTCGCGGTTCACAGCGTCGTCGGTAGTGGCACGACCTTCACGCTCTACCTACCGGAGATCGACGTCGTGGCGCCGGAGGACCTTGTGGTCCCCTATCTCCGCGAGGGTTTTCCGGCGGGCGGCGGCCAGCACGTCCTGATCGTCGAGGACAATGTCGAGGTCGGGCGCTTCGCCACCCAGATCCTGGAGGATATCGGCTACCAGGCGACCTGGGCGGCCAACGCCGAGGATGCGATCGAGAAGCTCGGGCCGGACGGCGCCGGCTTCGATGTGGTGTTCTCCGACGTGGTGATGCCCGGCATGGGCGGCATCGCGCTTGCGCGGCTGCTCCAGCGCCGGATGCCGAACCTGCCGGTGCTGCTGGCGACCGGCTACAGTCACGTCCTGGCCCAGGACGGGCTGCACGGGTTCGAGCTGATCCACAAGCCATACTCGGCCGATCAGCTCGGCCGCATTCTCGGCCGCGTGCTGTCGCCGGCGTTCGGGCAAACGATGACGGAGATCGAGCCGCGAGGGTGACGTTCCGGCTCAGAGACGCGGGCCAGGTCCGACGGCATGCGCCAATCTCCCGCCCGAGTGGCAGCCGAGAACGCGGCATGGAAGTAAGAGCGACGGGCCACAGAGGGCCATACTCATCCACGGATCCAAGGTTTCCGCGGACCCTTCAGCCGCTGCCCCGTCGCGGAGACCATGGTTGCCGGCCAGGCGGGGCAGCCATATGCCGCCCGTTGCTGCAAACACCTGGGAAGGGTCGAGACCTGCGCGTCTTGCACTTGCAGATGACGGCAACTGCTTGCCGACGGGATCGGGTGTTCACTGTCTACCATTGCCTTTGGCCCGCAAGCCTTCGGGAATGTCCCGTCTCTGGACGGGGACAGGAAGATCTCGGGCGCGCCGCATCCTCTGCCCGGAGCGGCGAACCGGAAGGCTTAGCATTCGGGGAGCACGATGCGTGAGGCCGCTCGCTACCGACGTGGAAGCTGGTTCGCCGTCAACACCTGCGTGAACGCGGGGACCGTGAGGAGAGCCTGAGCGTATCAGCGCAATGCCGCAGGCCAAGACTTCGAGCACGATCGATCCACCCCGACGGCAAGCGGTGGGCCGGCCCAGAGGGGAACGGCGGCGCGCGCAAGCGGCCGCGAACACCCGGCGCCTTTGAGGAGCCCGGCTATCCAATCGGAAAGTCCCGATCCGCCCTACGCGTCGTCAGCTGGAACGAGGGTCTTCAACGCCTCGTTGACGCGGTCCTGCCAGCCCGGGCCGTCCTTCTGGAAATGGGCCAACACGGCGCTGTCGAGGCGCAACGTGACCATCTCGCGCGCGCCCGGGACCGCCGTCGGGCGGGGAGCCGACGGCGCGGGTGGTGGAGGAGCAGCGGCGGGCTTGGCGGTCGTGGCGGCTTTGAAAGCCGCCTCGGCGGCCGCGCGCGGATCGGTGAAGCGGCGGCGGTTGCGATCGTCGGCCATCGGCCCTCAGTCCTTCGCGACGGCTTTCTTCGGCGCGGCCTTCTTGGCGGCACCTTTTGCAGTCTTGCTCGCGATCTTGGCGGCGGCCTTGGCTTCCTTCTCGGCAACCTTGGCTTGCACCTCGGCGGCCTTGACCTCGGCCTCGGCCGCTTCCTTGGCGAGACGCAGCGAACGCAGCTTCAGCGTCCGCTCGTCGATCGCCTTGATCGACGCGTGGTGCTCGGCCATCGCCTGCGCGCCCTCGCGGGCCATGCGCTCGGCCCGCTCCGCACGCTCGGCGCGGTTGTCGGCCCGGGTCTTCGCTTCCGCTTCCGCGTCGCGGATGTCCTCGGCCTCGTCGAGGTCGGTCTCAGTCTCGTCGCTCATCCTATGCCTTTCGCCCCGGTCCAGCGGAACCGCGTCCTGCGCGTCGCGCGCCGGAACGGTCTCTGGAGCGGGTCCGGCCTGTTCGAGGGGTGAAGGGGCAAGGCCGGATGATCCGCCCCGCCGCGCCGTCCTGAGACGACTGTTCGAGGCCGTGATCGAAAAGGCATTAGCACGCTCCCGCGCCGGATGGCGAATCCGGCCTGTTGATCGTGCTCGACAGACGAACGTATTCGTCTCGGATCGTGGAGCGCCTGTTCAATCGAAACCGGCGCCTCTGCGTCGGCGCGCGCCGTCTATTCGCTCTCAGCGCACGCGATAGTTGAGCGGGATCGTCACCGAAAGGCTCGGTTGCGTCACGCCGGGGGGCGCCGGCGGCAGGCCGCCCCGCACCGCCGCCAGGGCGGCGCTGTCGATCTGGCCTACGCCGCTGGACCGGGCGAGGCCCGCGCCCGACACCGCCCCCGAACGCATCACCGTGAACCGGACCATGGCGGTACCTCCGGCGGTGCCGGCGGCGGCGCCTGGATTCATCCGACCATGGATCGCCGCGCTGATCGCTCCGGTCCATTGCCGCAGCGCGCTCGGATCGCTGCCCGCGGCGGCCCGGCCGGCGGCGTTCTGGCGCGATGCCGACGCCGAGTTGCGCGCCTCGGCCCCCTGCTGGGCCTTGGCCTGCTTCGCCTTCGCTTCGCGGGCTGCCTTCTGCTTCGCTTCGCGGATCTCCTCGAGACGCTCCTCGCGCTTCTGCTCGCGCAGCTTCTCTTCGCGGATCTTGCGCAGCTTCGCCTCGCGCTCGGCCTTGATCTTGGCCGGATCCGGCGTCGGTTTCGGCGGCTCCTCGGTCTTGGCGACCTCGGTCGGCGGCGGCGCCAGCGGCTCGGCGGACTCGGCTGTCGAGGTGATGACCTCGCTCTGGGCCTCTACCGGAACGGCCTCCTGCGGCGGCTCGGTGACGGCCTCGGTTTCGTCCGGCTTGACCTCGGTCATCTCGGGCGGTGGCGGCTGCACGGCCTCGTCGGGCGGCAGCTCCACCGGCTTCGCCTCCGGAGGCGCGGCCTGGCTCATCTGCTGCTCCGCCGGAGCCTCGGTCGAGGCCTCGGTCATCACCGGCGCCAGATCGATCGAGATCTGCTGCTCGCCGGGGGGCGCCGGCGGTGTCAGCCGATAGAACATCACCGCCACGAGCACGAGCGCGTGCAGCGCGAACGCGACCAGGAAGGCGGCGAGCAGCCCGGTCGGGCGCGGCTCGCCGGGCCCGGCCGACAGATCCGTCGAAGTCAGCGTGCTCATGGATGTCAGCGGGCGGTCTCTGCGGGGGCGGCCGGTGCCGCCGGGGCGGGGCCGCCCGGCGACTGCGCGATCAGCGACACCTTGGTGAAGCCTGCCTGCCCGACGAGGCCCATCACCTGCATGATCTTGCCGTAGGGCACGTCCCGGTCACCCCGGACCAGGATCACCTGATCCTTGTCGGCCGACGCCATCTCGCGCAGGCGCGGAACCAGGCTGTCCATGGTGAACACCTCCTTGGCGATCGACGGGTTGCCGTCCTTGTCGACCGTGACCTCCTGCGGCTTCTTCGACTGCGCGACCTTGGCGGCTGCGGTCTTGGGCAACTGTACCGGCACGCCGGTCGTCATCAGCGGCGCGGCGACCATGAAGATGATCAGCAGGACCAGCATCACGTCGACCATGGGGGTCACGTTGATGTCCGACATCGGCAGGTCGTCGTTGTCGTCATCGTCGCTTGCGCGGGGCGATGCCATCGCCATGGCGGCGTCTCCGAATGAAGGTGTTCGGCCCGGTTCGAGCCAGGGTTCGAGGCGTCCTCGGCCGCAGCACGTGGCCGACCGGTTGGGCGCCTTGGATCAGGGGCGGCGCGCCGGGCCCGGTCGCGAAGGGCCCCTGCGCCGCAGGAGACCTACTCGGCGGCTGCGCGGTGCTGTCCGGCCCCCGTCCGCTCGCGGGCGAGGCGATCGCCCAGCAACGAGATGTAGGACGTGAAAGAGCTCTGGATGCCGCCGATGTCGCCCGCGAGCTTGTTGTAGGCCATCACGGCCGGGATCGCGACGACCAGGCCGATGGCGGTGGCGAACAACGCCTCGGCGATGCCGGGGGCGACGACGGCGAGCGAGGTGTCCTGGCTCCGTGCGATCGACGAGAAGGAGTTCATGATGCCCCAGACCGTGCCGAACAGGCCGACGAACGGGGCTGTCGAACCCGAGGTTGCCAGCAGCGACAGGCCGGTGCGCAAACGCTTCACCTCGAGGCCCAGCGCGCCGCGCATGGCCCGCTCGATCCGCTCGCGCCGCTCGGCCCGGGTCTCCGTCGGGTCCTGGTCGCGCCACGCATCGATGGCGGCCTTCACGACGTGGCCAGTCAGGCCCTTGTGATTGCCGTCGAGGCTGCCACCGGACCGCACCAGCTTCTCGAACGCCTTCGCCTGACGCCGGGCCGCGGAGAGCCGGATGATCTTCTCGAACACTACCGTCCAGCACGCGATCGAGGCGATGACCAGCAGGATCATCACGCCCTTCACGATCGGGTCGGCCTGCAGGAACAGGCCGAGGAACGAGAAGTCGTGGGCGACCTCGGTCGGGGCTTGTGTCGGGTCCATCGCGGGCTCCTGGGATCGTGGTGTCACGCGGCCGGGGGCCGCCATCGCATCGAGGGGCGGCGAAAGCCGCTGGCCGTCCGGCGGCGCGCCGCCGGGCGGTGTGGTCGAACAGACCCTTATGGCGCCCGCATCAACGGTCGAAGGCGAGGCCGGCCTTGCTCTCGGTCTCAGTCCGCTCCAGGCATGCCTCGCGGGCGGCATCGCCGCCATCGCAGGCCAGAACGTCGTTCAGAAGCACTCGTCCGACCTTGCCGCAGGCGATGCCCGGGAAGTCGAAGATCTTCACG
Organism: Methylobacterium sp. AC315; assembly: GCF_979253755.1. Taxonomy (NCBI): domain Bacteria; kingdom Pseudomonadati; phylum Pseudomonadota; class Alphaproteobacteria; order Hyphomicrobiales; family Methylobacteriaceae; genus Methylobacterium; species Methylobacterium sp. AC315. The sequence goes on from NZ_CEEDEA010000003.1 coordinate 160,785, forward strand.
ATGGTCTTGCGGGCCGGCAGGGGGCCGAGTTCCACCGCGACGCGCTTCTGGGCGACGCCTTCGGGATCGAACGCGAACAAGTCGACCTTGTACGATTTGAGGCCAACGCCCTTGGCATTGTCGACCACCATGGTCACCCGGCAGGCCTCGCCCGCGGTCTCCAGCTTGTTGAGTTGCAGCTTCAGCGGCGTCTTATCGGCGCCGGCGTCCTGCGCCAGCGCAGAGGCGACAAGGAGCGCCGAGAGTGCGAAGCACGCGGCCGTATCGAGGGCGATCCGACCGATCCGTCGGCGGTACAGTGGGACGCTCAGGGCAAGCACCAGGCTGATTTCCTCTTTTCTCAGGGTCGGCTGTCGCCGGACCAGACCGTCGAAGCGGCCGACTCAGTGAAGCACGACCCGCCGCGGGCAGGCTGCCGGCGCTAGGCGCTCCGCCGCCGCGTCGAGGGTCGCCACGGCGGCACGGACCGCCTCGACCAGGCGGGGCGCCGCTTCCCGCCCCGTGATTTCGGCGGCGGCCTCTTCAAGTTCCGCCCAGAGCCGACGTCGTCCACGACCGATCAGGGCGACCAGGGCGCATTCGTGGCCGGTGACCCGGCAACAGCTCGCAGGCATGAAGGACCAGTCGTCCTCGCGCTCCGCCCGGAGCGCACGCACAATCGCAACCACGCTCGCGACGAAACGGCAGCCTTCCGTTGCTCCGAGCAGCTGCTCCGCGCCGTCGTAGGCGGCATTCCAACAGGCGATGTCGCTGGTCATATATCCGGCCGCGACGAACCGAGCGACCGACAGGGCCAGGATATCGGCCTCATCGCCGCACACGTCGGCGACCCGTTGCATCGCCGCATGACTGGCCGGTGTCGAAGGCGCGCTCATCGGGACTCCGCTCCGTCCCGTCGGGTTCGGGAACTTCCGGCGAGTGTCCGCCCGAACCGGACGATCACCAGTCGGGGCAGTAGCTATGGGCGCTTCCTGGATCAAGGCCCGACGAGAAAATCAGAGCAGTTCCAAACTGTTAGTTGGAAGCGTGGCCGTTCTCGGACTTGCTGGAATATCCTGGCCTAATCTGCCGAAAGATCCCAATTCCTCGATGGTTTTCGCGGTGCACCTCTCCTTCCCACGGGGAAATTTCCCGGTTCCCTTGATGGGGTTGGCGCGCTTGGCCATATCCGATTTACCGGCGGCGTTCCGCCCGGCGGAGCGCTGTCCCGGACGGGCTCCATGGAGTCGAGGTGCTCGGAGATCCGCGGGCTGCGGCTAGCCCTCGTGTCGGAGGCCTCGCTGTGAGGATGGCGGCCGCGATGACTCGACCCTCGCCTTTCGGGCACCCGTTCCTGCTCGGCTTCGACGAGATCGAGCAGGCGCTCGACCGGGTCGCCAAGGGCGCCAACGACGGGTATCCCCCCTACAATATCGAACGGTTGCCCCGCACGGAGCGCGAGCCCGAACGCTTGCGCATCACGCTTGCGGTGGCTGGCTTCACCCAGGATCAACTCGACGTGACGCTCGAGGAAAATCAGCTGGTCGTCCGCGGCCGGCAGGTGGACGAGCGTGAGCGGCACTTCCTGCACCGTGGCATCGCGGCGCGGCAGTTCCAGCGGACGTTTTTGCTGGCCGACGGCATGGAAGTGCTGGGGGCAGATCTCGCCAACGGCCTGCTCTCCATCGATCTCGTCCGCCCGGAGCCCGACCGGATCGTGCGCAAGATCGATATCGGCGCGCGTGGCTAGTGCAACGGCGATCGCGGGTGCGGCGTGAACGCAGCCCGGCGATGCCCGTGGTCGATTGATTGGCCGCCGAAACACACCACATCAGGATGGAACCACCGGTGCCTCCGGGACCGGAGGTAGACGCTCTGCCACCCTAGGAGGGCTAAACATGACGAACTTGAACGCATCGCCCCTCACCCCCGCCGATCTCGACCCGACCGAGTTCAACCCGGCAGATCTCGCGGCGCTCGGCGAGGGCCATATCGCCTACGTTCGCCCGATACGTTCCGATGAGGTCCGTCGCCTGTTCCCGCAGGCTCCGGAACTGATGCCCGGCCTCGACCTGTTCGCACTCCTCTCGGCGAGCGGGGAGCCGATCATGCTGGCCGATTCCCGCGACGTGGTGCTGGCCAATGCCGTGGCCCAGGATCTCCACGCCGTCAGCCTGCACTGACGCCGGGCAGACCGTCTTCGGTCAGCTGATTGCTGCCACCGCCGCCACGAGCCGCGCAATGTCCTGCGGTCGTGACAGGCGGTGGTCTCCGTCCGCGATCAGCGTGAGCACGGTACCCTCGGCGGGAAGGCGGCTCACCGTTTTCAGGGCGTGCTGGTACGGCACGTCCCGGTCGCGCATCCCCTGCAGGATGTGGACGGGGCAGGCAGGGTCGAAGGGGTGCTCGAGCAGCCTGTTGCTCCGGCCGTCCTCGATCAGCGCCAGGGTGATCGGATCTGGCTCCGGCGCATAGTCGCTTGGCCTCCGGAGCACGCCGTCTCGCGTCAACGCTGCGCGGGCGGGCCCGTCGAGATTGGACCAGATCAGATCCTCGGTGAAGTCCAGGGCCGGTGCGATCAGCACCAGTGCCGCAGTCGTCTGGCCGCGTGCGGCGCGGTCGCGGGCGGCCAGGCTTGCGATCCAGCCGCCCATCGACGAACCGACCAGGATCGGCGGCTCGGGCACGTAGGCCGACAGGACGGCTTGCGCGTCCTCCAGCCAGGACGAGATGGTGCAGTCGGCGAAGGTGCCGCCGGAGGCGCCGTGGCCGGCATAGTCGAACCGCACCAGGGCGCGCTTTTCCTCGGTGGCCCACGCGTCCAGGGCCGCGGCTTTTGTGGCGGTCATGTCGGAGCGGAATCCCCCGAGCCAGACCACCGGGGGCCCGGCGCCTTCTCGAACCCGCACGGCGATCTTGCGTGCTGCGTCACCTTCACCGACGCTGATGAAGGTCGGCCCTGTATCGGTCATCGATCTCTCCGGTAGGCCTATCTCGGGCTTGAAGAAGTCCATCCCTGACCGGAACGGCTTCAACCTGCGTTTACCAGACCGTAAAGCGCGACCGCGATGCTGGGGCAATGGGTACCAGCATGTTGCAGATGCCAGCGGGAGGCTTGCGTCTCCACGCCGAACGAGCGCGGATGGGTGATGTGACGCGCGGCCTGACGGGCTTCCCCGCCGAAATCGATGTCCTTGCGGGCGCCCGCGTCCTGCAGATCATCCCGGAACTCGATGCCGGTGGCGCCGAGCGGACGACCGTCGACGTGGCCGGCGCCTTGGCCGCAGTGGGCGCCCGGGCCCTGGTCGCCACCGAGGGCGGCCGCCTCATCGGCGAGCTTCAGGCGAAGGGCGGGCATTGGCTCCGTTTCCCGGCCGCGTCGAAGAATCCGGTCGGCATGGCGGTGAACGTCGTGCGGCTGATGGCGCTGTGTCGGCGAGAGGGCGTGCAGATCGTCCACGCCCGGTCGCGCGCGCCGGCCTGGGTCGCCCTCGGGGCCGCACGCCGGCTCGGCCTGCCGTTCGTCACGACCTACCATGGCAGCTATTCCGGCCGGACCGGCGTGAAGGTGCTGTACAATTCCGTGATGGCCCGGGGCGACGTGGTGATCGCCAACTCGCGCTACACCGCCGACCTGATCCATCGCCTGCACGCCGAGCAGGCCGGCGATCGCGTGCGGGTCATCCACCGGGGCACGGATCTCGCGGTGTTCAATCCGGTGGCGGTGGGCGCCGGACGGGTCGAGGCGCTGCGTCGGGCCTGGAACGTGGCACCCCACGAGCGGGTGATCCTGCTCGCTGCCCGCCTGACCGCCTGGAAGGGGCATCGGGTGCTGATCGACGCCGCGGCGCAGATGCGGGATCGGGGCGTGCCGGACCTCGCGGTGGTGCTCGCCGGAGACCCGCAAGGCCGGACATCCTACGAGCGCGAGCTCGATGCGCTGATCGCCGCCCGCGGCCTGGGCGGCATCGTGCGCCGGGTCGGCCACTGCACCGATATGCCCGCGGCGTTCCGCGCGGCGTCCGTGGTGGCCGTCCCGTCGGTGGAGCCGGAGGCGTTCGGCCGCTCGGCCGTGGAAGCCCAGGCGCTGGGCACGCCTGTGGTCGTCTCCGATCTCGGCGCGGTCCCCGAGACGGTGCTGGCGCCGCCGGACGTCGCGTCCGGCCAGCGGACCGGCTGGCGGGTGCCACCCGGCGATGCCGGCGCCCTCGCCGCAGCCCTCACCGAAGCCCTGTCTCTCGGTGCCAGCGCCCGCGATGCGCTGGTCCGGCGCGGGCGCGCCCATGTGGAGGCGAATTTTTCGCTGGAGCGCATGGCCGGCGACACCCTGGCCGTCTACGCCCAGCTGCTGGGGCGGCAGAGCTGAGAAACCTGCGCCTTTGGGCACTGTGGGCCGGCCAGACGACCACGGGGTGGCGATTATTTCACCGACCACGCCGGCGACCCGTTGACTCTCGTGGAGCTTCCTCCAACGTAGTAGGTCCGGGACAGACCGGAACGGCTGGCGGTCAGGGGATCCACGGAACGGGTCGCCAGATCCGCCGTTTCGTCGTTGCAGCAGGAGACCGAAGCCATTCGTAGACCGATGAGAGCCATGCCGGCCCCGCAGAAGGACGGGCCGCGCGCCAACCGCGACATTCGCGGGGTGCGGGAAGTGCAGCTGATCGACGATACCGGGCAGAACCGCGGCGTCGTCCCCTTCTTCGACGCGCTGACTCTCGCTGAGGAGGCCGGCCTCGATCTCGTGGAGATCGCGCCGAACTCGGTGCCGCCCGTCTGCAAGCTGCTCGATTACGGGCGCTTCCGCTTCAACGAGCAGAAGAAGCAGAACGAGGCGCGCAAGCGGCAGAAGACCGTCGAGGTCAAGGAGATCAAGCTCCGCCCCGGCATCGACAAGCACGATTACGATACCAAGATGAAGTCGGTTCATCGCTTCTTCGAGGAGGGCGACAAGGTCAAGGTGACCCTGCGCTTCCGCGGTCGTGAGATGGCTCACCAGGATATCGGCCTGCGCCTCCTGGAGCGCGTGAAAAACGAGACGGCCGAGATCGCCAAGGTGGAGAGCGAGCCGATGCTCGAAGGCCGCCAGATGATCATGATCCTCGCGCCGCGCTGATCCGCTCGGCCACAGCGATTTACGCCGCCTCCTGACCCGGGGCGGCGTTCGTATTTGTAGCGCTTCCGCAAAGCCGCGGAGGCGACTATCTCCTGACTATGGCCCTCGCTCCCGAAGAGATCGAACGCTACGCCCGTCACCTGGTCCTGGCCGAGGTCGGTGGCCCCGGGCAGGCACGCCTCAAGGCGGCCCGGGTGCTGGTGATCGGGGCAGGGGGGCTCGGCGCGCCGCTGATCCAGTATCTTGCGGCCGCCGGCATCGGCACGATCGGCATCGTCGACGACGACACCGTCTCGCTGTCGAACCTGCAGCGCCAGGTGATTCACGGCACGCCGGATCTCGGCCGGCCGAAGGTCGAGAGCGCGGCCGACGCGGTCGAACGCCTCAACCCGCACGTGTCGGTGGTCCCGAATCCGTTCCGCATCACGCCGGACAATGCCGTCGATCTGATCGCCGGCTACGACCTCGTGGCCGACGGCTCCGACAACTTCGCCACTCGCTACGCCGTCTCGGATGCCTGCTTCCACGCCGGGCGACCGCTGGTGACCGCTGCGCTCGGCCGGTTCGACGGGACGCTCACCACGATCCGCGCGCACGAGACCGGCCCGGACGGCAAGCCGAACCCGACCTATCGCTGCCTGTTCCCGAACCCGCCGCCGCCCGGCAGCGTGCCGGCCTGCGCCGAGGCCGGCGTGCTCGGGGCGCTGGCCGGCGTGATGGGCTCGCTGATGGCCATGGAGGTGATCCGCGCCGTGGCCCAATTCGGCGAACCGTTGGTCGGGCGCCTGCTCATGGTGGACGCCCGCTCGATGCGATTCGAGACGCTGCGCTACGGCTGGGACCCGGACAATCCGCTCAGCGGCACCGCGGCCTCAGCCCAATAGGGCACCCGGCGGCATCCACGGGCCCTCGGCCTCCTGCTTGCCGAGGCAGCACTTCTTGAACTTCTTGCCCGAGCCGCAGGGACACGGATCGTTGCGCCCGACATCCTTCAACGGATTGCGCTGCGGCTCGCCGGCGCCCTCCGCGGTCCAGTCGAGCGCCTCGACCGGATCGTCGAGATAGCCGTACTGGTAGGGCCCGAGCCGGTCCCGGTCCTCCGGCTTGGTCTCGGCCTTGCGCAGCGCCTCCTTGAACCAGGCCGCGTCGCTGATCTCGTCGGTGATCCGCCCGTCCGCCCGAGCCGCCGCGGCACGCGGGGCGAGATCGCGAAAGCCCAGATGTGCGATCGCCTCCTCCCAGCCGACCCAGGCCGGTCCCTCCTCGACGGCCGCCTGCGCGTCGTCGAAGCGGACCAGCAGCGCGTGCATCGCGTCGCGGTCGATCCGGCCCTCCAGGGTCAGGAAGGTGCAGGCCGACAGCAGCGCCATGCGGGTGAGGTCATCGACCGTGCTGTCGAGGATCAGCCGGAACAGCGGCAGTTGATCGCCGTCGAACAGGCTCGCCACGACCTTGGAGAGCGTCGCCGTCACGGCGTCGCCCAGGATCGCGTCGAGCGTTTCCTCGTCCTGCCGGAGGAGCTTGAGGAGCGGCGCGAGGGCGCGCGTATCCCGGGCATGCGCCAGGACGTGCACGCCCCAGAACAGGAGGTTGGCGTCCTCCGGCGAGATCTCCCGCCCCTCGGCCGCGGCTTCGAGCAGCGGCAGAGTCGCATCGGCGATCTCGGCCGGATGTCCGAGCGCTTCCCGCAGCGCCTTGGTCGGCAGGTGCTCGGACGCCGCCAGGTCCTCGATGAGCGCTGCGATCCGGTTCATGCCGTTTTCCTTAGGACCGCAGGGTCGCGCCGGTCCGGCGCGAGACTTCCGTGACGATCTTGGCGCTCACCGCCTCGATCTCGGCATCGGTGAGGGTGCGCTCCACCGGCTGCAGGTGAACCGCGATGGCCACCGACTTGGACCCGTCCGGCACGCCGGTCCCCTCGTAGAGGTCGAAGACCTCGACGCCGGTGACCAGCTTGCGCTCCGCCCCTTGCGCCGCCTTGACGATGTCGCCTGCCGGGACGTCGCGGCCGACCAGGAAGGCGAAGTCCCGGGACAGCGGCTGGAACTCGGAGAGGGCCAGAGCGGGCTTGGCCTTGGTCGGCTTGTGCTTGGGCAAAGGCAGGGCGTCGAGCACGATCTCGAACGCCACCAGGCTGCCCTTGAGGTCGAGGGCCTGCAGGGTCCGCGGATGGACCTCGCCGAACCAGCCGATCTCGGATTTCGGCCCGAAGCGCAGCGTGCCCGAGCGTCCGGGGTGGAGCCAGGTCGGGCCGCCTGCCGTAACCTGGAGGCCGCCGGTCGGCACGCCTAGGGCGCCCAGCAGGGCGAGGGCGTCGGCCTTCGCGGCGAAGACGTCCACCGTCCCGGCCGAGCCGTCCCAATGGCGCCCGGCACCCGTCAGGGTTGCGCTGCCGCGACGCACTGCGGCGGCGCGGATGCTCTGCCCTTCCGGCTCGTCCGAGGCGAAGCACTGACCGACCTCGAACAGGGCCGCATCCGGATAGCCGCGGTCGGCGTTGCGCTGCGCCGCCCGCAGCAGACCCGGCACCAGGCTCGGGCGCATGTCCGACAGTTCGGACGCGATCGGGTTGGCGAGCACGAGGTCGGCGCCGCCCCCGCCGAACAGCTCGGCATCGGAATGCGGGACGAAGGACCAGGTCACCGCTTCCATCAGGCCGCGACTCGCCAGGGCCCGCTTGGCCGTCCGGGTGCGCTTCTGCATCACCGTGAGCAGCGGCCGGCCGATCCCGGCAATCCGCGGCAGCGGCTTCGGCTCGATCCGGTCCAGGCCGGCGATACGGATGACCTCCTCGACCAAGTCGGCCTTGCCCTCGACATCGGGCCGCCAGGACGGTGTCAGGACCTCCACCCGGTCGCCGGTGCCGGAGATTTGGAAACCCAGCGTCTCCAGGATCAGCTTGATCTCGGTCTGCGGCAGTTCGATGCCGGCCAGGCGCCGCACCTCGGTCCACGGGAAATCGATGATCCGCTCCGATTCCGGGGGCTCGCCGGCGATCGTCGCCTGGGAGGGCGTGCCGCCGCACAGATCGACCACGAGGCGCGTGGCGAGGTCCAGGCCGGGGAGCGTGAAGGCCGGGTCGACGCCGCGCTCGAACCGGTAGCGCGCATCGGTGATGATGCCGAGCCGGCGCCCGGACTGGGCGATGTTGGCCGGGTCCCACAGCGCCGATTCAATCAGCACGTCCGTGGTGGACTCGTCGCAGCCGGAGGCCTGGCCACCCATGATGCCGGCTATCGATTCGACGCCGGCTTGATCGGCGATCACCACGGTGTCGTCGGTGAGCGTGTAGGTCCGTCCGTCGAGCGCCAGGAGGCTTTCGCCTCCGTGGGCCCGCCGCACCGTCAGGTTGCCCGAGACCTTGGCGGCGTCGAACACGTGCAGCGGCCGGCCGCGATCGAAGGTGACGTAGTTGGTGATGTCCACGAGGGCGTTGATCGGTCGAAGACCGATCGCCCGCAGCCTGGCCTGCATCCAGGCCGGCGACGGACCGTTCTTCACGCCGCGCACGAGTCGAAGGGCGAAGAGCGGGCAAAGTCCGCGATCCTCCGGCGCGAGGGCCAGGTCGACCTCGACCGGGCAGGGACCTTCGCCGCGCACGCCCGGCGCGGCCTCGTGCTTGAGGCTGCCGATCCCGGTCGCCGCGAGGTCGCGGGCGATGCCGTGCACCGAGGTGCAGTCCGGACGGTTCGGCGTCAGGTTGATCTCGATGACCGCATCGTCGAGCCCGGCATAGAGGGCGTAGCCCTGGCCGACCGGCGCATCGGCCGGGAGTTCGAGGATGCCATCATGGTCCTCGCCGAGTCCGAGTTCCGCCCCCGAGCACAGCATGCCGTGGCTCTCGACGCCGCGGATCGTGCCGACCGAGAGGGTGATCGCCTTCCCGGGCACATAGGTGCCGGGCGGCGCGAACACCGACACGAGACCCGCGCGTGCGTTCGGCGCACCGCAGACCACCTGGATCGGCACGCCCGCCCCGGTCTCGACGGTGCAGACCCGCAGACGGTCGGCGTTCGGATGCTGCTCGGCTGTCAGGATCCGGGCGACGACGTAGGGCTTGAGCGCGGCCGCCTTGTCCTCGACGCCCTCGACCTCGAGGCCGATGCGCGTCAGCGTCTCGGTGATGGTGTCGAGGGAAGCCTCGGTGTCGAGGTGGTCCTTGAGCCAGGAGAGGGTGAATTTCATCGATCGTAACCTCTTGGCTCAGGAGAGCCGGGCTTTCGTTATGAGGAGGATAGCCAGCTTGCGGCGCTGGTCGTCGCCCAGGGACTCAAGGGCCTCCACGGCCTCTCGGGCGCGAGCCATCGAAACAAAGACCGTGGGAGACGGTGTAATAGACAGTGCTCACGGCACGTCGCAGCGGTGCCGTGCGCAAGTTCATCCGACCGCTCTGGTGGGCTGGCATTTCGGCCACTTCAAGAAGATCGGAGATGATGGAATTGCCGAGACGCGGCATTACGGATCTCCGCGCTCGCACTCGTCATCATGGTCCCCCCCAAACCTCTCCCTACCCCGTCAGACCGCCGATCAGGCTCGGCACGTCGAGCGGCCGGAAACCGTAATGGTCCAGCCAGCGGACATCCGCCTCGAAGAACGGACGCAGGTCCGGCATGCCGTACTTGAGCATGGCGATGCGGTCGATGCCGACCCCGAACGCGAAGCCCTGCACCGCGTCCGGATCGAGGCCGCAATTGCGCAGGACGTTCGGGTGGACCATCCCGCAGCCCAGGATCTCCAGCCAGTCGTCGCCCTCGCCGAAGCGAATCTCGCCGCCCTTGCGGGAGCACTGGATGTCGACCTCGGCCGACGGCTCGGTGAACGGGAAGAACGATGGGCGGAAGCGCATCTTCACCCCATCGACCTCGAAGAACGCCTTGCAGAACGCCTCCAGCACCCATTTCAGGTTCGCGATGTTGGCTGCCGTGTCGATCACCAGGCCCTCGACCTGATGGAACATCGGCGTGTGCGTCTGGTCGGAATCGTGCCGGTAGGTCCGGCCCGGGATGATCACCCGGATCGGCGGCGCCTGCGACCGCATCGTGCGGATCTGGACGGGTGACGTGTGGGTGCGCAGCACCTTGCGCTTTCCGGCATGGTCGGCCGCCAGGAAGAAGGTGTCGTGCATCTCGCGCGCCGGGTGGCCGGGCGGGAAGTTGAGCGCCGTGAAGTTCAGTTCGTCGGTCTCGATATCGGGGCCTTCCGCGACGGCGAAGCCCATGTCGGCGAAGATCGCCGTGATCTCGTCGATCACCTGGGTGATCGGATGGATCCGGCCGCGGACCTCCGGGGCGTCCCGCAGCGGCAGCGTCACGTCCACCCGCTCGGAGGCGAGGCGAGCCTCCAGCGCGGCTTCCATCAGGACGGTCTTGCGAGCGGTGACGGCGCCCTGGATCCGGTCGCGCAGGCCGTTGATCAGGGGCCCGCGCTCCTTGCGCTCGTTCGGCGTCATCGCGCCCAGCGTCTTCAGCAGGTCCGAGACGCTGCCCTTCTTGCCCAGTGCGGCGACGCGCACCGCGTCGAGCGCCGCCTCGTCGGAGGCCGCCGTCACCTGAGCCAGGAGGTCGCGTTCGAGGGTATCAAGATCGGTCATCGCTGCCTTCGAGCAGGGTTGTCGGAGCCGCCGTCGCGGCGTGCTCTCGCGCGTTGTTCGCCGTCGCGCAAGCGCGCGCGTGGCCGGGCCGCGCCCCGGGAACGCAGAAGGCGCGACTCTCGGGGGAGAGCCGCGCCTTCCTGTGTCTCGCCGAGGGCCTGAAGTCAGGCGGCCTTGGCGGTGGTCTCGGGGAGGGCGGCCTTGGCCTTCTCGACCACGGCGGCAAAGCTCGCCGGCTCGTGGATCGCCAGCTCCGACAGCGCCTTGCGGTCGACGATGATGCCGGACTTGGCAAGACCGTTGATGAAGCGCGAATAGGTCAGGCCATGCTCCCGGACCGCCGCGTTGAGGCGCTGGATCCAGAGGGCGCGGAACGTGCGCTTCTTATTCTTGCGGTCGCGATAGGCATACTGCATGCCCTTCTCGACCGCCTGTTTGGCGATGCGGATGGTATTCTTGCGCCGGCCGTAATAGCCCTTGGCGGCCTTCAGAACTTTTTTGTGCTTCGCGTGACTGGTCACGCCGCGTTTGACGCGGGCCATCGGTTATCTCCTGGTTTCGACGAAAGACAGTGGCAACGGGTGTCGAAGGCTTACCGTGCGTTCGGCAGGAAGTACTTCTTCACGTTGGCGGCATCGCCCTCGAACAGGGTCGTGGTGCCGCGCAGGTTGCGGATCTGCTTGGTCGTCCGCTTGATCATCCCGTGGCGCTTGCCGGCCTGGGCGTACATCACCTTGCCGGTGCCGGTGATCTTGAAGCGCTTCTTGGCGCCTGATTTGGTCTTCAGCTTGGGCATTTGGCTCTCCGTTGCGCGAAAATTCCTCCGGGCCGACCCGTGAGGGTCGGATGAGGTGTGCGCGATGATGCTTCTGGTGGAGCAGCACGAGCCGCCACGGCAGCCCTATCGGCCGGGCGGTTCGACGCGGGGCGGCTTATGACAGAAACGCGAAGCCACGGCAACGGCTTCGGTGGCATCGGGGTGCGCCGCAGCCGAAGCCCGAGGGTGGGCGCGCATCGGGGAATGCGGGGACAGCTTCCGCGCTGCACAAAAGTTATCGAGACAACCTGCAGGCGCAGGAACCATAACCTTGGCCGTCGGTTTCATTCATGTCCCGCTCAGGCCGGCAGGGTTAGATCTTTCGTCAAAGTCGGCCAACCAGGAGACACTTCGTGCGCATTGCCCAAATCGCTCCGTTGTCGGAGGCCGTCCCTCCGAAGTTCTACGGCGGCACCGAGCGCGTCGTCAGCTGGATCACGGAAGAACTGGTCCGCCAGGGCCACGACGTCACCCTGTTCGCCAGCGGCGATTCGGAGACGTCGGCCAAGCTTGCGGCCTGCACGCCCGAAGGCCTGCGTCTGCTCGGTTACCGGGATCACACCGCCAGCCACCTGGCTATGCTGCATCAGGTCCATCGCCGGGCGCACGAGTTCGATATCCTGCACTTCCACATCGATCTGCTTCAGTATCCGATGTTCGAGGATCTGAACCACAAGTGCATCACCACGATGCATGGTCGTCTCGACGTTCCGGACTTCATGCCCGTCTACCGCACTTTCACCGGCATGCCGCTCGTGTCGATCTCCGACAACCAGCGCGAGCCGATGCCGCCGAACGTCAACTGGCTGGCCACGATCCATCACGGCCTGCCGTCGCAGAACTGCCCGTACACCCCCGAGGCCGCCGGCGGTTATCTGGCGTTCCTGGGTCGCATCTCTCCGGAGAAGCGCCCCGACCGTGCCATCGAGATGGCGATCCGTTCGGGCACGCCGCTCAAGATCGCCGCCAAGGTCGATAAGGCGGACCAGGATTACTGGGACGAGGTTATCGAGCCGATGACCCATCACCCGCTGGTCGAGTACATCGGCGAGATCAACGAAGAGCAGAAGAAGTCCTTCCTCGGCAACGCACTGGCGCTCGCCTTCCCGATCGACTGGCCGGAGCCCTTCGGCCTCGTCATGATCGAGGCAATGTCGGCCGGAACCCCGGTGATCGCGTTCCGGAACGGCTCCGTGCCTGAGGTGATCAAGGACGGTGTCAGCGGCGTGCTCTGCGAGACGATGGACGACGCGGTGAACGCGGTGGCCAAGGTCAAGACCATGAGCCGCGAGGGCGTGCGCCGCCACTTCGAAAGCCAGTTCACCGCTGAGTGCATGGTCAAGAAGTATGTCGCCGCCTACGAGGAGCTTCTGTCCCGGGGCGCCGACGTGATCCAGATGCAGAAGTCCGGGTTCCAGCCGCATTACGGTGACGTCAACGGCTCCGCGCGTCCGGCCATTTCGGTCGCCGCGATGCCGGCCTGAGATTCGGCATCGGGCTTGCGAGGAACGGCCAGCCCGGCCTAGCGTCGCAAAGGCGCCTCATCCGAATGGTCACGAGGGCCGCCGCATCAGTACCGATGCGGCGGCCCTCTCGATTCGTACCCCTCACACGCACTCGGAGACGTTCTGCATGGCGGCGGAGAATACGGCGGCCCACGATGCGACCGCGCGGACACAGGGCGGCACCGTCTCGGTGGCGCCCGGCTTTCAGGACGCTGACGATGTGCTGCCGACCTACCACATCGAGGCCCACACCTCGTTGGTCGAGCGCCCGCTGCGGGCCCTGAAGTTCGGCGAGGCGTTCGGGGTCCTGGACTCCTACGGGGATATCGGCGTCCAGCCCGGGCCGGAGGGCCTGTACTTCCAGGACACCCGGTATCTGTCCCGCCTCGAGCTCACGGTGGAGGGCCAGCGTCCGCTGATGCTGTCCTCGGTCATGCAGGACGACAACGGCGCTCTGAGCGTCGACATGACGACGCCCGACATCCGCCTCGACGCCCACGACGAGACCTCGATCCCGCGCGAGACCATCGCGATCGAGCGCACCAAGTTCCTGTTCCGGGGCGCCTGCTACGACCGCATCGGCCTGCGCTCGTTCGATTCGAAGCATCGGCGCCTGCGCATCGCCATCACGTTCGATGCCGATTACCGCGACCTGTTCGAAGTGCGCGGCACGGACCGCAAGGAGCGCGGCAAGCGCGGCGTCCTGGTGGCGAGCGACCGGGAGGTGCAGTTCCGCTATGTCGGGCTCGATGAGATCGTGCGCACGACCTCCCTTCACTTCGGCCCGAAGCCGGACGTGATCGAGCCGGGCCGCGTCGCCTTCGACGTGTCTCTGCCGCCGGAGGGCCGTGCTTCCCTGTTCATCCGCGTGGCCTTCGAGGCCCACCGGGCCTTCACCAAGCCCCCGGGTGCCGAGATGGTCGGCGAGGACGCGGCCGCCAAGCTGACCCTGGCGGCCAATGTCGGCGGCGCCCGTCGCGAGCCGAAGGACCTCGCCGAGGGCATGATCTTCGCCCGGGCCTATCGCGATTCGCGCCGGGACCTGCGCGAGCTGACGGCGGGGATCACCACGATCATCTCGTCGAACGACCAGTTCAACGAGGGCCTGTGCCGGGCCACGGCCGACCTCTACATGCTGGCGAGCCGCACGCCGGAGGGGATCTACCCGTTCGCCGGGATCCCCTGGTACTCCACGGTGTTCGGCCGCGACGGCATCATCACCGCCATGATGGCGCTGTGGATCGATCCGAAGTTCGGCCGCGGCGTCCTGCGCTACCTCGCGGCGACCCAGGCCCGGGCGGTCGATCCGGCAGCCGATGCCCAGCCCGGCAAGGTACTGCACGAGACACGCCGGGGTGAGATGGCGATGCTCGGCGAGGTACCCTTCCGTCATTACTACGGCACCATCGACGGCACGCCGCTCTTCGTGATGCTGGCCTGGGAGTACTACGCCGTCACGGGCGATCTCGAGACCATCCGGGCGATCTGGCCGTCCCTGGAACTCGCCCTCGAATGGATGGACCGGTACGGCGATCGCGACGGCGACGGCTTCGTCGAATACGCCCGCGACACCGACAAGGGCCTTGAGAACCAGGGCTGGAAGGACAGCCACGATTCGATCTTCCACACCGACGGCCAACTCGCCAAGGGGCCGATCGCGCTGTGCGAGGTGCAGGGCTACGTCTACGCCGCCAAAAATGGCATGGCCAAGCTCGCGGCTTTGCTCGGGCACGATCCGATGGCCGAGCGCCTGTCGCACGAAGCCACCGCCCTGCGCGAACGCTTCGACGCCGCGTTCTGGAACGAGGAGATCGGCACCTACGCACTCGCGCTCGACGGCTCCAAGAAGCAGTGCGCCGTGCGCTCGTCGAATGCCGGGCACGCGCTGTTCACCGGAATCGCCAAGCCGGAGCGGGCCGCCCGGGTCGCCGAGACCCTGCTGGGCAAGGACGGCTTCAACGGCTGGGGCGTGCGCACCATCGCCAAGGGCGAGGCGCGCTACAATCCGATGTCGTACCACAACGGCTCGATCTGGCCGCACGACAACGCCCTGATCGCGATGGGGCTGGCCCGCTACGACCGCAAGCACGAGGCGGCGCGCATCTTCCAGGGGATGTTCGACACCTCGCTCTACCAGGACCAGAAGCGGCTGCCGGAGCTGTTCTGCGGCTTCATGCGCCGGCGCCAGCGCGGGCCGGTGGCATACCCAGTGGCCTGCAGCCCGCAGGCCTGGGCGGCGGCGGCACCGTTCGCGTTCCTGGCCGCCTGCCTGGGCCTGGAGCTCGATCACGACCGCAACAGCGTCCGGCTGAAGAACCCGGTCCTGCCCGGCTTCCTCGACGGTGTGACGCTCTACAACGTCAAGCTGGGGCACTCGCGCCTGGACATCCGGTTTCAGCGCTACGACGACGACGTCACGGTCTCAGTGCTGCGCCGCCACGGTGACGTGCAGCTGATCGTGACGAAGTAGGCGGGCCCGCCAGCCGCCGCGGCCCGATGACGGTGCCGCGGCGGTCCGTGGCCGAGGCCAGCCCACGGCCTTTCGTGGCAGGTCGAGGACGGAACCGCTGGCCGCCCTTTCCTGGCCGCCTGCCGGGTCGGTGGAAGGCGATCCGGTATCCAGGTGACGAACGCGCCGAGAAGCGGCACAGACGATCCGGTGGACGCTGCGCGTGCCTTCGTGCTGGACCCCGGATTGCATCCCGCTGCCGCTGTATGCACTCCGGGAAAAGCGCTGCGGAAACAACGACGCTCTGGGATGTCAGGGTCTCGCTCATCTCCCGTCTCCGGGCGGCCCGACTTGCTGTAAGGGGCCGCCCGAATTCCTCAGTTCCGGGACACGCCCCATGCCGACCGACCATTCCGCTCTGTCGCTCGCTCAAGCGCTGATCCGCTGCCCGTCCGTGACCCCTGAGGATCGCGGCGCCCTCGATGTGGTTGCGCAGACTCTCGGCGCGGTTGGATTCGCGATCGAGCGGCCGGTCTTCGCCGAGCCGGGTTATCCCGATACGCCGAACCTGTACGCACGCATCGGCACGCGTGGTCCTTGCCTCGTCTTCGCCGGCCACACCGACGTAGTGCCGGAAGGCGACGGGGCCTGGCGCCACGGACCGTTCGACGGGGCGGTGGCGGACGGCATGCTCTATGGCCGCGGCGCCGCCGACATGAAGGGCGGTATCGCCTGTATGCTGGCCGCGACCCTGGCGTTCCTGGGCCGCCGGGGCAGCGACTTCGCCGGCTCCATCGCCTTCCTGATCACCGGCGACGAGGAGGGGCCGGCGGTCAACGGCACGGTCAAGCTGCTCGACTGGGCCCGCGCCCGGGGCGAACGCTTCGACCATTGCCTGCTCGGCGAGCCGACCAATCCGGGTCAGCTCGGCGAGATGATCAAGATCGGCCGCCGCGGCTCGCTCACCGGCAAGCTGACCGTGCTGGGCCGCCAGGGCCACGTCGCCTACCCGCATAAGGCCGAGAACCCGATTCCCGGGCTGCTGCGGCTCGCCTCGGCGCTGGTCGCGGAGCCGCTCGACCGCGGCACGGCACATTTCGATGCCTCGAACCTGGAATTCACCACGATCGACGTCGGCAACCCGGCCACCAACGTGATCCCGGCGACCGCCCGTGCCACCTTCAACGTCCGGTTCAACGACGATTGGACCGCCGAGAGCCTGGGCGCCGAACTCCGCAGGCGGCTGGAGCAGGCGGCCGGCAACGCAATCCGCTTCAGCCTGGACCTGCAGCCGTCGAACGCACCCGCCTTCCTGACCCAACCGGACGCCTTCGTGGACCTCGTCTCCGAGGCGATCCGGGTCGAGACCGGCCTGACGCCCGCCCTGTCGACCACCGGTGGGACGTCGGACGCGCGCTTCATCAAGGATGCCTGCCCGGTGATCGAGTTCGGGCTGGTCGGCGAGACCATGCACCAGGTCGACGAATGCGTGGCGGTGGCCGATCTCGACCGGCTGACGGCGATCTACGAGCGGGTGCTGGAGGCGTATTTTCGACCCTGGAGCTGAGTCCAGCATACGCCTCGAATCGTCACGCGTAATCCACCCCGACGAACGTCAGCCCGGCCGCCGGCGCGAGCGGCCCGCACCGGCGCTTCTCGCCCGAAGCCAGGATGTCGGCGACATCGTCGGCCGAGAGCCGGCCGCAGCCGGCGAGCATCAGCGTCCCGACCATGGCCCGGACCTGATGGTGCAGGAACGAGCGCGCGCAGGTCGTCACCACGATCTCCTCATGCAACGCCATGGTCGTGCGGGCGACGTCGAGCCGTTCCAAGGTCCGCATCGGGCTCTTGGCCTGGCACTCGGCGGCCCGAAACGCGGAAAAATCGTGGTGGCCGACGAGGCGCTGCGCGGCGCGGTCCATCGCGTCCGGATCGAGCGGCCAGGGCACCTGCCAGACATGGGCGCGGGTGAGCGCGGCGGGGCTTCGACGGTTGAGGATCCGATAGCGGTAGTGCCGGCGGATCGCGGAATGGCGCGCGTCGAAGCTCGGCGGGACGATCCGGGCCGAGAGGATCGCCACCGGCTTGGGGCGCAGATGGGCGTTCAGCGCATCCCGCACCGTGTCGGCCCGCCAATCCTTGACGAGGTCGAGATGGGCGACCTGATGGATGGCGTGCACCCCGGCATCGGTCCGGCCGGCGCAGGTCAGCCGGGATTGCTCGCCCGAGAAGCGGGTGACAGCCGCTTCGATCGCACCCTGCACCGTGGGTGCTTCGGGCTGGCGCTGCCAGCCGTAGAACGGCGTGCCGTCGTATTCGATGACGAGCTTGTAGCGGGGCATCAGCCGAGATGCGTGCCGGGCGCGATGCGCGCGCCGCGGACGAACTCGGCCCCGTTGGCGCTGCCGCCCTTGCCGGCCCGCCGCAGTTCCAGCAGCCGGACTGCGCCCGCGCCGCAGGCGACCTGGCCCTCGGCGTCGAGGAGCGTCCCCGGTGCCCCGGCGCCCTCGGCAGCCGACGCCCGGAGCACCTTCACCCGCTCCGCCCCCTTGCCGAGATCGAGTTCGAAGAACGCGCCGGGGAACGGCGACAGGCCGTTGATATGGTTCGCCACCTCCCCGGCCGGACGCGACCAGTCGATCCGCGCCTCGTCGTTGCCGATCTTGTGCGCGTAGACCACACCCTCGGTCGATTGCGGCGTGAACGTCAGGTCGCTGCGGCTCAGGCATTCGAGGGCCTGGGACATCAACGCGGCACCAACCGGCATCAGCGCATCGTGCAGTTCACCAGCGATCATGCCCGGCGTGATCGGGACCCGTGCCTCCAGGGCCACCGGTCCGGTATCGAGCCCAACCCCCATGCGCATGATGCCGACGCCGCTCTCGGCATCGCCCGCCATCACGGCGCGCTGGATGGGCGCGGCGCCGCGCCAACGCGGCAGCAGCGATCCGTGCAGGTTGAGGCATCCATGCCGGGGCACGTCGAGGATCGCCTGGGGCAGCAGCATGCCGTAGGCGACCACCACGGCGACATCGGCCGCGTGCCCGGCGAAGGTCTCGGCGGCCTCCGGTGTCCGCAAGGTCCCGGGAGTCAGAACCGGGATCCCGAGTGTGTCCGCGAACGCGTGGACCGGCGAGGGGCGCAGGCTCATGCCGCGGCCGGCCTTGGCCGGGGCGCGGGTGTAGACCGCAACGATCTGGTGCCCGTCCTGCGCGAGACGTGCGAGGGTCGGCACCGCGAAATCCGGCGTGCCCATGAAGACGACGCGCATGGCCGTCACGCCGCGTCGCGCTTGGCCGCCTTGGCGAAGCGCTTGATCACCCGGTCGCGCTTCAGCTTCGAGATGTGGTCGATAAACAGCACGCCGTTCAGGTGGTCGATCTCGTGCTGGATGCAGGTCGCCAGCAGGCCGTCCGCCTCGATCTCCTGCACCTCGCCCTCAATGTCGCGGAACTTCACCCGGACCCGGTCAGGCCGCTCGACCTCGGCGTAATATTCCGGGATCGACAGGCAGCCCTCGTCGTAGACCCGCTTCTCCTCCGATGCCCAGACGATCTCCGGATCGATGAACACGCGCGCGTCGCGCACGCCCTCTTCCTTCGAGGTGTCGATGGTCACGACCCGCTTGGCGACGCCGACCTGGATCGCCGCCAGCCCGACGCCCGGCGCGTCGTACATCGTCTCGAACATGTCGGCGACGAGGGTGCGGATTTCGGGCGTGATCGGCCCGACCGGATCGGAGACGCGGCGCAGGACGGCGTCGGGGAGGATGACGAGCGGACGGATGGTCATGGCGGAAACCGGCAGGGGGCGCGCATCGAACGTGTGCCCCGGGGATCCCGAGGCAATATGGCGTGGGTGGGGGCCGGTCAAATTCCGGTCCTCCGAACCCTCCTATCCAGGGTTGCCGCGCCGTCCGCACCGCCGGCTGTGCTCAGAACGCCGTACGGCTGCGGATCGCCGCGGTGAGCGTGCCTTCGTCGAGGTAATCCAGTTCGCCGCCGACCGGGACGCCGTGGGCCAGGCGCGTCACCTTGCGGTCGAGGTGCCGGATCGACTCGGTGACGTAGTGGGCGGTGGTCTGGCCGTCGACGGTGGCGTTCAGCGCAAGGATGATCTCCTTGACCGACGGATCGGCCGCGCGCTCCACGAGGCTGGCGAGGTTCAGGTGCTCGGGCCGCACGCCGTCCAGTGCCGACAGCACGCCGCCGAGCACATGGTAGCGCGACTTGACCGCCCCGGACCGCTCGAGCGCCCACAGGTCCGACACGTCCTCCACCACCACCAGGATCGTGGGATCGCGCTCGACGTCCCGGCAGATCGTGCACGGCTCGGAGGTATCGACGTTGCCGCAGCTCGTGCACACCACGATGCGCTCGGCCGCCACCCGCATGGCATCGGCCAGCGGGGCCAGCAAGGTCTCGCGCTTCTTGATGAGTTGGAGCGCGGCCCTCCGCGCGGAACGCGGCCCTAGACCTGGCATCCGGGACAGAAGCTGGATCAGGCGTTCGATCTCGGGGCCGGCGACGGCTTGGGGCATCGTACCTCTTGGCGGGGATCGACAGTGGGGATTTCGAAGGTCGAACCTTCGAAACGTCCGGCGGGCATAGCCGTCACCGGGCAACGCGCAAGGGCGCATCTCAGCCCAGCCAGGATATAGGTTTTCCGAACGCGTTCTGCTCGGGCCAAAATTAAGAATACCGATCAGCAACGCGTTACATGAACGGCCTCTTGCGATCAGCACTGCGGTCAAACACGCTTCATGATGTTGCGGGCGTTCAGCAACACCCAGTAAGACGGCAACGCTTGGCCGCCTATCCAGTATGGGGGCGAGCAACCGGGGAACGGTGATCCAGCGTGCGGCGGTCCTGTACGCCCGCACGGACGTCCCCCGGGAAGTCCCGGGCGCCCCTGGCGTCCGGTCTTGTCGCGTGGACGGCACGAACAGGGGCCCCGGGAGATACGCTCTTGACCAACATCGGTGATCACAACGCGGCCCACGATGCCGACGCGGCCGGCTTCAACGCTCTGAAGGCCGTCCACTGGAATTTCGAGGCTCCGCGCCTCTACGAAGAGGCGCTCGCCCGCAAGGAGGGCCAGCTCGCCCGCGGCGGCGCCTTCGTGGCGACCACCGGCAGCCACACCGGCCGCTCGCCCAAGGACAAGTTCGTGGTGCGCGATGCCAGCACCGAGAACGAGATCTGGTGGGAGAATAACGGCGCGATCACGCCGGAGCAGTTCGCGGTCCTGCACCAGGACTTCCTCAAGCACGCCGAGGGCAAGGAGCTGTTCGCCCAGGACCTCTACGGCGGTGCCGACCCGGCCCACCGGGTCAAAGCCCGGGTGTTCACCGAGCTCGCCTGGCACTCGTTGTTCATCCGCAACCTGCTGATCCGGCCGGACCGCTCCGAGATCGCGTCCTACGTGCCGGACCTGACGATCATAGACCTGCCGAGCTTCCAGGCGGACCCGGCCCGGCATGGCTGCCGGTCCAAGACTGTGATCGCCATCGACTTTTCGAAGAAGCTCGTCCTGATCGGCGGCTCCGCCTACGCGGGCGAGATGAAGAAGTCGGTCTTCACCTACCTGAACTACATCCTGCCCGGCCAGAACGTGATGCCGATGCATTGCTCGGCCAACGCGGCGCTCGACGCCGAGGGGGGCTCGGCGATCTTCTTCGGACTGTCGGGTACCGGCAAGACCACCCTGTCGAACGATTCGTCCCGGCAGCTGCTCGGCGACGACGAGCACGGCTGGTCGAGTGAGGGCATCTTCAACTTCGAGGGCGGCTGCTACGCCAAGACGATCCGCCTCTCGCGCAATGCCGAGCCCGAGATCTACGCCACCACGGAGCGCTTCGGCACCGTGATGGAGAACGTGGTGATCGATCCGGTCAGCCGCGTGCCGGATTTCGATGACGGGTCGCTCACCGAGAACACCCGCTGCGCCTACCCGCTCGACTTCATCGCCAATGCCAGCGTCACCGGCCGGGCCGGGCATCCGAAGAATATCGTGATGCTGACCTGCGACGCCTTCGGGGTGATGCCGCCGATCGCCAAGCTCACCGGCGCCGAGGCGATGTACCACTTCCTGTCCGGCTACACCGCCAAGGTCGCCGGCACTGAACGCGGCCTCACCGGGCCGGAAGCGACGTTCTCGACCTGCTTCGGCGCGCCGTTCATGCCCCGGCATCCGAGCGCCTACGGCAACCTGCTGCGCGACCTGATCGCCGCGCATGACGTCGATTGCTGGCTGGTCAACACCGGGTGGACCGGCGGCGGCGTCGGCACCGGCCGGCGCATGCCGATCCGCGTGACCCGCCGCCTGCTCGCCGGAGCCCTCGACGGATCTCTCGCCCAGGCGGAGTTCCGCCGCGACCCGTATTTCGGCTTTGCGGTGCCGGTCTCGGTCCCGGGCGTCGAGGCGGAGATCCTCACCCCGGTCAAGACCTGGGGCAACAAGAGTGCCTTCGTCGAGACGGCGGCGCGGCTGGTGAAGATGTTCGACGACAACTTCAAGCGCTTCGAGGCCCACGTCGATGCCGACGTGCGCGCCGCCGGGCCGACCGCGCAGGCCATTGCCGCGTAACATGTGGATCGGGCGGCGGTTGCCGCTGCCGCCCGTTCACCCGAGCCCGCTCCGCAACTTCGCCAGCAGCGCGTTCAGCGTGCGCTGCTCGCCATCCGTCTGGACGGCAAGGATCTTGCGCTCGGTCTCGACATGGACCGGCAGCAGGGTGTCGATCAGCGCTTTGCCCGCATCCGTCAGCGCCACCAATGTCCCGCGTCGGTCCGTCGGATGTTTGCGCCGCTCGATCAGATCGGCTTTCTCCAGGTGGTCGATCTGCGATCACCGGCGAGGGCCTCGCGGTTGCGCTGCTGGGCGAGAGCTTCCCGCCGATCCTCGCGCTGGCAATTCCGCTCATCCTGGCCAGGGTCGTCCTGGTGAGCCGCCGGCCGCGGTGACGCGGACGCGGCTCGAGCCCGCGCCTAGAACGGCAGCTTCATGCCGGGCGGCAGGGGCAGGCCCTTGGTCAACTCGGCCATCCGCTCCTGCATGGTCGCCTCGGCCTTGCCGCGGGCGTCGTTGCAGGCGGCCACGATCAGATCCTCGAGGATCTCGCGCTCGTCGGCGACCAACAGGGAGGGGTCGAGCGTGACGCCCTTCATCTGACCCTTGGCGGACATGGTTACCCGCACGGAACCGCCGCCCGAGGCGCCGGTCACCTCGATCTCGTCGAGCTCGGCCTGCAGGGAGCCCATCTTCTCCTGCATGGCCTGAGCCTGCTTCATGATGCCCATCAGGTCGCGCATGCAGCTCTCTCGTGTGGTGTCTCGGTCAGTCTACTTGGGTATCGCGTCGGCCCGCCGCCATGTGGGACGGCGCCTGCGTGTCAGAAGTCGTCGTCCGGGGCCTCGTCCGCCGGCACCGGATCGCCGTCCCCCGGGATCTCCTGATCGGGCGAGGGGAGCGGCGCGGTCTCCCGCACATCCACGATCTCCGCGCCGGGGAAGCGGGTCAGCACCTCACGGACGAACGGGTCGGCGGCGGCATTCTCGCGGCGGGTCTCTGTCGCGGCCTTTACGGCGGCGTCGAGGGTCGGGGCGCCGGCCTCCTTCGAGACCGCGACGACCCAGCGTTGGCCGGTCCAGCGCAGGATCGCGGCGGCGATGTCGGTGGCCAGCGTCGCCCGGCCGCCCGGGGCGAGGGCGAACTCGATCCGCCCCTCCTCGAAGCGTACGAGGTGGACGTCGCGCTCCAGGGCGGTCTTCAGCAGGATGTCGCGGTTGGCATCGGCCAGCGCCACCACGTCCTCGAACCGGGCGAGCCGTGGCGCGGGCGGCGCAGCCGGGCGCTCGGCCGGGGCGGCCATGACGGAGGGGGCGGCCATCGCCACCGGCGCCGCCATTGAAGCGGCAGCGGGCGCCGCCATCGGTGCGGAGACCGACATGGGACGGGGTGCGACGGCCGCTGCCGTCTGCCCACCACCGCGCAGGTCGGGAATCGGCGGCAGGGGCGGACGGCCGGAGGATGGCGGCGCCTCCTCGGTCGGTGCCGCCGCGGCCTCGGCCTTGAGCTGGCGCAGGGCCTCGTCCGGTGTCGGCAGGTCGGCCGCGTAGGCTAGGCGGACGATCGCCATCTCGGCCGCCGCCAGCGGGCGGGGCGCAGCCTGGACCTCGGGGATCGCCTTGAGCAGGATCTGCCAGGCCCGCGACAGGGCGCGGATCGAGAGCTGTTCCGCGAACTGGCCGCCGCGGACCCGCTCGGTCTCGCTGAGCGTCGGGTCGGAGGCGGTCTCCGGCACGGCCTTCAGGCGGGTCACGAGGTGGGTGAAGGCCGCGAGGTCGGACAGCACCACCGAGGGGTCGGCACCGGAATCGTATTGCGCCCGCAATTCGGCGAACGCCGCCGGCACCGAACCGCGCATCACCGCCTCGAACAGGTCGAGGATGCGCGCCCGGTCGGCCAAGCCCAGCATGTCGCGGACGCTCTGTGCGGTGACGGCGCCCGCGCCGTGCGCGATGGCCTGGTCCAGCAGCGAGAGCGCGTCGCGGACCGAGCCCTCGGCCGCACGCACGATGGCGCTCAACGCCTCGTCCTCGGCCTCGACCTTCTCGGCCGCGCAGACCTTGGCGAGATGCGCGTGCAGGACCGGCGCCTCGACCCGGCGCAGGTCGAACCGCTGGCAGCGCGACAGGATCGTCACCGGGACCTTGCGGATCTCCGTGGTGGCGAACACGAACTTGGCGTGGGGCGGCGGCTCCTCCAACGTCTTCAGGAAGGCGTTGAACGCCTTCTCGGAGAGCATGTGGACCTCGTCCACGATGTAGACCTTGTAGCGGGCCGAGACCGGCCCATACCGGATGCCGTCGATGATCGCCCGCACGTCGTCGATGCCGGTGTGCGAGGCGGCATCCATCTCCAGCACGTCCATGTGCCGGGATTCCATGATCGCCGCGCAGTGCAGGCCGAGTTCCGGCATCGAGACGGTCGGGCCGGTATCGGGGACGCCGGCGCGGGCGTAGTTGAGGCCGCGGGCGAGGATGCGGGCGGTGGTGGTCTTGCCGACCCCGCGCACGCCGGTCAGCATCCAGGCCTGGGGAATGCGGTTGGCCGAGAACCCGTTGGCCAGCGTCCGGACCATCGCGTCCTGGCCGATCAGGTCGCCGAAATTGGTCGGACGGTATTTCCGCGCCAGCACCCGATAGGGCGTCACCGCGCCAGCGGGGCTCGCGAACCCGGGCAGGCCCGGCTCGTCGTCAGGCGTGCCGGTCGTAGCGTCCATGCCGTATCGGGTCGGGCTGCCGAGCGCCAAGAAACGAGGCAAGAAATAAGGTGGGAGGCTGGACGAAGACCCGCTCGGTCTCGTTAGGGCTGCTTCCTTCCGGACCTGACCCGGTTGGCGAGTGAAACGTCCCTCGCCAACCCCCCGCCGGCTATATGGCCGGGCTCTTTGCCGAACGCAAGCGCCGGCTACTCGGCCTTGCGCTTGACCACGGCGAGGGTCTTGGGATCGAGCTTCAGGTCGAACTGCTTGCCGTTGGCGTCGATCGCGTCGTCGACCTCGATCATGCCGTCGTCGAGCTCGATCTCCTTCCACTTGGTGAAGCCCTCCTGGCGAAGCATGGCCTCGACCTTGGCCTGCTGGTCGGGCGGGAGCTTCTCGTCGGCCCGGGCGACGCTAGTGAGGCCGGCGGCCAGGGTGAGGGCGAGGAGGGGGGCGGCGAGGCGCATGAGGGGCTCCGTTTCGGTGTTGCGTGCCGCCTTTGAACAGGAAGACCGCGCCCAGGTTCCGCGTGAACCGCGATCCTCTTGAGGCCGCTTCGATTTTCCCGCACAGCTAAGGTTGCCCGTTGCGCCGCTCCGGCGCCGCGGCCCAGGACTGCCGACCTATGGTCACACGCGTCGCCACCGTGGCGTTCGAGGGGATCGAGGCCCGGGCCGTGGACGTGCAGGTCCAGATCATCCCGGGCAACGTCGTCTTCAACGTGGTCGGCCTGCCCGATAAGGCGGTGGCCGAATCGCGCGAGCGGGTGCGTGGCGCGCTGATCGCCTCGGGTCTTGCGCTGCCGGCCAAGCGCATCACCGTCAACCTGGCCCCGGCCGACCTGCCCAAGGAGGGCTCGCACTACGACCTCCCGATCGCCCTTGGCGTCATGGCGGCGATCGGGGCGATCCCGGCCGATGCGCTGGGGGGCTATTGCGTGCTCGGCGAGTTGGCGTTGGACGGCAGCATCACGGCGGTGAGCGGGGTCCTACCGGCGGCCATCGCGGCGGGGGCCCGCGGCCTCGGGCTGATCTGCCCGGCCGCGACCGGGTCCGAGGCGGCCTGGGCGGGAGGCGATCTCGACGTGCTCGCCCCGCGCTCGCTGATCCAACTCGCCAACCACTTCAAGGGCAGCCAGGTCATGGCCCGGCCGGAACCGTCCGTGGCCAGCCTGGCCGGCCCGCTGCCGGATCTCTCCGACATCAAGGGTCAGGAGGGCGCCAAGCGGGCCCTGGAGATCGCGGCGGCGGGTGGCCACAACCTTCTGATGAACGGGCCGCCCGGCTCCGGAAAGTCGATGCTCGCCGCCCGGCTGCCGTCGATCCTGCCACCGCTGACGCCGCGGGAATTGCTCGACATCTCCATGATCCAGTCGGTGGCGGGCCAGCTGAAGGGCGGCGCGCTCTCGAACCGCCGGCCGTTCCGGCAACCGCATCACTCGGCCTCGATGGCCGCGCTCGTCGGCGGCGGCCTCGGCGCGCGACCCGGGGAGGTGTCGCTCGCCCATGGCGGCGTGCTGTTCCTGGACGAACTGCCCGAGTTCAACCCGCAGGCGCTCGACAGCCTGCGGCAGCCGATGGAGACCGGGGAGGTGATGATCGCCCGGGCGAACCACCGGGTGACCTACCCGGCGCGCTTCCAGCTCGTGGCGGCCATGAACCCATGCCGCTGCGGGCAAGGATTGGAGCCCGGCTATGCCTGCCGGCGCGGGCCGAACGCGCGCTGCATGGCGCAATACCAATCGCGGATCTCCGGGCCGATGCTCGACCGGATCGACCTGCGCATCGAGGTCCCCGCGGTCACGGCCGCCGACCTGATCCTGCCGCCCCCGGCCGAGGGCTCCCGCGAGGCCGCCGCCCGGGTCGCCGAAGCCCGCAATCGACAGACGACGCGCTACGCCGCCCACGCCCTGCCGGCAGCCACCACCAACGCCACATGCCCGGCGACGTTGATTGAGGCGGTGGCAAGCCCCGATGCCGAGGGCACGGCACTGATCCGGCAGGCGGCCGAGAGCATGCGGCTCTCCGCCCGCGGCTTCCACCGCACCCTGCGGGTGGCGCGGACGCTGGCCGACCTCGACGGCGAGGCGCAGGTGCGCCGGCTGCACCTGGCCGAGGCCTTGTCCTATCGCGGCCGGAGCGACGCGTCGGCGGCGGCCGCGTGAGTACGGACCTGACCGTCACGATCGGACAGGCCAGCGCGGCCGGCCGCAAGGACGCGAATCAGGATTTCCACGGTGCCCTGGTGCCGGTGCAGCCGGCACTCGGTCTCAAGGGCATCGCGGTGGCGCTGGCCGACGGCATCAGCAGCAGCGCGGTCGGCGCGCTGGCGAGCGAGACCGCGGTCAAGAGCTTCCTCGGCGACTATTACGCCACCCCGGACACGTGGGCGGTGAAGAGTTCGGCGCAGCGGGTGATCGCGGCAACGAATTCCTGGCTCTACGCGCAGACGCGGCGCGGGCGCGATCCTTACGATGCCGACAAGGGCTACGTCACCACCTTCGATGCGCTGATCCTGAAGGCGCGCACCGCGCACCTGTTCCATGTCGGCGATGCCCGGATCTGGCGTGTCGCCGGCCGGTCCTTGGAGCAGCTCACCGAGGATCACAGGGTCGTGGTCTCGGCGGCGGAATCGTATCTCGGCCGCGCGCTCGGGGCGGGCGGTCATGTCGAGATCGACTACCACACGGCGAGCCTGGACGCCGGCGACGTCTTCGTGCTGACAACCGACGGCGTTCACGAGCACGTCCGGCCGCGCGACCTGGCCGCGATGATCGCGGCCGCCGAGGACGATCTCGACGCCGCCGCCTGGGCGATCGTGGAGGCCGCGCACGCCGCCGGCAGCCCGGACAACCTCACGGTCCAGATCATCCGCATCGAAGCCGTGCCCGATGGCGAGCCGGCCGACCTGCTCGGCGGCGTCGAGGGACTCGATCCCGCGCCGTTGCTCGATCCGCCGGCCGATTTCGACGGCTACCGGCTGCTGCGCATCCTGCATTCCGGGCCGCGCAGCCGGGTCTACCTGGCGCTTGACGCGGAGACCGGGGATCCGGTCGCGCTGAAGGTCCTTTCGCTCGATCTGCGCGACGACCCGGCCCAGCGCAAGCGGTTCGCCCTGGAGGAGTGGATCGCCCGGCGCATCGACAGCCCGCACGTGCTCAAGGCCCATCCACAGAGCCGCCGCCGCAGCCACCTCTACACGGTCATGCGCTACGTCGAGGGCCAGACCCTGACCCAGTGGATGCGCGATCACCCTGCGCCCGAGTTGGAAGCGGTGCGCGGCCTCGTCGAGCAGATGGCCAAGGGCGTGCAAGCCTTCCACCGAAAGGAGATGGTCCATCAGGACCTGCGCCCCGACAACGTCCTGATCGACACCGCCGGAACCGTCCAGGTCATCGATTTCGGGGCCACCCGGGTGGCCGGGGTGGTGGAGGGCGATCCCCGGAACGATGCCGCCGAGATCCTGGGGACCGTGCAGTACACGGCGCCGGAAGGCTTCCTGGGCGAGCCGTCGACGGCCGGCTCCGACATCTTCGCGGTGGGCGTGATGACGTACCAGATGCTCACCGGCCGGCTGCCCTACGGTGACCGGGTGCCCCGGGCGTTGACGCGCGCGGCCCAGCGCAAGCTCCGCTACGTCTCGGCCCGCAACGCCCGGCCGCTGCTGCCGGCCTGGGTCGACGGGGCGCTGCGCAAGGCCGTGCATCCCGATCCCGCCCGGCGGTACCAGGCGCTCTCGGAATTCGTCCACGATCTCCGGTACCCCAATCCCGGTTTGACGGAGACCCGCCGGGCGTCGCTGCTGGAGCGCGATCCGCTGCTGTTCTGGCGGCTTCTGTCGCTGGTGCTGGGCCTCATCGCACTCGGGCTGGCCAGCATCCTGATCGCCCACCCGCCCCGGTGACCCGGCGCTTCAACCGTCGAGTTCGGGATACCGGCGGAAGATCCCGTCCTCGTTGAACGGGATGCGGCGCTCGCTCGCCAGATAGGCGGCGATGCGCGGACGCTGCGCCACCGCCTCGTGCAGCCGGGCGACATGCGGCGTGTCTCGCAGGGCAGCATTGGATGCGTTCGGGAAGGCGTAGCGCAATCCGGCGACCAGCTGGAACAGGGATAGGTCGGCGTAGGACAGCTTTGATCCGACCAGGCGTTCGCTCCCGTTCGCCGCCAGCACGCGCTCGAAATACTCGAAAAATTTGGGGATGCGGTCCTGGCGGAACCTTTCGGCCCGGCGCGCGGCCTCCGGCTTCTGGTCGGCGTAGTATAGGCCGACCCCGAGGGGATGGTGCGTGTCGTGGGCCTCGTCCACCGCGTCCGCGATGGTGAGCTGCAGCTGATGGGTCCAGATCCGGTCCGCCTCGGATGCGCCGACGAGGCCGAGGCGCGGCCCGAGATACAGCAGGATCGCGGTGCTCTGTCCGATCACGACATCGCCGTCGCGCAGGAACGGCGGTGCGAAGGGCGGTCGGCGATTGCCCGGATCGGTGAGGCGGTCGAGCATCGGCTCGATGCCGCCGGCCTCGTCGTCCCGCCGCGCGATGTCGACATAGTCGGCATCGGCCTCTTCGAAGGCGAGGCGGACGAACTCGCCGCGCCCCTGGATCATCGGCCAGTAATGCAGCTCGTAGGGCATCGCGTCTCCTCCACCGGGAAGGCGCGATGCCGGCGCGTGGTTCCCGCTCAGTTGCCGGGGGCGTCGCCGTCGGTCGCCTTCTCGGGCAGCGGCTCGGCGCTGGCGACCGCCTTGTGGGCCAGCATCGGCTGCAGGTGCTCGGCGAGCTGCTGGTCCAGATGCTTGACGTAGGCGCCCTTGAAGTAGCGCTCACCCGTCTTTGCGCCGTAGAGCCGGTCGTGGGCCTGGATCATCGCGGCCACCTCCGGGCGGCACAGGAACCCGGTGATGCCCACCGCCTCGTACCAGTGGCCGGCCCGGGCCTCGGCCGTCGCCTTCGGGTTCGCCAGCACGGTCTCGGCGAAGCATTCCGTCGCCGCCTGTCGCAGCGGACCCAGCACCTTCTCGGCCTCCGCCTTGTTCACCACCGGGGCAGCGGGATGGCGGTGGGGACGCGCCTGAGCCGTCGATGCCAGCGCGAGGACGGCGAAGGTGGCGAGGATCGTGGACTTCATGCGGGCGGCCTCGTCGGGTGTCCGAATGGCGTTCAGCATTCCCTCATGATTGCGTCGGGATCGCGGCTGACGGGACGTTGCATCCGCCCGATCTCGGGCAAGATGCGGACGATTTCGCGACCGCGTTCAGCGCCGCCGCTCGGCCTGCCAGCGGCCGCGGCAGGCGAGGGCGCCGGACGCGACCCAGGTGCCGGCGCCGAACCCGTTCGCGCCGAGCCGGCCGGCGACGTCGGCGGTGCCGAGACCGTTGGCGATGGAGCCCCGGACAATACCATTTTGAGCGACGCTGCCCTGCACGACGAAGGCCGTCCCCATGAAGCGGGCCTGCCCGTGCTCGATGCCCACCGGGTATCGGTAGGCCCGGTCGCAGGGACCGGATTCGGTGAGGATCTCGACGCTCCAGGTGCCGTCGAACCAGGAAGTGCCGTCGAACCGGTCCGGAATCCGGACGCCCCGCGGCGTCGCCGCAGCGGGGACCGCGAGTTCGAGGATCAGAGCGGCGCCGGTCAGGCACCCGAAACGGCGTCGGCTCATGGCGATGATCGGGGCAGGCGGTCTCGTGATCGTCTCAGGTGGCGGGCGGCCGAACGGCGGCACGGAGGGCACCGTCGAGCAGGCTCACCAGATCGCAGCCGACATGCAGGAAGGCGTGGACGCCCGCCGCCTTCAGGGGATCGATCAGGTCCACTGGTTTGCCGGCGACGTAGATCGATCCGGCGCCGGCCTTCTTGAGGGCCTCTGCGGCCACCACCGCGTGCTCGGCGTAGAGCGCGTCGGTCGAGCAGATGCAGGCGAGCAGCGCGCCGGATTCCCGGAATGCCGCCGCGAGGGCGGCCGGGTCCGTGAAGCCGTCGTTCGACACCGCCTCGATGCCGCCCGCCGCGAAGGCGTTGGCCGCGAAGGTCGCCCGGGCGTTGAAAACGGAGACCGTGCCGAGATTGGCGAGGAACACGGCGGGGCGGCGCCCGGATTTCGCCAGGACGGCGTCGGATGCGTCGCGCAGCGCCTCGAACGGCTCGGCCAGACGGATCGCCGGCAGCGCATCGCAGGCGACGGCCGAACCGGAACCGAAATTCGAGGCCGGGCCGGCGGTCACCGGCTTCACGTCCAGGACGGTGACCGGCTTCTCGGCGAGGTTCGGGAATTCGCTCGCGCCGGTCAGGGCCTCGCGACGGGTGGCCACGGCCTTGGCGCGAGCTTCGCGGGTCAGCTCGATGCGCCGCTGCAGCTTGCCGACGCTGAGGGAGGCGACGATCCCGCCCTCGGCCTCGATCGCCTGGAACGCCTCCCAGGCCGCTTCGGCGAGCTGGGCGGTCAGCGTCTCGAACCCGCCCGCACCGGCCGCCGGATCGCTGACCCGCGCCAGGTGGGATTCTTCGAGCAGGACGATCTGGCTGTTGCGTGCCACCCGCCGGGCGAACGCGTCGGGCAGGCCGAGCGCCAGCGTGTAGGGCAGGACCGTGACGCTGTCGGCGCCGCCCATTCCGGCCGACGCGGCGGCCATGCCGGTGCGCAGGATGTTCACGAACGGATCGCGCCGGGTCATCATCCGCCACGCGGTCTCGGCATGGAGGCGCAGGGGCTTCGGATCCAGCCCGCAGGCCTGCTCGATCCGGGCCCAGAGCCGTCGCAGGGCGCGGAATTTGGACACCGTGACGAACTCGTCGGCATCGGCGGCGAGCAGCACCGAGATCCGGTCGCGGGCGGTGGCGAGGTCGTGGCCCGCGGCCTCCAGGGCACGCAGGTAGGTCACCGCGGTGGACAGGACGGCGGCAAGCTCCGCCGCCTCGCCGGCCCCGGCCTCGTGGTAGGGCCGTCCGTCGGCCAGGAGCGCCCGGCCGGTGAAGCCCGCGGCTTCGAGGTCCGAGACGGTGGCGGCCAGCCGCGGGGCGATCTCGGACCACACCGCGCCGAGGCTGCCGGTGGCGGCGAGCGTCCCGACCGGATCGATGCCGAGGTCGAGGTCGTAGGTGGAGAGGTCTTCCCCGCGGCGGGCCGCGAGGCCCTTCACCAAGCCGGCGACCTCCAGGCCGGACGCGCCCGCGTCGAACCGCAGGGCGATCAGCGGCAGCATCACGCCCTTAAGCACGGCGTCGAGATCCTCGACGCTGCGGGCGGTCAAGCCGTAGCCCCGGGCGCCAGCCGCGCCGGAAAACACCAGGGCCAGCGCGTCGGCGCCGCCTTCGAGGTCGGTCATCGCCTGGATGTTGGCGCTTGCGATCTCCGGATGATCGACCCGCTGGGACACGCGCCAGGGACCGGGCTCCCGGAACGGTTGCGCGGTCGGCTCGGCACGCTCGTAGAGCGGCTCGATCCGCAGACCGTCGCTCGTCCGGGAGACCAGCCGTTTCTCGAAGTCTGCGCCCTTCAGGACGCTGTCCACAAGGCCGAGCCAGCGCGCCCGGTCGGCGGGCTTGAACAGGTCGGCGAGCGGTGTGTCGTCCATCGGAAAATCCCCGGGCGCGGCGTCTTGTGCACCGCTTTCGGGGACTTGCCTCGCACGCCGCTCGCCCGGAGGCAATCGCCCGTTGGGCGAGGATTGTTATCCGAGGATGATCAGCCCGGCGAAGCCCAATGCACCGACGATGATCCGCCACCAGGCGAACAGCCGGAACCCGTGGCGCGACACGTAGTCGAGCAGCACGCGGACCACGAACAGGGCCGAGACGAACGACACGATGAAGCCGATCACGATCAGGCCGATATCGTCGCGCGAGAGGAATTTGTAATTGTCGAACAGGTCCTTGGCGAAGGCGCCGGCCATGGTCGGCATCGCCAGGTAGAACGAGAACTCGGTGGCCGAGCGCTTGTCGGCGCCCATCAGCATCGCGCCCACGATGGTCGCGCCCGAGCGCGACACGCCCGGGATCATGGCCAGGCACTGGAAGATGCCGATCTTCAGGTCCATCGGCAGGGAGAAGTCGTAGACGTCGGTCTTCTTAACCTCGAGGTCGGTGTCGTCGAGGACGAGAAGCACCAGGCCGCCGGCCACCAGCGTCGCGCATACGATCCACGGGTTGAACAGGTAGGCCTTGATCACCTTCGAGAAGAGGCCGCCGATGATCGCGGCCGGCAGGAAGGCGACCAGGATGCCGATCACGAAGCGGCGAGCCTGCGGGTTGGTGGGGAGCGCGGTGGCGATGCCGACGAGGCGGCGGAAATACACCGTCAGGATCGCCAGGATCGCCCCGAGCTGGATCAGCACCTCGAAGGTGTTGTTGGGGGAGTGGAAGCCGATGAAGTGGCCGACCAGGAGCTGGTGACCGGTGGACGAGACCGGGATGAACTCGGTCGCGCCCTCCACCAGGGCGAGAAGGACCGCCTTCCCGATGCTTACCGGATCCATTGTCGAGCCTCGCGCCGCGGGCGCACGCCGGCCCGAACCAGGCGCGTCGCGAACCGTCCAAAGAATGTGCCCGGAGGCTTCGCCCATCAGGGTTGACGAGCGGTTACCGGAGCGGGCCGCGCGTGTTAAGGGCTCGGCAACGATCGAGCAATAACGCTCGCTCTGAAGTCCTGCGCGCCGAAATCTAACGCGCCGGGGCCGACGACCGGCGTGGGACTGTCCGCGCCGTCTGAACGCATTGTCCTCACGGCCTCAATGGCGACGCTCTACCACTTCCCCTTCTGCGCGAACTCCCGGTTCATCCGTCTCGTGCTCGCCGAGATGGGTCTCGAACCGACGCTGTTCGAGGAGCGCCCGTGGGAGCGCCGGGACGACTTCCTGTTGATCAATCCGGCAGGCTCCACGCCCGTGCTGCTGGAGCAGACCGGCCTGGTCGTGCCGGGCGCCGGCGTCATCGCCGAATACCTCGACGAGACGAGGGGCCTCGGGCTATCCGGCCGGCGCATGCTGCCGGACGACACGGTGGAGCGCGTCGAGGTCCGGCGCCTGCTGGACTGGTTCCTGATCAAGTTCGACTCCGAAGTGACCGGCTATCTGGTCAACGAGAAGATCTCGAAGCGCTTCATGTCGGCGCACGAGGGCGGCGGCCCGCCAGACATGAACGCGATTCGGGCGGCGCGCACCAACGTGCGCTACCATCTCAAGTATATCGGCTACCTCATCGCTCGCCGACGCTGGCTCGCCGGCGACAACCTGACCTATGCCGATCTCGCGGCCGCCGCCCACCTCTCCTGCGCCGACTATCTCGGCGACGTGCCGTGGGACGAGGACGAGATGGCCCGCAACTGGTATGCCCGGGTCAAGTCGCGGCCCTCGTTCCGGGGGCTGCTGGCCGACCGGGTGGCCGGCATGCCACCGGCGGCCCATTACGCGGATCTGGATTTCTGAGCGCACGACGGACCTATCACGGTGCCGACCTGCGCCGCCTCGTCGAGGGGCGGGCGCGCCATCTCGGCTTCTGCGGGATGCGGGTGACGCGGCCCGACCGGCTCCCGGACCTGCCCGCGCGCCTGTCGTCCTGGCTGGAGGAAGGCGCCCACGGCACGATGGACTGGATGGCGGACCGCGCCGACCAGCGCGCGAGCCCGGTCGGCCTCTGGCCGGGCCTGCGCAGCATCCTGGTCTTCGCCATGAGCTACCGCCCGGACGACGATCCGCTCGACCTCGTGGCCCTGAAGGAGCGCGGCGCGATCGCGGCCTATGCCCGCCGCCGGGATTATCACGACGTTTTGAAAGGCCGCCTGAAGGAACTAGGGGGCTACCTGTCGGCCAAGGGCGACGTCCGGGTGAAGGTGTTTTGCGACACCGCCCCGGTGATGGAGAAGACGCTTGCCGAGGCGGCCGGGCTCGGCTGGCAGGGCAAGCACACGGTGCTGCTCTCCCGGGAGCACGGCAACTGGCTGCTCCTGGGCGCGATCTACACCAGCGCCGAGTTCGAGCCCGACGATCCCGGGCGCGGCCATTGCGGCTCCTGCCGGGCCTGCCTGGACATCTGCCCGACCGACGCCTTCCCGGCTCCGTACCGGCTCGATGCGCGGCGCTGCATCTCGTACCTCACCATCGAACATGCCGGGCCGATCGCGACGGAGTTCCGGACGGCGATCGGCAACCGCGTGTTCGGCTGCGACGATTGCCTGGCGGTCTGCCCCTGGAACAAGTTCGCCCGGACCGCGGCCGATGCCCGCTTGGCTGCCCGGGCCGACCTCGCCGCTCCGGCGCTGGCGGACCTCGCCGGATTGGACGACGCGGCCTTCCGGAAACTGTTCGCCGGAACCCCGGTGAAGCGCACCGGCCGGGACCGGTTCCTGCGGAACGTCATGATCGCAGTCGGCAATTCCGGCGATCCCCACCTCGCGGATGCGGCGATCGCGCGGCTCGCGGACGCCTCGCCGCTGGTGCGGGGCATGGCGGTGTGGGCCTGCGGCCGCCTGCTGAAGCCCGCCTCCGTTCAGGCACTGCGCCAACAGCACGAAGCAGCCGAGACGGATTCTCATGTTCGCAGCGAGTGGATCGCCGCCACCGCCTTGACGGAACTCCGGACCGGCGAGACATCCCGGGCATGAATCTCTTCATCTTCGGGCTCGGCTTCACCGGCCGCCGTTTTGCCGAGCGGGCGCGCGACCGCTTCCAGACGGTGCGGGGCACCGTCACCGACCCGGCGAGTGCCGAGCGCATCGCCACCGAGACCGGCTTCACCATGCGGGCCTTCGGGCCGGAGGCGGACGATCCCCGGATCGCCGACGACCTCGCCGACACCGACGCGCTCCTCGTCTCGGCGCCCCCCTCCGAGCGGGGCGACCCGGTGCTCCGGCGCTACGAGGACGCGATCGCGGCGAGCCGGGTCGGCTGGATCGGCTATCTCTCGACCATCGGCGTGTACGGCGACCAGGGTGGCGCCTGGATCGACGAGGCCACGCCGGCCGCGCCGCGCAGCGCCCGCTCCCGGATCCGGCTCGAGGCCGAGGCGGCCTGGTTCGATCTCGGCGCCCGGACCGGCAAGGCCGTGCAGGTGTTCCGGCTGTCGGGCATCTACGGCCCGGGGCGCAACCCGATCGTGAAGCTGCGCGAGGGCCGGTCTCAACGCATCGTGAAGGCGGGCCAGGTCTTCAACCGCATCCATGTCGACGACATCGCCACGACCCTGATGGCCTCGCTCGACCGTCCGAGGCCGGGGGCGGTCTACAACGTCACCGACGATGAGCCGGCGCCGCCTCAGACCGTGACCGAGCACGCCGCGGCGCTCGCCAGCTTGCCGCTGCCCCCGGAGGTCGACTTCGAGACCGCCGACCTGTCACCGATGGCGCGCAGCTTCTACGGCGAGAACAAGCGCGTGCGGAACCGGCTGATCCGCGACGAACTCGGCGTCGCGCTGGCGTACCCGACCTATCGCGAGGGCTTGGCCGCCCTGAAAGATCAGGCCTGATCAGGCTTCCAGGTGCCGCGGCCGGACGAGGCGGCGGAGCAGGCCGCCGCGCGGGCCGGCGAGCATCGAGACGATGTAGAGCGCGCCGGCGGCGAGCACGATGGCCGGGCCGCTCGGCAGGTCGAGCTGGTAGGACAGGCTGAGCCCGGTCACGCTCGCCACCGCGGCGATCAGCATCGAGATCGGGATCAGGCCGCCCAGGTCGCGCGCCCAGAATCGGGCCGCCACGGCCGGCAGCAGCATCAGCCCGACCGCCAGCAGGGTCCCGAGCGCCTGGAAGCCGCCGACGAGGTTCACCACCACCAGCGCCAGGAAGGCGAGATGCACCGGGCCGCCGCTGCGGCTCACCGTGCGCAGGAACAGCGGATCGACGCATTCCATCACCAGCGGCCGGTAGATCGCGGCGAGCACCACCAGGGTCAGCGTGCTGATGCCGCCGAGCAGGATCAGCGCGGCGTCGTCGAGGGCCAGCACCGAGCCGAACAGGAAGTGCATCAGGTCGATCTGCGAGCCGCGCAGGGAGACCAGCAGAACGCCGCCGGCCAGCGAGATCAGGTAGAAGGCTGCGAGGTTCGAATCCTCGCGCACCACCGTGGCCCGGGTGACCGCGCCGGCGAGAAGCGCCACCGCCAGCCCGGCGACCAGTCCGCCAAGGGTCATCGCCGGCAGCGACAGGCCGGCGACCAGGAAGCCGGCTGCGGCACCCGGCAGGATCGCGTGGCTCATCGCGTCGCTCATCAGGCTCATCCGGCGCAGGGTCAAGAAGACCCCGACCGGCGGCGCAGAGACCGACAGAGCGAGGCAGCCCGCCAGCGCC
Organism: Methylobacterium sp. AC315; assembly: GCF_979253755.1. Taxonomy (NCBI): domain Bacteria; kingdom Pseudomonadati; phylum Pseudomonadota; class Alphaproteobacteria; order Hyphomicrobiales; family Methylobacteriaceae; genus Methylobacterium; species Methylobacterium sp. AC315. The sequence goes on from NZ_CEEDEA010000003.1 coordinate 197,781, forward strand.
CGGCGCATGAAGCCGAACTCCACGAAGGGTGCCAGCAGCGGCCCGAACGGATCGATCACGCCGCGTCCTCGTGATGATGGTCGTGGGCGTCCGGGCCGTGCGACCCGTGATCATGCCCGCGCGCGTCGGCTGTCCGGGGCCCGATGCAGACCGGCGCGTCCTCATCCCAGGCTTCGGAGAGGTTGCGCGCACGCGCCAGGTTCTCCGGCGTCAGGACTCGGGCGGTCGGCCCCCAGGCCACGGCTTCCCGGGCCAGCAGGAGCGTGGTCGGGAAATGCTCGCGCACCTGGGACAGGTCGTGCAGAGCGGCGACGACGGTACGGCCCTGGCCGTGCCAGAGCCGGATCAGCGCCAGCAGGTCGTCCACGGTGCGGTTGTCGATCCCGGTGAACGGCTCGTCGAGGAGCATCACCGGGCAATCCTGCAGGATCAGGCGGGCGAACAGGGCCCGCCGGAACTGCCCGCCCGAGAGGGTGCTGATCGGGCGCGCCTCGAAGCCGCCGAGCCCGACCGCCTCGAGGGCCGCCGCGATCTCCGGCCGCCGCCGGCCCAGGCTGCGCCAGGATCCGGCCTTCCGCCACAGGCCCATGCCGGCGAGGTCCATCACGCTCAGCGGAAAGCTCCGGTCGATCTCGTCGGCCTGGGGCAGGTAGGCGAGGGCGCCCGAGCGCTCGATATACCCTTCGAGGCAGCGGATCTCGCCGGCCATGCCCTTGAGCAGGGTCGACTTGCCGGCGCCGTTCGGCCCGACCAGCGCCAGCAGGTCGCCGGCGCGCACGGTCCCCGACAGGTGGTGGATTGCCGGATGCCGATCGTAGCCGAGGGTCAGGCCGACCAGCCGGATCGCATCCTGCATGGCGGGACGGTCGCTCATGCGGCCAGCGCCCAGGCGATCGCCAGCCAGACCACGACCGACAGCGTTACCGCCAGGGCGAGGCGTGGGCCGATGCCGCTGCGGAACAGGGATCGCGGAGCCGCTTGGCGTGGGCTGGAAATCGGGGGCAAGACGTCCTCGTCGCGCGCTCGGGCCGGCGCGGGGACCGGTCGGGCTACTGGTGCGTTCCGGGGCCGCGGTGATACACTGTAACAAACCCGCCGGACAACTGGCGGTTTCGGGGTTGGAGCGATCATGCACCGTCACGAGGGTCACGACGCGTGCCAGGCGGGCGTCGGCGACATGCTCGCGCGGGCGGAAGCCGTCTGTCGCGAGCGCGGGCTGCAATTCACGCCGCTGCGCCGTGAGGTGATGGAAGCGGTGGCGGAGGCCGGGAAGGCCCAGGGCGCCTACGACATCGCCGAGAAGCTCAGTGCGCCGGGCAAGCGCGTGGCGCCGGTCTCGGTCTACCGCGCCCTGGACTTCCTCATGCAGCAGGGCCTGGTCCACCGGATCGCAAGCCGCAACGCGTTCATACCCTGCGCCCACGGGCATGCCCCGGGGGAGGGGGTCGTGTTCCTGATCTGCCGCACCTGCGGCGGCGTCGACGAGGCCTCGTCCGAGGAGCTGGAAGACGGCCTCGGCCGCACCTTGAAGCGGGCGGGCTTCACGCCGGCCCACAGCATCCTGGAAGTCGAGGGTGATTGCGGGGCCTGCCGGGAGCGTGCGCAGGAAACCTGAGGCGCGTCCCGAGTCGTTCAGCGCGCGTTCTTGTAGGCCCGCCGCGAGACGATGGTCTGGACCATGATCTGGAGATCGAACCAGATCGACCAGTTGTCGATGTAGTGCAGGTCGCAGGCGACGCGACGTTCCATGTCGAGGTCGGTCAGGGTCTCGCCGCGATAGCCGTTGACCTGGGCCCAGCCGGTGATGCCGGGGCGCACGTTGTGCCGCCGGGCGTAGAGCGCGATCCGCCGCTCGAAGCTGCGGTCATGCGCCAGGGCGTGGGGGCGCGGGCCGACCAGCGACATCTCACCCTTGAGGACGTTCAGGAGCTGCGGCAGCTCGTCGAGATTGGTCCGCCGCAGGATCGCGCCGACCTGCGTGATGCGGCTGTCGTTGCGGGTCGCCTGCTTGAACACCGCGTTGGCGTCCGCTCGCATCGACCGGAACTTGAACACGCCGAAGGGCTGCTGGTTGAAGCCGTAGCGCTTCTGGCGGAAGAAGACCGGACCTGGGCTGTCGAGCTTGATCGCCACGGCGATGGCCGCGAGCAGCGGCGAAAGCGACACCAGGGCGATCGCCGCCACCGTGAGGTCGAGGGCACGCTTGAGCAGGATCTCGGTCACGTTGAGCGGCCGGCGTCCGATATTGATGCCGGAGACGCCGCCGACCCGGGCGACCTGCATGTCGGGGAACCGGTCGAGGACGCTGCCGGGCCGCAGGTGCAGGGCCGACGGTACCCGCAGGAACGCGTCGATGCAGCGCTCGACCTCGGCGGTGTCGGTCCACGGCACCAGCACGAACACGTCGTCCGGGCGCAGGAACCGGACCACCGACACGGCGAGGTCGAGATCCTCCTGGAGCTGATCGTGCCGCGACACGGTGTCGGCGCCCGGATCGACCCGGCGCAGGTAACTGGTGCCGACGATCCGGGACCCGAGCTGCTCGGCCTCGTGGCTGGCGTAGAACCGGGCGATGTCTTCCTCGTACCCCACAAGGTGGACGCGGCTGGCCGAGGCCGATCCCGCCGTCAGGCTCCGGCGCACCAGGCGGGTCGCCACGGTGCGGGTCAGGAGGAGAGCCGGCAGGCCGAGCAGGAACGCCGTGATCGAGACGATGCGCGAGTAATCGTTGGTCGTCTTGGTGAGGAAGCCGACCACAAGCACCGCCGCCCAGGCGACCAGCCAGAGCGAGGCTATGCGCTGGACGTTCAGCTTTTGCGCCATGATGCCGTCGAGGCTGTAATCCTCGCGCAGGATGTTCGAAGAGACGATGATCGCGCTGAGCAGCGCGGCCAGGCGCAGGCCCCGGAAGGCGGTCACCCACACGCTGTCGCCCTCGAAGGCGATCTGGTAGCCGAACTCGACGGCCAGGATGACGGCGACGATCGCCCCGATCTCTGCCGCGGCCAGCGACGACGACATCACGATTCGCGCGAACGCCCGACCGCGGCGCGGCAGGAGCGCCGACCACACGCTGCGACGGCGTTCGGCCGAAGTCGGAAGGGGCTGGAACGTCTCCGGAACCCGCTCGTGAAACATGTTGCCCGCCGCGTCCCGGTTTGATCGGACTTTGTACCGGTCTGAAACACGAAAGATTTCAGCGCCGGCATCTGCCGATGACGGAGCAAGGGGTGAGCCGCGAAATCCGGTAGTCCGGCCGCTTCGAGGTGGCCGCCCATGTAAGCGAACGTCTGCCGGTCGGCAATACATGGTAAATGCTGAGTCACCAGAATACGGAGACATGCAGTGCGTGACCGTTCGACGGCTTGATACCAGCAGTTGCGTGGTAATGCCGGGACGTTGCTGAAGGGTTGAATTCTGGCGGACCAAGAAGCTTGGCCGAGTCTCGCGGTATCCCGGACACAGGGGCGGCGCGGTTCCTGCGCGCGGCCGTCGACGGGGTCGCCCAACCTTACGTCGTCACGCCGCCAGACCACATTTCGGTCCGGCGGCGGGTCATGAAGGCAGTAACTGCAACGTCAGGCGGTAGCGGCCTGCTTCGCGGTCTCGGCGCCGCCGACGGTCTGCACCATCTCGAAGCCCTCGAATTGCGGGTGTCCGAGATACAGCGGCTTGGTCGAAGGGGCCCGGCTGTGCGCCTTGCGGAACTGCTCGGAGCGCGTCCAGGCCTCGAATTCGGCGCGTGAGCGCCAGACGGTGTGCGAGGCGTAGAGGACATGATCCTCCTGCTCCGGCCCACGCAACAGGTGGAATTCGACGAAGCCAACCATCTCGCCGAGATGGCTGTCGCGCCCGAGCCAGACGGCCTCGAAGTCCTCGGTCGCATCCTTAACGACCTTGAAGCGATTCATCGCGATAAACATGCTGTTCTCCGTTGAGAGGCTGAATTTAGGCCCCGAAGCCGGTCCGGGCGAGCCCTGCTGCGGCGACGGGGCGCGCGCGAAGCTCTGCGCAGACTTATCCGATCGACATTTCAGCAACAATGTTTCGAAGATACGCCAGGTTAAACCACAAGATGTATGCTTAGACTTGCGGAGCTTAACAACTTCGTGTCCAATTGCGGGACGGTCCATATTGTGTCGCAGTCGGGGTGTCATCCGATTGCTATACCGCTCGCAATCGACGCGAAAATTTGTTCGGCGCACGGGAGCAAGTGACAATAAGGGCTTAGAGCCGGTACCGTTTGCAATGCATTCGGTTGCTGCTCTAGCGTGCGGCACCGCACGTTAGGTATAGGCGCGTTATGAGATTGAGGGTCGGACGGTGAAGCGGCGCGATGGCGAGGCGAGAACACCGGATCCGCAAGGGGACGCTGTTCAAAGCGCGGACAAGGACGTGACCAGTCAGATCATGCCGAAGCAGACCACCGACGTCGATCGTCTGGTCGGTATTCGCATCACCGCGCTGCGGAAGGCCCGCGGCCTCAGCCAGACCGCGCTCGGCAACGCCGTCGGCGTCACGTTCCAGCAGGTTCAGAAATACGAGAAGGGCCAGAACCGGGTCGGTGCGGGCCGGCTGCGCGAGATCGCGCGCCTGCTCGAGGTGCCGGTGTCGGCCTTCTTCGAGGAGAGCGAGCCCCGCGAGAACGCCCAGGAGGACGTGTTCGGCTTCCTCAGCGCCCACGGGGCGATCGAGTTGCTGCGCGCCTACGCGCTGATCGAGGACGAGCAGATGCGCCGGGACGTCCTGGCGCTGGTCCGGAGCGCCGCGCGGCTGGCGCAGGCCCGCACCGTACCGCCCGCAGCCGATCCGGTCTGAACGGTTTCGACCGGGGCGGTCCCGTACACATCAGGCAATCAAATCCATCGCGTTTCGGCCGCGACGATCCCGCACGCTGAGTGCCTCTTAGAGCTCCTCGGCTGCGATGAGGTGGAAGAAGCTTCCGCCCACCAGGCCCACCCGGTGCCCGGCCAAGCCTTGATCCGTGCCTTCCGCATCGGTGACGCGAGCAAGGGCGTCCGCCTCCGCGGCGGAGGGTGACAGCTCGCTGGCATAGTGGAACTCGTGGCCCACGATCCGGGCGCCGCGGTGGCCCAGCGGACCGTCGCTGCTGAGGCGGGCGACACGATAGCCGAGATGCAGCTTGCGCTTGCGGTACGAGGTGGCGACCGGCAGCAGCCCCGCCATGGCGTGGGTGTTGCCATCCGCATCCTCGAGCGTCCGACCCAGGACCATGTAGCCGCCGCACTCCCCGTGGACCGGCCGTGTCGCCGCGAAGGCGCGCAGGCCATCGAGGAAGCGGGTCGCGGCAGCGAGTTGCCCGGCATGCAATTCCGGATACCCGCCGGGCAGCCAGCAGGCGTCGCACGATTCCGGCGGCGCTTCGTCGGCGAGGGGTGAGAACGGGACGATCTCGGCCCCAGCCAGCTGCCATCCGGCTTCGAGATGCGGGTAAAGGAAGCTGAACGCCGCGTCCCGGGCCACCGCGATCCGTTGCCCGGGCGGTCGCGGCAGCACGCCCACCGACGACGGAGCGCTGCCGCCGGCGCAGGCGATCACGGCATCGAGGTCGATACCCGCTTCCGCCAGGTCGGCGAGGCGGTCGAGCCGCGCCTCCAGGTCGGCGGTCTCGCCCGCCTGGACGAGGCCGAGATGGCGCTCGGGCAGGACTAGCTCGGCATCGCGCATCAGGGCGCCGAGCACCGGGAGGCCGACGCGCTCAAGGCCGGCCTCCACGAGCCGGCGGTGGCGGGCGCTCGCAACCTTGTTGAGGATCACCCCGGCTATACGGACTCGCGGGTCGTAGAGCGTGCAGCCGAGCGCCACGGCGGCGGCCGATTGCGCCGCGCCGGACACGTCGATCACCAGTACCACCGGCCAGCCGAAGCGGGCCGCGATGTCGGCGTTTGCCCCGGTCCGGTTCTCCGCGGCCCGGACCCCGTCGAACAGGCCCATGGAGCCCTCGGCGACCACGATATCGGCCCGCGCGGCCGTCTCGCCCGCCAGCGCGTCGAGGAGCCCGGGCGCCATGGCGAAGCTGTCGAGGTTGAAGCTCGGCTGGCCGGTCGCCGCCCGGTGGAAGGCGGGATCGATGTAGTCCGGCCCGCATTTGGCACCGCGGACACGCAGGCCCCGCCGGGTCAGCGCGCGCATCAGCGCGAGGGTGACGGTGGTCTTGCCCGAGCTCGAGCGCGGGGCGGCCACCAGCAGGCCGGGGGCGCTCATACCGCGCCCCCCACGGTCCCGCCCGGCCTGTAGCGCCGGTCGTAATCGGGGGCGTAGAGCGCGCTTTCCCGGAAGTCGGCTGCGCCGAGCGCCGGCCCGACGAGGATCAGGGCGGTGCGTTCGAGACCGGCCCCCGCCACGAGGGCGGGGAGCCCGGCGAGGTCGCCGGTCAGCGCCCGCTCGTCCGGCCAGGAGGCGCGGAACACCACCGCCGCCGGGCAGGACGCGCCGTAGAATGGGATCAGCTCGGCCGCGACCTTCTCGATCACGTGGATCGAGAGATGCACCGCCAGCGTCGCCCCGGTCGCCGCGAAGGCGGCGAGCGTCTCGCGCTCCGGCATCGCGCTCGCCCGGCCCGAGGTGCGGGTCAGCACGACGGATTGCGATACCCCCGGCACCGTGAGCTCCCGGCGCAGCATCGCGGCGGCGGCCGCGAAGGCCGGGACGCCCGGCGTCACCGTGTAGGCGATGCCGAGCCGGTCGAGCCGGCGCATCTGCTCGGCGAGCGCACTCCAGATCGACAGATCGCCCGAATGCAGCCGCGCCACGTCGTGCCCGCCCGCATTCGCGGTCTCGATCTCAGCCATGATTGCATCGAGATCGAGGGGTGCGGTGTCGACGATGCGGGCGCCCGGCGGGCACCAGCCCAAAATCTCGGGCGCCACCAGTGATCCGGCGTAGAGGCAGACCGGGCAGGCGGCGATGCGGTCGCGCCCGCGCACAGTGATCAGGTCGGCAGCGCCGGGTCCGGCGCCGATGAAGTGGACGGTCATGGGTGCCGAGCGGTCTGGTGCGGGATCGCGAGGGCGCAGGTTGCGCCGGCGCTGGCGATGCGGGGAAGGGCGAGGCGGCTCTCGGAACCCGCCGCCGCCAGGGCGGCCGCCTCGGCCAGCGAGCCGACGCCGCGCAGGCGCTCGATCCGGGCCGAGCGCGTGACGACTTTTGGGTCGCAGGCTTCCAGGGCTGCCGGTTCGACCGGCCAGGGCGAAAGACCGAACGCCGCTGCCGCCGCGCAGATAGACGGTTCCGCGGCCCTGTCTGACGCCGTGGCGATGGCCGTCAGATCGGTCCGGGCGGCACCGACGGCACCGAGGGCGCGGGCGATGAGCGCGGCGATCTCGTCGGCGCCGGTGCCGCGCCGGAACCCGATCCCGGCTACGAGCGGGTCGGTCATGGCTTGGTCCAGGCCCATTGGGTCACCGGCATCGCGGGACGCCAGCCATGCATCCCCCCCACCGGGCTCGCCCGATCGACCGAAAAGCGCCGCAGGCTTCCGCCATGTTGGGCGAAGGCCGCGAGCAGCGCCGCCTCGCCCTGGATCGTGACCGCGTTGGCCACGCAGCGCCCGCCCGGCCGGAGGGAACCGAGCGTATCCGCCAGAACCCCCGCCTCGGAAACGCCGCCGCCGATGAAGACCGCGTCCGGGGCGGCTAAACGGGCTAGGGCTGCCGGGGCTGCGCCTGTGACCACCGACAGGTCCGGAACCCCGAGGGCCTGAGCATTCCGGAGGATCCGCTCGGCCCGGTCCGGCCGAGCCTCGATGGCGGTGGCGCGCAGGCTCGGATGGCGCAGCATCCACTCGATCGCGATGGACCCCGCCCCGGCCCCGACATCCCAGAGATGCTGGCCCGGATGCGGCTGCAGAGCCGCCAGCGTCAGGGCGCGGATCTCGGCCTTGGTCAGCTGCCCGTCATTCTCGAACAGCCCGTCGTCGAGGCCGGGCGCCAGCGGTAGGGCCTGTCCTGCGCCTGCCACCGCAATGGCCACGGTGTTGAGCGGGTCGATCGTACCGAGGTCGAAGACATCGGCCCGGCCCTTGCGGACCCGCTCGCGCGGGCCGCCCATCGCCTCCAGCACCGTGATGGTCGAGGCGCCGAAGCCGCGCTCGGTGAGCAGCCCCGCCAGCGCCGACGGTGTGGTGCCGTCCCAGGACAAGACCAGGAGCCGGGCCCCTGGCTGGATGTGGGGCACTATCCGCGCCAGAGCCCGCCCGTGCAGGGTGACGAGACCACATTCGGCCAGCGGCCAGCCGAGCCGCGCGCAGGCGAGGCTGAAGGCGGAGGGCTGCGGGAAGGCGCGGATTTCGGTGGGTGGCACCAGCTGGGCAACCTCGGCGCCGATGCCGTAGTGGAACGGGTCGCCGGTCGCGAGGATGCAGGTCGGCCGTCCACGCCGGGCCAGGATCTCCGGATAGGCGTCGTGGATCGGGCTCGGCCAGGTCCGGGTCTCGGCGTCGAGGGGGGCGGCCAGGGCGAGGTGGCGCCGCCCGCCATACACGACCTGCGCGGCATCGAGCGCCGCGGCAGCCGCCGGCGCGAGGCCCGAGCGTCCATCCTCGCCGATGCCGACGATCGATAGCCAGCGGTGGCTCGACAGGGGATCAGCGCTCATGGACAAGACCCCCATGAACCGCGGTGCGATGCGAATCCTGATCCTCGGCGGCACCGGCGAGGCGAGCGCCTTGGCCCGGGCGCTGGCCGACCGGAACGCGTACGCCGTAACGCTGTCGCTGGCCGGCCGGACCGCGGCCCCGAAGGCCGAGCCGGTGCCGACCCGGATCGGCGGGTTCGGTGGCGCCGTGGGCCTCGCCGATTATCTGCGCGCGGGGGCTATCGATCGCCTGATCGACGCGACGCACCCGTTCGCGGCGACCATCTCGGCCAACGCCGCCGCCGCCGCGGAGGTCGCAGGGGTGCCGCTGCTGGCGATCCGCCGGCCGGGCTGGCGCCGCGAGGCGGGCGACCTCTGGACCGAGGTGGCGACCATGGAACAGGCGGTCGCGGCCCTCGGGCCGGCGCCCCGGCGCGTGTTCCTGACGATCGGCCGTCAGGAGGCCGGCGCCTTCGCGGTGGCGCCGCAGCACAGTTATCTGGCCCGGAGCGTCGAGCCGCTCGGGTCGGCTCTGCCCGTGCCGGACCTCACGGCCATCGAGGCGCGGGGCCCGTTCGACGCGGCGGCCGAGGCCGCGCTGATGCGTGCCACCGGTACCGAAATCCTGGTCAGCAAGAATTCCGGCGGTGCGGCGACCTACGGCAAGATCGCGGCGGCGCGCAGCCTCGCGATCCCGGTGGTGATGGTGCGCCGGCCGGAGAAGCCGGACGTGCCGAGCGTCCCCGACGCCGCGGGCGCTCTGCGCTGGCTCGAGACCGGCATTCATGCCGGGCCCGCGACCTTGCGCGAGGTGTAGACGAACGGCACGCCGCCGGACCGTGAGATCAGCCGCGTGGTCGAGGCGCCGAGGATCACCATCGTGGCCATGTCGGCCGGTACGGCATGCGCTTCGGCGAGCGTCGAGACCCGGATCGCCTCGTCCGGCCGGCTGATCGCGCGGGCGAACATCACCGGCGTCTCGGGCGCCCGGATCCCGGCGGCGAGATCGAAGGCGGCGCCGAGCTGCCAGGGCCGGGCGGCCGAGATCGGGTTGTAGAGCGCGATCACGAAGTCGGCGCGCAGCACCGCGTCGAGCCGGGCGGTCACCACCGGCCAGGGCTTCAGGTTATCCGAAAGCGACAGGGCGCAGAAATCGCCGCCCAGCGGCGCGCCGAGCCGGGCGGCGGCGGCCAGCATCGCGGTGATCCCCGGCTCGACCGTGATGGTCAGGTCGCGCCATCCGGGCTCGCCGTGCTCCACCGCCTCGAACACGGCCGAGGCCATGGCAAAAACGCCCGGATCGCCGCCGGACACCACCGCCACCCGCCTCCCGGAGGCGGCGAGCTGCAGGGCGTGGCGGGCGCGGTCCACTTCGACGCGGTTGTCGCTGGCGTGACGGATGAGGTCCGGGCGCTCGGGCACGCGCGCCACGTAGGGAAAGTAGCCGATCAGATCCTGCGCGGCGTCGAGGGCCCGGCGGGCGGACTCGGTCAGCAACCCGGGATCCCCGGGGCCGAGGCCGACCACCGTGACGCTGCCGCTCACGGCCGACGCCCCTCGCCGGGCAGGAGGACCATCGAGAAGTAGGGCGCCTCGTCGTCGGCCTTGTCGGCGAGCATCACCACGCGCTCGCCCGCCATGGTGCCGCGCTCGACATAGACGGCCCGGTTCAGCAGCCCTGCGGCGGTGAGCGCAGCCCGCACCTTCGGCAAGTGCCGGCCGAGCTTCATCAATACGGCGGCGTCGGTGCCGCGCAGGCGCTCGGTGAGCGCGTCCAGCGGCAGCGTGGCCGGCAGGACCGTGAGGATGTCGTCGCCCCAGGTGATCGGCGTGCCGGCCCGGGTCCAGCAGCCCGACATGCCGGTGACGCCCGGCACCACCTCCACGGGGAAGCGGTCCTTGAGGCGCCGCCACAGGTGCATGAACGAACCGTAGAAGAACGGGTCGCCCTCCGAAAGGATCGCGACGTCGCGCCCGGCGCCGAGATGGTCGGCGAGCTGGCCGGCTGCGTCGTCGTAGAAGGCGGCCAGCGCCGCCACGTAATCCGGGTGCTCCGGGTGGATCTCGGTGGTGTAGGGGTAGGCGAGGGGCATCTCGCGGGCGGGGTCGCGCAGGATCGCGTCCGCGATGGTACGGGCGTTGCCACGCCGGCCACGCTTGCAGAAATGCACCAGCACCGGTGCGCGCATCAGGATGCGCTGCGCCTTCACGGTGAGCAGTTCCGGGTCGCCCGGGCCCATGCCGACCCCGTAGAGGGTGCCGGTCACGGCGATCGCGGGGATCTCCTCGACGGGGGCTTCGACGCGCTCGAACCCGTCCATCACTCGACCTCGCTGGCGAGCGCGTTGACCGCCGCCGCGGTCATCGCGCTGCCGCCGCGCCGGCCGTGGACGACCACGAACGGCACCCGGCCGTCCCGGGCCAGGGCATCCTTCGATTCGGCCGCGCCGACGAAGCCCACCGGGATGCCGATCACGGCGGCCGGGGGCGGCACGCCGGCGTCGAGCAGTTCGAGCAGGCGGAACAGGGCGGTGGGGGCGTTGCCGACTGCGACGATGCTGCCCGGCAGGTGCTCCCGCCACAGTTCCATGGCGGCGGCCGAGCGGGTGGTGCCCAGGCTCTTGGCGAGGTCCGGCACGCGCGGATCGCCCAGCGTGCAGATCACCGCGTTCTTGGCGGGCAGCCGCGTCCGGGTGACGCCGTCGGCGACCATCCGGACATCGCACAGGATCGGGGCGCCGGCCTGGAGCGCCGCGACCCCCGCCTCGGCGAACCCATCCGACATCTCCACGTCTACCGGGAGGTCGGTCATGCCGCAGGCATGGATCATCCGGACGACGACGCGCTCGGCCGCACCCGACCAGCGCGCGAGGTCGGCCTCGGCCCGGATCATCGCGAAGGAGCGGGCGTAGATCGCCGCACCGTCACGGATATAGTCGTACCGGGAGGCCGCCTCCGGCTCCGAACCTGCCTGGCGCAGGGCGTTCTGGCTCGCGCTCATGCCGGTCTCTCGTACCTCCCAAATTCCGTCACGGTGTTCCCCGGCGCGAAGGCGGCGGCGAGCCCGACGGTCTTGGCCCTTCCTAACCGCTCCATCACCGCCTCGATAGGGAGGTGTATCGCCGGCTCATCGCCCGGCGCGCCGCCAATGACGGCGCCGTAGAGCCCATCCCGGCCGACCAGGGTCAGGTCGGCCGGGCCCGGCCGGGCGCAGCCCTTGGCACAGCCGGAGACGTGGGCCACGCGCCCCTCCAGGCCGAGTGGCGCGAATATCGTCGCGAGAAGCGCGGCATCCACGAGCGTCGGCGTCGATCCGGAGGCGCAGGCCGGCGCCCCCGTACAGGCGGCGACGCTGCGCCGCGGATCATCGAGGGCGATGATGAAGGTTCGGGCCAGAGCGGTGAGATCGGCGGCGGACGGATCCTGACGCGGCAGCAACACGAAGCCGCGAGCCGGGGACAAGCGGATCTCCTCGGCGCCGAGGCGAGCGGCAAGGTCCACGAGGTGGTCGAGGGCAGCGGCTGTGCAGCGACCGAACGGCGCATCCACGGCGAGCATTGATTGGCCCGGCGCCAAAGATGTGACGCCGGTCAGCGGCGAGAAAGGCGCTCCCTGCGGAGAGACGCTACCGCGCCCGCTCTCCCGCATGGGAGGGGGGACTAGCACCTGCATCGCGAGCCCAACGGCATTCTCCACCGCGCCGAACTCATCGGGCGACAGATCGCGCATCCGCCGCCGGCCGGTCCGGGCGAAGGCGTTCAGCAGCGCTGCGACCGCCGCCGGTGCCTCCTCCCGGGTACAGGCGACGAGATCGTGAAGACCGTGCTCCGTGGCGACCGCAATCCCGACATCGCCGGCGGCACAGGGGAACATACGGACATCGCCCTCAGGCACCTCCGCACCCAGGCGCCCTTCGACCACCACCAGCGTCTTGGCCGGCAGCCCCGCCACCGCGAGTCCCGCCGCCTCCACGGCACGCGCGAGGGCCGGCACATCGAGCGTTTCCGCGGAATCGCGGCCGGCGAGCGGGCTGGTGAGCGTCAGCCGCTGCGGACCGCCATCGCTGCGCGCGTCGCCGAGGCCGGCGGTTTCCAGCAGCCGGGCGAGCGGCGTGCGCGTCGCCTCGGACACGCCGCGGATCTGGAGGTTGGCGCGGGCGGTGAGGTCGAGATGGCCATTGCCGAAGCGACGAGCGCCGTCGGCTACGGCGTGTGCTTGCGCCAGGGTCAGGATCCCGAGGGGCGGATGCACCCGGGCGAGCAGGCCGTCGCCGGTGGGCATCGGGCGGCTGAGCCCCGGGCACCAGCCCCGGCGCGCGGGCGCCTGGGGCAGAACCCTGCGATGGGTGGAGGCGCTCATTCGGCGGCCTCCGGCATCAGCGCGTCGGCCGGCAGCGCGTTGCGCCGGCTGTGCCACAGGCCACGGTCGCGGGCCTCGTCGAACCGCTCCAGGATCGCCCGGGTCGCGGCTGGGTTGGCGGCACGCAGGCGGTCGAAGACGTCGGCATCGGCAATCCAGGCCGCGTAGAGGCGGTCGAAGCCGGCATCGGTCACGGCGTCGCTCGCTGCGGCCAGCACGAACACGGCGTCGAGGCCCTGGGCCAATTCCTGCGCGCCGCGGTAACCGTGGCGGAGCTGGCCCGCGATCCAGCGGGCGTCTGCCAGGCGGCCACCGATCAGCCGGGCTGCATCCTCCCGGGCGGTGCGGGCCTTTGGGCGGTCGGGAACAGAGACGTCGAGGCTGTACAAGGTGGGGCTGGCGCCCTGGAGCGTGGCGGCGGCCGCGAACCCGCCCATGGCGTCCACCGCGGCATCGCCGTCGAACAGGTCGCGCTCGGCCACGTCGAAGGCGTGCAGATAGGCGTCCGCCGCCGCGATCCGGGCGCCGAACTCCGCGTCCGGCCCCTCGCGGTCGCCGTAGGCGTGGCTGCTGGCCGCGAGGTAAGCCCGTCCGAGATCGGCCCGGACGTCCCAGGCGCCGTCGAGGGCGGTGGCGGCCGTGCCGGCGCCGTAGCGACCCGGTGCCGCACCGTAGACCCGGGCGGTCGTCTCACCACGGCGGCGCGCGGCGGCCAGGGGATTCTCACAATCCTCCTCGTCCCGTTCGGCCACCGCACGGGCGGCGCGATCGAGCAGCGCCAGCGTATCCGGGAAGGTGTCGCGGAACGCGCCCGAGACGCGGACCGTCACGTCGATGCGCGGCCGGTCGAGCATCGCCAGCGGCAGCACCTCGAAGCCGGTGACCCGTGTGCTGGCATGGTCCCAGACCGGCCGGACGCCCATCAGCGCCAGGGCGTGGGCGACGTCCTCGCCTCCGGTGCGCAGGGTCGGCGACGCCCAGAGATCCATGACGATCCGGGCCGGGTACTCGCCCTCGTCCTGGAGGTAGCGCGTCACCACGGAGGCGGCGGCCTTCTCGCCCAGCAGCGCTGCGGCGCGGCTCGGGATCGCCCGCGGGTCGAGGGTCGCGAGGTTGCGCCCGGTGGGCAGCACGTCGGCACGGCCGCGGGACGGCGAGCCCGAGGGGCCCGGGGGCACGAAGCGGCCGTCCAGGGCCGCCAGAAGGCCCGCCCGCTCGCCGGCGGCGCTCGCCAGGACCGTCTCCCGTGCATCGGCCGGGGCGCGCCCGAAGACGTGAAGCCCGTCGCGGAACGTCGTCTCGCCAAGATCGCAGAGATGGGCGTCGAGGCGGGTGAGCGCCTCGTCCATGGGCGTGTCCGGCCCGATCCCGGCGCCCGACAGAAGCCCCGCGGCGTCCGCATCCTCAAGGATCGCGGTGGCGATCAGTCCGGCCCGGCGCGGATCGAGCACGCTGGCGGCGGAATACTCCTCCACCAGCTCGCGCAGGCGCGCGGCCTCCGGCGAGAGGGCGTGCACCTCGGTATCGGGGGTGAGATGGCCGAGGGCGATCCCGCCCAGCCGGCGCTTGAGCGGTGCGGCCTCGCCCGGATCGTCGACGATGAACGGGTAGATGACCGGCAATCCGCCGACGCAGAGCGTTGGAAAGCAATCCGGCGAGAGCGCCACCGTCTTGCCTGGCAGCCACTCGGTGGTCCCATGGGTTCCGAGCTGCACCAGCGCGTCGAAACGCTGCCGGAGCCCGAGGTGGAACGCCAAGTAGGCGTGGGTCGGGACGCGCTCCGGATCGTGGTAGCCGGTCTTCCGATCCGGGTCGCGGCCGCGGTCGGGTTGGAGGAAGAGCGCGATGTGTCCGCCCGCCATCCCAAAGGCGTCGGTGTTCGCGCCCCGGCCCGCGAAACATGCGGCGTGCTCCCCCTCCTGCACGGGAGAGGGGACCGGCGATGCGATCGGCCGCGGGCGTATCCGGTCGGCTGCGGTGAGCGGAGGGGCCGCCGCATCCGCCGTGACCATCCGGAACCGGAAAAGACCACCGCGGCACGTCGGGTCGTCCGCTGGCTCGCCCCAGGCAGCCGTCAGCGCTTCACGCTGCGCCGCCGGCAATTCGGCGAGCCAAGCGACATAATCCCCAAGCGGTACCGCGAAGCCCGCCTCGCCCTCGGTGAGCGCCTGCATCAGTGCAGCCGGCTCGGGCGGCAAACCGGTCGCGTAACCCGACCCGGCAAGATCAGAGAAAATCGCGCGGGCGCTTTCGGGCGTGTCGAGGCCGACCGCGAAGCCGGCCCGGCCGCCACGGGCGGGATAATCGGACAGGACGACGGCCACCCGCCGCTCGGCCCGGGGGAGGGCGGCGAGACGCAGCCAACCCGCCGCCCGTTCGGCCAAGGCTTCGATGCCGGCCGGATACGGAACCGCCCGGCGCTCGGCGAAGCCGGCGACCTCGGCGGCCTCTTCCTTGAACGAGATCGGAAAGCCGGAGAGTCGGCCATCGAATTCCGGCAGGGCGACCTGCATCGCGAGGTCCGCAGCCCCGAGGCCGCGCGCCGAGGCTTCCCAGGCCGCCTGGGGCGAGCCGACCGTGTAGGCCTGAAGCACCGGGCAATCGGCGCCGTCGAGGACGAAATCGATCCCGTCCTCCCGCGCCGAGAAGGCGGTGGCGGCGATCACCAGATCCGGTTTGCGGGCGCGCACGGCCTCGGCCACCGCCCGGGCCGCCTCCGGCTCCTTCAGGCTCGACACCGCCATCGGCAAGACGCCGATCCCGCGGGCGCGCAGGGCCGCGACCAGGGTGACGAACGGCGCGGTGTCGCCGCCCAGCACCGCGGAGCGGTAGACCAGGAGCAGGGCCAAGGGCGCCTTTGCCCGCATGTCGGCCAGCGGCACCGCCGTCTCGGCCGCCGCGACGGCGACGCCCAGGGGCAGCGCGCCACAGCCCGGGCACCAGGGAAACCCCCGCGGCAGCGGCTGAGGCGGCTCGACCGTGCCTCCCGCGCCGACCCGGACGGCCAGGAGGCGCAGCATCCGCCGCAGGTTCTCCGGGCCGCCGGCGCGAAAATAGCATTCGAGCCGCTCGGCCAGATCCGGGTCGGTGGAGAAGCCGGCAAGGCGCGGGTCCGGCCGGTCGTCGCCCGGCAGCACCGCCAGCACGACACCGTGCGCCCGCGCCGCGGCGGCACAGCGCTCGATGCCGTAGCGCCAGTAATCCAACCCGCCGAGGCAGCGGATCACGACGAGCTTCGCGCGGGCGACCACGCGCTCGACGTAGAGATCCACCGACATCGGGTGCCGGAGCTTGGCGAGCTTTGCGAGCCGCAGGCTCGGCAGCCCGGGCTCGCCGGCATGGGCCTGCCCGATGCCCGCGAGGTCGCTGTCGGTGAACGAGAGCACGACGAGGTCGCCCGGCTCCTGCCCGAGATCCACCGCCGCCTCGCCCTCGTCGAGGGAGACCGTATCGATGCGGACGAGATGCATGGCGCGCTTCCTAGGCCCCGCCAGATCGGGCGCGCGCGCAGCGTCTCAGCGAGGGAGCGCGCGCGATCGCGATCATCCCGCGAGCGCCGCGGCGACGGCGCCCTGGTCGAAGCCCTTCAGGCCGATCACCACCAGGCGACCGTCCCGGTTCTCGCCCGCCCGCCAGGGCCGGTCGAAATGGTGGGCCACGCGCCGGCCGACGCCCTGCACCACGAGGCGCATGGCCTTGCCCTCGACCTCGGCGAAGCCCTTGATCCGCAGCACACCCGCGGCCTCGGCAGCCTTCTCGACGCGGGCCGCGAGGTTGCCGGCCGTGACGGCCGGGCGGATCGGCAGGGCTACGGTCTCGAAGTCGTCGTGGTCGTGGTCCTCGCCGTCGCCGTGATGCGAGGGGCGGGCGTCGAGGTCGTCCTCGGCCGCGGCGCCGAGCCCGAGCAGCACCAGCGGGTCGATGGCGCCGTTCTCGGTCTCCACCACCTTCACGGCGCGGGGCAGGTGAGCCTCGACCTCGGCGCGAACCCGGGCGCGGGTCTCGGCGTCGAGCAGGTCGGACTTGTTGAGCACGACGAGGTCGGCACAGAGGAGCTGGTCCTCGAACACCTCCTCCAGCGGGTTGTCGTGGTCGACCGCCGTGTCGGCGGCGCGCTGGGCGGCCAGGGCCTCGGGATCCTCCGCGAAGGCGCCCGCGGCCACGGCCGGCCCGTCCACCACGGCGACGACGCCGTCGACGGTGACCCGCGAGCGGATGGCCGGCCACTGGAACGCCTGGACCAGCGGCTTCGGCAGGGCGAGGCCGGAGGTCTCGATCAGGATGTGCTCCGGCGGCTCGGCGCGACCGAGCAGGCTCTCGAGCGCCGGAACGAAGTCGTCGGCGACCGTGCAGCAGATGCAGCCGTTCGGCAGCTCCACGATGGAGTCCTCGGTGCAGCCCTCGACGCCGCAGGCGGCCAGGAACGACTTGTCGAAGCCGACATCACCGAACTCGTTGACCAGGATCGCCAGGCGGCGGCCCTTGGCGTTCTCGATGACGTGGCGGACCAGCGTCGTCTTGCCGGCCCCCAGGAAGCCGGTGACGATGGTGCAGGGGATCTTGGTCACGATGGTCATTCCGCAGCCTCCAAGGTGCCGGCCGGAAGCGGGCGGGGATCGGGAAAGGGCGGGATGCGGGCGATCACGCCGGTCTTGAATGCGGCAGGGCGCTCCCGCCAGGGCACGATGCCGTCCGGCGTCGCCGCGTAGGCGGCCAGCCCGTCCAGGATGGTCGCCGCCGACTCGGACGGGTCCATATCGCCGTAGACGTAGGTCCAGCGGGTCTCGGACGCGACCGCCACGGAACAGGGCCGCTTGCACACCGACAGGCACTCGACCCCCTCGATCCGCAGCTGCCCGGACGTGTTGCGCGCGCGCAGGGCCTCGAGCAGGCGCGCGCCGGCCCGGGGCCCGTCCGGATCGTCGCCCGGGCGGCGGCAGGTCGTACAAACGTAAAGGACGGTCTCAGGCATGACGGCCTCAGGCATGCACCGTCCCGCTTGCGTTTCCACGGCCGAAAGCCTGCCAGGCCCAGCCGAAGCCGAGGCCGATCAGCATCCAGAAGACGAAGCTGATCGCCAGCGAGCGCGCCGCGAACTGCGCCGCAAGTGCCGCGGGAAGCTCCGAGGACACCTCCGCAGCCTGCGGCGCACCGGCGACGTGCGGCGCCACGATCAGCACGAGGCCGCCCAGGATCGCGATCAGCGAGCGCCGGACCGTGATCAGGTACAGGCCCATCCCGGTGGCGGCGGCGGTCATCACCCACCAGGCCTGACGGGCGGCGAGCGGTGCCGCCTCGCTGCCCGGCAATTCCGGCGGCAATCCCAGGCCCGGGGCCAGAGCGACGCTGGCGAAGCCCGCGATCGCGAACGCGACACCGACCTGCCGCGTCGGCTCACGGCCGCAGGCCAAGATCACCGCACCGAGCAGGAGGGCGTAGCCGACCCCGCCCACGAGCGTCGCCAGAGCGGTGAAGGCCATCCGGGGCAACCCCTCGCCGGGCTGCCACTCGGGTGCGGCGTCCGGTGTGCCATGATCGTGCCCCGCATGAGCCAGCACGACCTGAGCCGACATGATCGGGAGCCTGCGCTCGGCCTGGTGCGTCTGCTTGGTCTCATAGCGCTCGGCCGCCACGATCAGCGGCGACGTCAGCGTCAACTCGAGGCCGGTCACGACGACGGCCGCGAGGAAGCCGGCGGCCAGGGCCGCCGACAGAAGCCGGATGATCATCCCTGCGCCAGGGGCGTCAGTGGCAGGGGAAGTTCTGGGTATGCCGGAAATCGTGCGCGGCGTTGTGCAGCGCGATCGCCGGCGAGAAGCCCGCCATGAACAGGAGGCCGAGGCCCAGGAAGGCCGCGAGCGCGACGGCAACCGGACGCTCTCCGGCGCGGATGCCGGTGGCGATGGGGGCGAGGGTCGAGGTGGTCATCAACATGTCTCCAGCCGCCCCACCGGCGGCATTGCGGGATCTCATCGTGACGGCAGGTCTCCTGGCTCGCGGCTCGGCGCGCCTGCCGCCTTCCCGGATCGCTCCGGTGGCCTACTGGCAGACGCTCGCCGCTCACAGTTGCGGGGGCAGCCGCGGTTTCGAGGTTCGTACCCCTCACCGCATTCCCTTTTCACCCCGTCTCCGGGGCACCGTCACGCCATCGTTGTAGACGCATGACAGCTCTCGCACAACGGAGGCCCGGCGGAATCGTTTCGGACTCCTGGGGTACGGCACGGATATGCGGGTCGGGCGGTGGCCGTGAGTGTCGAAACGCATTGGGGGGACGGACTTCGACGCGTCGCGACCGCCGTCGGCGCTTGGCCCGCGGCACCGGCGCCGTGTAACGGCCGGCGTGGACGATTCCGGCCCCTGTCCGATTCTCGAACCCTTGAGCGTTGATGTCGATGCGTACCTTGTCGCTGGCCCTCGTCGTCCTGGCGGCCACGTCCCTTCCGGTCCGGTCCGACGACAGCACCGCCGCGCTCATCGCCGGGGGGCTCGTCCTGGAAAAGGCCGGCACGATCGCCCTCGCGGCCGAGGATATGTACCTCTCCGAGCAGGCCGTGCAGATCGACTATCGGTTCCGCAACCTGACCGATTCCGACATCGAGACCACGATCGCGTTCCCGATGCCCGACATCACCGGTGACTCCGAGATGCTGGTTTCGCTCCCCGATCCGGCGCACGACAACTTCCTGAAGTTCCAGTCCGCGGTCGATGGCGAGCCCGTCGAATCGCAGGTCGAGCAGCGGGCGTTCCTGATGCGGAGCGATACACCGCCCGTGGAGATCACCGCTCGGCTCAAGGCGCTGGGGATCCCGCTCGTGCCAACCACCACGGCGACGGAAGCGGCCCTGCGCCGCCTCGGCGAGCGCCAGCGGCGCGACCTGATCGCGGCCGGCATCCTGGAGCGGCAGGAGCACAAGGACGGGACGATCGCGGATGCCCCGCTCTGGACATTGAAGTCGAAATTCTGGCGCCGGCAGGTCTTTCCCGCCGGGCGCGAGATCGCGGTGCGCCAGAGCTACGTCCCGAGCCTCGGCGGTCTCGCGAGCCTGTCCTACGGCGGGCCGAACCTCGACCCGGCGCAGAAGGCGCACTACGCGACCCGATATTGCACGGACCCGACCTTCGAGCGGGCGGCCCAGGCCCTGTACCGGCGGTCGAGCGCCGACGGCAGCCGGGCGTTCCAGGCCTACGAACGGTCCCTCTCCCACGTGATCAGCTCCGGCGGCAACTGGGCTGGCCCGATCGGCCAGTTCAAGCTGGTCGTGGACAAGGGGGATCCTACGACCCTGGTCTCGTTCTGCGGGGCCAACGTGAAGAAGACCGGCCCGACGACCTTCGAGACGGTGATGAGGGACTTCGTCCCGCAGCGCGATATCGAGATCCTGCTGCTCAAGACCAAGACGGGCGAATGAACTAGTCGGGCGCCCTCGCGGTGCGCCCATGGGCTTGACGCGTCGGGTTCGATACGGGCACCGCCGGGCGCGCCCTCCGGCCCCGACCTCGGCGCGTTTGGTCCAGCCCGCCTCGGAGACACGATGGCCCCGGAAGACGCCCCGACATCCGCCCTCGTCGATCTCGCGGCCGGCCGCGCCCCGCAGCGGGTCGTCGAGGCGGATAGGACCTGGCTGGACCTCGACCTCGGCGGCCGCTTCCCGGTCCGGTCCGTTGTCGGGATCCCGTGCGGGGAGGGTGGTTCGGTCGCGGAGGGCGCCATCCTGTTCTCGCAGGACGGCGTGACCTGGTCCGCACCGGGCATCACGTCCCGTCCGGTCGAGTCGGAGGCCGGCACGGTCGTCATTGAGGCCGACGAGCGCGCCTGGACGCGTTCCGTCCGCGTCGCGATGCCGGCCTCGTTGCCGAACGTCACGGTCCGGGTCATGTGCGAGGAGGCGGCGTTCGACCTGATCGCCCTGCGGGCCATGCTGGGCCTCGACGTGACGCTCCTGAACGAGAAGCCCGGCGCCAACGCCTTCACCGCCTATACCCTGGAGAGCAGTCCGGGTCGCACGAGCGGCGCCCTCGTGGGCGTGGCGGTGTTCCAGAACGGCGCATTCGGCAACTGCTTGATCCAGTACATCATCGCCCTGTCGGTCGCGAAGGCGCTGAACCTGAAATACGTGGCGGTTCCGAAGTTCGACCGCAGCAAAGTCATCTTCCTGACCGAGCGGCTGACTTGTGACGGCATCACCTTCCTGCCTCCGGACGAGCCGCTGCCGACCGACGGGTACTTCCTGTCCGGCCTGTTCTTCGATCCGACGCAGTTCCAGCGGCAGGTGAGCCTCGACGCGCCGCCGGATTCACGGGCGATCATCCAGGGGATGATCCGCCCCCTGTTCAACGGCCTGCCGGCGACGGTCCCGCCCAAGCCCGACGACCAGCTCCTGATCCACATCCGCTCGGGCGACATCTTCAGCACCTGGGTCGACCCGCATTATCCCCAGCCGCCCTTCGCGTTCTACCGCATGGTGATCGACCGGCTGCTCGGCGAGGGCCGCATCCGCTCGATCAAGCTGGTCTTCGAGAACCGGCTGAACCCGGTGATCGCCGCGGTCGAGGCCTATGCGCAGGGTCTCGGATTGCCGGTGGAGACGCAGAGCGAGTCGCTGATCGCCGACGTCACGGCCTTGGTCAACGGCCGCTACCTCGTGTTCGGCCTGGGGACCTTCGGCCCGGCGATCTGCCACCTGTCCGAGCGGGTCGAGCAGGTCTTCTACTTCGCGTCCAACTGGCCGCAGATCTTCCGGGGTATTCCGTCGATCGACCGGGTCATCGAGGTCCGGGACTTGGAGGAGCGCTATATCAAGGTCGGCGCGTGGCAGAACACCGACGCGCAGCGCCGAATGATGATCGAGTACCCGGCCGAGGCGCTGGCCTTCGACGACGCCACCTGAGGATCAGGGCTTGTCCTCACGGTGCTCGACGGGGTCTGCGGTCGCCCCGCGCGCCTGTACGGCATCCCGGTACAGGCGCTCGACGTCCCGCTTGAACGCGGCCCGGGAATCGTCCCGCGAGTAGAACATGTGGCCGCCGGGGTAGACCGCGAGGCTGACCCGCCCGGCGCCGTAGGCCGGCACCTGCGCGAGCAGGAGCTTCGAGGCGTAGTAGGGCGTCACGAGATCGGTGAAGCCGTGGGCGACCAGCACCCTGAGCCGGCCGTCCAGCGCCAGCACGCCCTTCAGGTTCGATAGCGCCTCCGGGGCCTGCCGGCCCGAGCCCCAGGTCCAACCGCGGTTCACGGCGTTGTTCAGCAACTCGTAGCGCATGTTCGGCACCGGCCACTTCAACGTGCGCGCGTAGAGGTCGAGCATCGCGCTGGTCAGCGGCGCCTGGAGCGCGGTGAGCTGGGGATCCTCGAAGCCCGATTGTGCGGCGTCCGGGTTCGGGTCCCAGCCCGTGATGCCGGTGTCGTAGGCGCTGGTGACGCGCTGCTCCGCCCGGTCGAACTCGCGCTGAACGCTGCGGGTGGACAGGCGCGCCGCCTGCGCTTTCACGAAGGCTGCGTCGAACCCGGTGAAGGCCGCGACCTTGTCGGTCATGCGCGCAACGGCGGCCTTGTCGCCGGGGCCCTTGAGCAGGTCGGCGAGATAGGGGCCCACCGCGTAGGCCTCGGCATCGCCGAGCAAAGCCGGGCTCGGCGCCGTGCCGGCCCGTTCGAGGGCGCCGGCCGCCAGGGACGGCAGCTTCAGTACGTAGCCCCAGGGATTGGCCCGCGGCGTCTCGAGCCAGCCGAAATCCAGCACCGGCGACAGCAGCACCAGCCCGGACAGGCCGACACCGATATCCTCCTGCAGCTTCTCGGTGATCAGCGGCCCGCGGAAGCCGCCGTAGCTCTCGCCGACGAAGAATTTCGGGCTCGCCATGCGGTCGTTGACCCGCAGGTAGCGGGCGATGACGGCCGCGAGCGTGGCTGCGTCGCTGTCGATGCTCCAGTAACTCTTGCCGTTCCCGTCCGCGGCCCGGCTGTAGCCGGTGCCCACCGGATCGATGAAGACGAGGTCGGTGAAGTCGAGCCAGGTGCCGTCGTTGGGCGTCAGCGCCACCGGTTGCGATGGGCTGATGCTGGCGCCGCCGGTGGGCAGGCGCCACGGCCCGATCGCCCCGATATTCAGGTAGGCGGCCGCTGCTCCCGGGCCGCCGTTGACCGCGAAGGTGACGGGCCGCTGGCGCCCGGCCTCCGGGGCCATCGTGTAGGCGACGTAGGCCACCTCGGCCTGAAGCTTCCCGGCCTCGTCGACGAGCGGCAGGCTGCCGGCCGTGGCGGTGAAGTCGAGGGTCCGGCCGTCGGGGAGCGTCACGCTCTGGCGCGTGGTCGAATCCGGAGGAAGGCGCCGGCCCTCCGGCCCGCGAGGCGCTGGCTTGGCCTCCGCTTGAGGGCCGGGATGGTGTGCGTCCTGCGCGTGGAGTGGCAGCGGCGCCGTCAGGATGAGGACGAGCGCGGTATGCGCGAGACGTTTGCGGAGGAGCACGGTCAAGCCTTCTTGTTCCAGCGGCCCGAATCGTCCTGCTGCCAGTAAGCGACGGTATGGCCCGCCTCCTTGGCCTGGCGCCACTGCTCGCGGGCGCGCAGCAGGGCGTCCTGGTCGGTCCCGTCGAACAGAATGCAGATCCGTTCGTAGCACTCTGCGTCCGGCGGCAGGTCGGCGCCCTCCACCAAAAATCGGATGGAGGCGGTGTTGGGGTTCACGTCGCGCAAGGTGAGTACCACCGGCTGCCCGGCCGCGTCGGGATCACGGTCGGTGCCGTGGGGCAGAAAGCTCTCGTCGGAATAGGTCCATAGGTGGTCGTCGAGGGCTTGAAGCCGCTCCTCGGTGGCCGCCTGGATCGCGGCCTGCCAGCCCCGGCCGAGCGAGCGCTCGACGAGGTTCGGCAGCACCTTCTCCAGGGGCTGGCGCTGCATGTGGTAGAACAGGATCTCGGTCACGATCCGACCGATATAGGGTTCGGGGCCCGGGCGCGAGCAGCGGCGCGGAGCCGCGCCCCGGCGCTCAGACCAGCCGGCTCTGCTCGATCGCCGCGCCGACGAACCCCTTGAACAACGGGTGCGGCTCGAACGGGCGAGACTTCAGCTCCGGGTGGAACTGCACGCCGATGAACCACGGGTGCCCGACATGCTCGACGGTCTCGGGCAGGAGCCCGTCCGGCGAGAGGCCGGAGAAGCGCAGGCCCTTCGCCTCCAGCCGCTCGCGATAGGCCATGTTGACCTCGTAGCGGTGGCGGTGCCGCTCGGAGATCCGCTCCGACCCGTAGATCTTGGCGATCTTCGAATCGGGGTCGAGCTGTGCGTCGTAGGCCCCGAGCCGCATCGTGCCGCCGAGATCGCCGACCGCCGCGCGGCGCTCCAGCTCGTTGCCGCGCAGCCACTCGGTCAGCAGACCGACCACCGGTTCGGAGGTCTCGCCGAACTCGGTGGAGTTGGCGTTCGGCACCCCGGCCAGCGAGCGGGCGGCCTCGATCACGGCCATCTGCATGCCGAAGCAGATCCCGAAATACGGGATGCGCTTCTCGCGGGCGTAGCGGGCCGCCCGGATCTTGCCCTCTGCCCCGCGCTGGCCGAAGCCGCCGGGCACCAGAATGCCGTTCAGGCCCTCGAGGAACGGCGCGGGATCCTCGCGCTCGAACACCTCGGCCTCGATCCATTCGAGGTTGACCTTCACCCGGTGGCTGATGCCGCCGTGGATCAGAGCCTCGGTGAGCGACTTGTAGGCGTCCTTTAGCCCTGTGTACTTGCCCACGATGGCGATGGAGACCTCGCCCTCGGGGTTGCGCACCCGGTCGGAGATGGTGGTCCAGCGGCCGAGATCCGGCTCCTCGCCGTGCTCCAGGCCGAAATGGCCGAGCACCTCCCGGTCGAGCCCGGCCTTCCGGTAGGAGAGCGGCACCTCGTAGATCGAGGCCACGTCGAGCGCCTCGATCACCGCGGTCTCGCGGACGTTGCAGAACAACGCGAGCTTGCGCCGCTCCTCGATCGGGATCGGCCGGTCGCAACGGCAGAGCAGGATGTCGGGCTGGATGCCGATCGAACGCAGCTCCTTCACGGAGTGCTGGGTCGGCTTGGTCTTCAATTCGCCCGCCGACGGGATGTAGGGCAGCAGCGTCAGATGGACGTACGCACAGGTGCCGCGGGGCAGTTCCTGGCCGAGCTGGCGGATCGCCTCGAAGAACGGGAGCCCCTCAATGTCGCCGACCGTGCCGCCGATCTCGACCAGCACGAAGTCGAACGTGTCGTTGCCGTCGAGGACGAAATCCTTGATCGCGTTGGTGACGTGCGGGATCACCTGGATGGTGGCGCCAAGATAGTCGCCGCGCCGCTCCTTGGCGATGATGTCCTGGTAGATCCGGCCGGTGGTGATGTTGTCGGCCCGGCTCGCCGGCACGCCGGTGAAGCGCTCGTAATGGCCGAGATCAAGGTCGGTCTCGGCGCCGTCGTCGGTGACGAACACCTCGCCGTGCTGGGTCGGGCTCATCGTGCCCGGATCGACGTTCAGGTAGGGGTCGAGCTTGCGCATCCGCACCCGGTAACCCCGGGCCTGGAGTACGGCGGCCAGCGCCGCCGAGGCGAGTCCCTTACCGAGGGAGGAAACCACGCCGCCGGTGATGAAAACGTACCGCGTCATGGGCCTCGGTCCATACAGAAAGCGCTGGCCTTTGCCAAACGGCAAGCCTGCCGGCGATGGAATGGTTGGGGATCAGGCGGGCAACGGGAACGGCCCGCCAGGGCGGACCGGAGCTGAGCCGAATCGTCGGCCCACGCTCATCCGCCGCCTGACCTCTTGCGGCTCACGGGGCCGGTTGTCACGCGCGTCCAGTGCCGACCCGGTATCCGTTTCGGCCATGCGCCGCGTCAGCGCGACTGCGGCGCCTCGGGCACGGCCGGCTGGGCCGGCGCGGTCGCGGGGGCCCGGTCCTGCTGCTGGCGCAGGGTGTCGAGCAGGTTGTCGGCTCCGGTCGGCTGCTTGGCCGGCTGGCCGACGGGCGAGGACGCGCCGGTGTCGAGGATCGACTTCGGCGCCGCCGAACGGTGCGACATCACGGCGAGCAGCATGCTGGTGGCGAAGAACAGGGCGGCCAGGATCGCAGTCGCGCGGGTCAGGGCGTTGGCCTGGCCGCGGCCGGTCATGAAGCCGGCGACGCCACCCCCGCCGCCACCGCCGAGCCCGAGGCCGCCCTCAGAACGCTGCAGCAGCACGACGCCGATTAGCGCGAGCACGATGATGAGGTGGACGACGATCAGGACGGTCTGCATCGGTGTTCCGGAATCTGGTTCGGCTTCGCGCGCCGGTCCCGAGGAGGCGATCCGGCGACGGGCGGCCGGTGCCAGGCGTTCGAGGAGCCAAGCACTCGAAGTGCCAGGCATTCGAGGTGTCAGGCATTCGACTTGGCGCGCCGGTCGCAAATCTGCGTCGGCCATACACCACTCGCTGGCCGCCGCCAACTTGACGATCGGCCCCCGGTTGTTCCCGGTCGGCCTCGCGTCCGGGGTCGGACCGTGTTCTGACGGGCGGGAAGGCGGCTCATCGAACGCGCCGCCCCGCCCGGGAGCCTCGCCATGACCATCTCACGCCGTTCGGCGCTCGCCGCCGCGTTCGCCGCGCCGATCCTGATCCACGCGCCGCCGGGGTTCGCCGCCGGAACGGAAGCCTCCGCCCAGACCGCCGAGGTCGAGGCGGCGGTGGATGCCTTGACCAAGGCCCTGCTCGCGGCGGACGGCACCGCCCTCGATGCCCTCACCCTCGATGGCTTGAGCTACGGCCATTCGAGCGGCGTTGTGCAGGACAAGGCGGCCTTCGTCGGCGCGCTGACCAGCGGCGCCTCGCGCTTCCCCAGCATCACGCTGTCGGACCGCTCGGCCTCGGTGATCGGGGAGGACGCGATCGTCCGGCACGTCTTCACCGGCGAAACCGTCTCGGGTGTCAAGACCTCGCCGGTCCATATCGGGGTGCTGCAGGTCTGGCACCGGGACGGCGGCCGCTGGCGCCTGATGGCCCGCCAGGCGTTCAAGCTCTGACGCGCGACCAGTTCGCCGCTCAGTAGCGCGACGGGACGAGCATCTCCGGCGGGGTCGGCGTGCGGATGTAATCCGCGTGGCGAACCCGCTCGGGCAGGTGAACCGGCGGATGCTCGACGTCCTGGTAGGGGATCTGTTCGAGCAGGTGGCTGATGCAGTTGAGGCGGGCGCGCTTCTTGTCCACAGCCTCGATGACCCACCAGGGCGCCTCGGGGATGTGGGTGCGGGTCAGCATGTCTTCCTTGGCGCGGGTGTAGTCCTCCCAACGCCGGCGGGATTCGACATCCATCGGCGACAGCTTCCACTGCTTCAACGGGTCGGCGATGCGCATGTGGAAGCGCAGGGCCTGCTCCTCGTCGGTGATCGAGAACCAGTATTTCAGCAGCACGATGCCGGAGCGCACCAGCATGCGCTCGAACTCGGGCACCGAGCGGAAGAACTCCTCGACGTCGGCATCGGAGCAGAAGCCCATGACGCGCTCGACGCCGGCCCGATTGTACCAGGAGCGGTCGAACAGCACGATCTCGCCGCCGGCCGGCAGGTGGCTGACGTAGCGCTGGAAGTACCATTGCGTGCGCTCGCGCTCGCTCGGCGCCGGCAGCGCCGCGACCCGGCAGACGCGCGGGTTGAGGCGCTGGGTGATCCGCTTGATCACGCCGCCCTTGCCGGCCGAATCGCGCCCCTCGAACAGGACCACGACGCGCAGCTTGCTGTGCTGGACCCAGTCCTGCAGGCGGACCAGTTCGTGCTGGAGGCGCAGCAGCTCCCGGAAATAGAAGCGGCGGTCGCTGCCGGAGCCGGTCCCGCCCTCGAGGCTGTCGAGGCGGTCGTCCTCGAACCCGAGCTCCATCTCCTCGTCGTAGCTGTCGAGGATCTCGCGGCGGATCATGTCCACCATCGATGGGTCGGCGCGGTCGTGATCGATGGTCATGGCAGGCTTCGCGGTCGGGTGTCGTCACGCCCCACAAAGCAGGATCGTGTGACAGTCCCGAGACCCTGACGAAGGCTTTGCCCGAGACCCTGCCCGAGACCCCCGCCCGCGCCTCACGCGTAGGCGGCGCAGATCCCCAGGAAGTCCTCGGCCACGAGGCTCGCGCCGCCCACCAGGGCGCCGTCGACGTTCTCCACCGCCATCAGCTCGCGGGCGTTGCTGGGCTTCACGGAGCCGCCGTAGAGGATGCGGATCCGGTGGGCCTCGTCGCCGACGAGCTTGTCCAGCATCTCCCGCAGAGACGCGTGGACCTCGGCGATGTCGCGGGGCGTCGGGGTCCGGCCGGAGCCGATCGCCCAGACCGGCTCGTAGGCGATCACAGTGTCGGCCGCGGTGGCGCCCTTTGGCAAGCCGATGGCCAGCTGTGCGCGAACGATATCGAGGGCGCGCCCTTGCTCGCGCTCCTCGATGGTCTCGCCGACGCAGATGATTCCGCTCAAGCCGGCGCGGCGGGCGCCGAGCGCCTTGGCGTGGACGCCGTCATCCGTCTCGTGATGGTAGGCCCGGCGCTCGGAATGGCCGACGATCACGTATTGCGCGCCGAGGTCGGCCAGCATCTCCGCCGAGATCGATCCCGTGAAGGCGCCGCTCGGCCGGGCGTGCAGGTTCTGGCCGCCGATGACGATCGGCGAGCCGGCGGCCGCGGCCACGCAGGAGCCGATCAGCGTCGCGGGCGGGCAGATCAGCACCTCGACGCGGGATGCCAGGTCCGGCGTGAGACCGTCCCGGATCGCCTCGACCACTTTGATCGAAGCCCGGGTCCCGTTCATCTTCCAGTTGCCGGCGACCAGCGGTTTCCGCCCCGTCTGCGACATCCCTAGCCCTCACCTCTTCCCCGCGCCGCCACGGTATTCCGGGGTCGGCGGGGCCTACCAGAGCGAGCTTGGGCGCGCAAACCGTCCGAATGGGTGAGCCTTTGCCTGTGGGCGCGAATGGTCTATCGCGGTCGGCTTTCAGGGATGGCACCGGCCCGGCGACGGGTCGACGGCCGAAGGTATCCGATCACAGATCATGCTTCAGGGCATCCGCAACGCCAGCCAGCATTGGCTCGGCAAGATCGTCTTGACGATCATCTTCACCCTGCTGATCGCGGGCGTCGGGATCTTCGGCGTGGAGGAATTCTTCCGCGGCGGCTCCAGCAGCAACGTCGCGACGGTGGGCAGCACGCCGATCACCGCCGAGCAGGTGCGCCAAGCCTACCAGAACCAGCTGCAGCGCTATCAGACGCAGCTGAAGCGTGCGCTCACCCCGGACCAGGCGCGGATGCTCGGCCTCGACCGGCAGGTGATGTCGCAGCTGATCACCGAGGCGGCCCTCGACCAGAAGACGCACGATCTCGGTCTCGGGGTGCCGGACGCCTCGGTGATCCGGGCGATCCACGACGAGAAGAGCTTCCAGAACGCGCAAGGGCAGTTCGAGCCGCAGCTGTTTTACCAGACCCTCCAGCGGGCGGGCCTGAACGAGGGCCTGTTCGTGCGCGAGCAGCGCTCCGTGATCGCGCGGCTGCAGCTCGCCGAGGCCGTGTCGTCCGATCTGCACGTGCCGGCGGCGATGCGCGAGGCGGTCCACCGCTACACCACCGAGCGCCGCTCTGCGGCCTACCTGATGCTGACCCCGTCCGTTGCCGGAGAGATCCCGGCCCCGACCGAGGACGCATTGAAGGCCTGGTACGAGGCCAACAAGTCCGGTTTCCGGGCGCCGGAATTCCGGACCGCGACCCTGCTGGTGGTCGATCCCGAGGCGATGGCCAAGCCGGAGGCGATCACCGATGCGGACGCCAAGGCCGCCTACGAGCTGAACAAGGGCCGCTACGGCAGCCCGGAGAAGCGCACGATCCAGCAGGTCGTGTTTCCGGATGCCACCGCGGCCGAGACCGCCCGCAAGGCGATCGAGGACGGCTCGAAGACCTTCGAGGCCGTGGCCGAGGAACGCAGCACCGGCGGCACCGACCTGACGCTCGGCACGCTGACCAAGGCCGAATTGTTCGACAAGGTGGTGGCGGACGCCGCCTTCGCGCTGCCCGAGGGCGGCGTGAGCCAGCCGGTCCAGGGCCGCTTCGGCACCGTGCTGCTGCGGGTGACCAAGATCGAGCCCGGCACGGTCAAGCCGTTCGCCGAGGTCGAGGGCGAGATCCGCAAGGGCCTGGCGCTCAGCCGTGCCCGGGACGCCATGGAGACGACCCGGGACGCCATCGAGGACCAGCGCGCCAGCGCCAAGCCGCTCGCCGACATCGCCGCCGAGCGCGGGCTGAAGCTCGTGACCGTCAAGGCGGTGGATCCCCAGGGCAAGGGCCCGGACGGCCAGCGCGTCGCCGACATCCCCGACCCGGACACCACCCTGCCGGCCCTGTTCCGGGCCGAGATCGGCGGCGACAACGAGCCGCTGCGCACCAAGTCCGGCGGCTACGTCTGGTACGACGTAACCGGCATCGACGCCGCGCACGACAAGCCGCTGGACGAGGTCCGGGACGGCGTGAAGGCCGGCTGGACCACCGCCGAGATCGCCAAGCGGCTCCAGGCCAAGGGCCGGGAGCTGGCGGAGAAGCTTAACGGCGGCGCGACCATCGAGGCGGTCGCCCAGGAGGTCGGCGTCAACACGCAGGAGGCGCAGGACCTTGCCCGCAACCAGGCCAAGGACATGCTAACCGCCGACGACGTGAACCTGATCTTCGCCACCCCGGTCGGCAAGGCTGGCACCGCGGCCGCGGGTGATTCGCGCGCCGTGTTCAAGGTTACGGCGGCGACGATGCCGGCCTTCGTAGCCAACACCCAGGGCGACAAGGCGATCACCAAGAACTTCCAGGCCGCGCTCGCCGATGACGTGCTGTCCCAGTACATTTCCGAGGTCCAGAAGAACGCGGGTGTGAAGATCGATCAGGCGGCCCTGCGCCGGGCCATCGGCGGAGAGTATTGAGGGCCATGGCCGAGGCGCCTGACTACGCGGCCTTCGCCGGACGCTACGAGGCCGGGCAGCCGAGCCTCGTCGAACTCAGCCTGGTCGCCGACCTCGAGACGCCGGTGGCGGCGTTCCTGAAGCTGCGCGCCCGGCATGCCGGCCCGGCATTCCTGCTCGAATCGGTGGAGGGCGGCGCGGTGCGCGGCCGCTACTCGATGATCGGTCTCGATCCGGACCTGATCTGGCGCTGTCGCGACGGCGCCCCCGCGATCGCCCGCGGGGCGGATCTCGACGCCTTCGAGCCGGACGACCGGGCGCCGCTCGCCAGCCTGCGGGCACTGATCGCCGAGAGCGCGATCGGCGAATCCGGCGGGCAGGACCTGCCTCCCATGGCCGCCGGCCTGTTCGGCTATCTCGGCTACGACATGGTCCGCGCCATGGAGCGGCTGCCCGAGCCGAACCCGGATCCCCTGGGCGTGCCGGACGCGATCCTGATGCGCCCGCGCGTCATGGTGGTGTTCGATTCGATCCGCGACCAGATCACCGTCATCTCGCCGGTGCGACCTTCGCCCGGCGTCACCGCCCGCGCCGCCTACGAGGCTGCGCTCGCGTCCCTCGACCGGGTGGCGGAGGCCCTCGAAGGCCCGCTGCCGGTGGATGCGCGGGTGGACCTCTCGACGGTGGCGCATCCCGAGCCGGTCTCGAACACCTCCCCCGAGGCCTTCGCCGGCATGGTCGCGAAGGCGAAGGAGTACATCGTCGCCGGCGACGTATTCCAGGTGGTGCTGTCCCAGCGCTTCTCGGCGCCGTTCACGCTGCCCGCCTACAGCCTGTACCGCTCGCTGCGGCGGACCAACCCGGCGCCGTTCCTCTGCTACCTCGACTTCGAGGCTTTCCAGATCGTCTGCTCGTCGCCGGAGATCCTGGTGCGCGTGCGCGACGGGACCGTCACGGTCCGGCCGATCGCCGGCACGCGCCGCCGCGGCGCGACCCCGGCCGAGGATGCGGCGCTCGCCGCCGAATTGCTGGCCGATCCGAAGGAATGCGCCGAGCATCTGATGCTGCTCGATCTCGGCCGCAACGATGCCGGCCGGGTCTCGAAGATCGGCACCGTGCGGGTCACCGATTCGTTCTTCATCGAGCGCTACAGCCAGGTCATGCACATCGTGTCGAACGTCGAGGGCGACCTCGATCCGCGCCACGATCCGCTCGACGCCCTCGCGGCCGGCTTCCCGGCCGGCACGGTCTCGGGCGCTCCGAAGGTGCGGGCCATGGAAATCATCGACGAGCTGGAGCACGAGAAGCGCGGGCCTTACGCCGGCTGCATCGGCTATTTCGGCGCGCGCGGCGAGATGGATACCTGCATCGTCCTGCGTACGGCGATCGTGAAGGACGGGCGCATGCACGTCCAGGCCGGCGCCGGCATCGTCTACGATTCCGATCCGGCCTCCGAGCAGCAGGAATGCGTCAACAAGGCCAAGGCGCTGTTCCGGGCCGCCGAGGAGGCGGTTCGGTTCGCCGCCCAGGCCAAGCGCGGGCAGTAGAGCGAGGTTGACCCTGCGGGCGAGAGGGCTCACATCGCGAAAATGCCCGAGCGTGCCGCCGCGATGTCCAACGTCCTCGTCATCGACAACTACGATTCCTTCACCTGGAATCTCGTTCACCTGATCGGCCCGCTCTGCGGCGCCGTCGCGGTCGCCCGCAACGATACGATCACCGTCGCCGACATCCGCGCTAAGGCGCCGGACGCGATCGTGCTCTCACCCGGCCCATGTACGCCGAACGAGGCGGGCATCTGCCTCGATGTCGTCCGAGACCTCTCACACGAGATCCCGATCTTCGGCGTCTGCCTCGGGCTCCAGGCGATCGGCCAGGCCTTCGGCGGCGACGTGATCCGGGCGCCGCTACCGCTGCACGGCAAGGTCTCGACCATCCGGCATGGCGCCAGCGGCCTGTTCCGGGGCCTGAACGACAGCTTCGAGGCGACCCGCTACCATTCCCTGATCGTGGACCGGGCCAGCTGCCCGGACACGTTGCGGGTCACGGCTGAGGCTGACGGCCTGATCATGGGGCTGGAGCACGCCGAGCGGCCGCTCCACGGGGTGCAGTTCCACCCCGAGAGCATCCGGTCGCAGCACGGCACGGAGATCGTGAGGAACTTCCTGGATCTGGCCGCCGCCTGGAACGCGGCGCGTGACAGGACCCGCGCCGACGTGCATTGACGCCGGACGGCCGGGGCGGCCTTCCGACAGAGCGCATGGACAGCTTCAGACCCCATCTCGCCAAGGTCGCCGGGGGCCTGGCCCTCGACCGTGCCGAGGCGCGCGCGGCCTTCGACGACCTGTTGTCGGGCGAGGTCACGCCCGTGCAGGCCGGCGCGTTCCTGGCCGCCCTGAAGGTGCGCGGCGAGACCGTCGAGGAGATCGTCGGCGCCGCCGAGGCGATGCGCGCCCGCATGACCCGGATCGATGCGCCCGCAGGCGCCGTCGACGTGGTCGGCACCGGCGGCGATCATTCCGGCAGCGTGAACGTCTCGACGCTCGCCGCCATCCTGGTCGCCGCCTGCGGCGTGCCGGTGGCCAAGCACGGGAACCGCGCCGCGACTTCGCGCTCGGGTGCCGCCGACGTGTTGGCGGCTTTGGGCGTCAGGCTTGGGCTCGATGCCGAGGGTCAGGCCCGGTGCCTCGCCGAGGCCAACCTGTGCTTCCTATTCGCCCAGGCCCATCACGGCGCCATGCGCCACGTGGCGGCGGTGCGCTCCGAGCTGCCGGTGCGGACGATCTTCAACCTGCTGGGACCGCTCTGTAATCCGGCGGGCGTCGCCTACCAGCTGTTCGGCGTCGCGCAGGAGGCGCTGGCCGAGCCGCTGACGAAGGTGCTCGCCGAACTCGGCAGCCGCCGGGTCTGGACCGTCCACGGCTCCGACGGACTGGACGAGATCACCGTCACCGGGCCGACCCGCGTGGTCGCCCTCGAGGAGGGCCGGTTGTCCCGGTTCACCATCGATCCGCGGGACCTCGGCCTCCCATTGCGGGCACCGGAAGAGCTGCGCGGCGGCGATCCTGCCGACAACGCCCGGGCGCTCGAAGCCGTCCTGGCCGGCGCACGCAACGCCTACCGGGACATCGCCGTTCTCAATGCAGGCGCGGCCCTCGTCGTCGCGGGGGCGGCGTCGACCCTGGCGGACGGGCTCGCGCGGACGCAGGATGCCGTCGATTCCGGGGCGGCGCGGGACACCCTCGCCCGCTTGGTCCGGGCCTCGAACGATCGCTCGAACGGGGAGGAGTGCCGATGAGCACGCTCACGCAGGAATCGGTGACCCATGAGGGTTCTGCCGAGGCGCCGAACGAGCGGCCCAACGTGCTGGCCCGGATCGAGGCCTACAAGCGCCGCGAGATCGCCGAGGCGAAGCTGCGGGTGCCGCTGGCCAAGCTCGAGCGCCGCGCCGCCCAGGCCGTGCCGGTGCGCGGGTTCGCGGCGGCGATCCGGAGCCATCTCGATGCCGGGCGCCCGGCCCTGATCGCGGAGGTGAAGAAGGCCTCCCCGTCGAAGGGCCTGATCCGCGAGGATTTCGCGCCCGCGACGCTGGCGGCGGCCTACGAGGCCGGCGGTGCCACCTGCCTGTCGGTGCTCACCGACGAGCCGTCATTCCAGGGGCGTCCGGAATACCTCACCGAGGCGCGGGCGGCCTGCGGGCTCCCGGTCCTGCGCAAGGACTTTTTGTTCGAGCCCTACCAGGTCTACGAGGCCCGGGCCTGGGGTGCCGATTGCATCCTCGCCATCATGGCTTGCCTGGACGACGACGAGGCGCAGGCCCTGGTCGCCACCGCGCACGAGCTCGGCATGGACGTGCTGGTCGAGGTCCACGACGAGGCCGAGTTGAACCGCGCGGTGCCGCTCGGCACGGCCCTGATCGGGATCAACAACCGCAACCTCAAGACCTTCGAGGTCTCGTTCGAGACCGCGATCCGCCTCGCCCCGGGCATCCCGGCGGACCGGATCGCCGTGGCCGAGAGCGGCATCGGCGGCCACGCCGACGTCAGGCGGCTCCGGGAGCACGGCCTGGGCGTGGTGCTGGTCGGCGAGAGCCTGATGCGGCAGGCGGACGTCACGCGTGCGACCCAAGAATTGCTGTTCGGCGAGGGCGACGGGCCGGAGCCGGACGCCAAGGCCGGCAAGACCAAGAAGCAAGACGACAAGAAGAAGGGGTGAGCATGGAACCGGGTTCGACGCTCACCCATCTCGACACCAGCGGCGCGGCCAACATGGTCGACGTCACCGACAAGCCCGCCACCGACCGCACCGCCCGGGCCGAGGGCAGCGTGGTGATGCAGCCCGAGACCCTGGCGCTGATTCGCGAGGGCGACGCCAAGAAGGGCGACGTGGTCGGCACCGCGCGGCTCGCCGGGATCATGGCCGCCAAGCGGACCCACGAGCTGATCCCGCTCTGCCATCCGCTGCTGCTGTCGAAGGTGCGGGTCGAGTGCGAGCTGGACGACGCGCTGCCGGGCCTGCGCATCGCCGCCGAGGTGCGGGTCCAGGGCCCGACCGGGGTCGAGATGGAGGCGCTGACCGCGGTCTCCGTGGCCTGCCTGACGGTCTACGACATGGTGAAGGCGGTGGATCGCGGCATGCGGATCGAGGGCATCCGCCTCATCGCCAAGGATGGCGGCCGCTCCGGTGCCTACCGGGCGCCCGACGCATGAGCACTGGGCTGATCCCGGTCGCCGAAGCGCTGGCACGGGTGCTCGCAAGCATCCCCGCGCCGGTCGAGGCAGAAACGATTCCGCTGGCCCGGGCCGCAGGGCGCACGTTGGCGGCTGATGTCGCCGCCTCCCGAACGCAGCCGCCGTTCCCGGCCTCCGCCATGGACGGCTACGCGGTCCGCTTCGCCGATGCGTCCGTGGTTGGTGCCAGCCTTAGATTGATCGGGACCAGCGCGGCCGGTCACGGCTTCTCGGGGCGCATCGGCCCCGGCGAGGCGGTGCGGATCTTCACCGGCGCTCCCGTGCCGGAGGGCGCCGACGGGATCCTGATCCAGGAGGACGCGCAGGCCGAGGGCGACGTCGTTCGGGTGATGGAGGCGGTCGAAAGAGACCGCTTTATCCGCCGGGCCGGCCTGGACTTCACCGCCGGCGAGACCCTGTTGGTCGCCGGCATGACCCTCGACGCGCGGCGCCTGGCGTTGTCCGCGGCGGCCGGCCAGCCGGAACTCTCGGTCCGCCGCCGGCCGCGCGTGGCGATCCTCGCGACCGGCGACGAGCTTGTGGAACCCGGCGCCGTGCCAGCTTGGGACCAGATCGTCGCCTCGAACAGCCTCGCGCTCGCCGCCCTCTCCGCCGAGGCCGGCGCCGAGATCATCGACCTCGGTATCGCCGCCGACGATCACGGGGCCCTGGAAGATGCGTTCCGCCGCGCCCGCGAGGCCCGGGCCGACCTCTTGGTGACGCTCGGCGGCGCATCCGTCGGCGACCACGACCTGGTCCAGGCCGCGCTCGCCCGGGAGGGGCTGGAACTCGGCTTCTGGCGTGTGGCGCTCCGGCCCGGGAAGCCGCTGATGCACGGGCGACTGGGCGACATGCTGGTGATCGGCCTGCCCGGGAATCCGGTGTCGTCGATCGTCTGCGGACTGCTGTTCGTCGTGCCGGCAATCCGAGCCCTGCAGGGCGACCCGCAGGCGGGCGCCGACCGGAGCGAACCGGCCACGCTCGCCCGCGACCTGCCGGCCAACGATGGCCGCGCCGACTATATGCGCGCCACCCTCGCGCTCGAACCCGGCTGCCTGCCGGTGGCGGATCCGGAGAAGCGCCAGGATTCCTCCATGCTGGCCGTGCTCGGCCGCGCCGAGGCGCTGCTGATCCGCGCGCCGCACGAGAAGGCCGCGACGGCCGGCGATCCCTGCCGGATCATCCGGCTCGATCGCCGGTTGCTCTGACCGCCTAGCGAATAACCCGCCAGACCTTGAGGGGACCTGGCAGCGCGATGGGCTCCAGCCGGTCGGACTGAGCCTCCCCGCGGGCGAGCCGGGTCGCGAAGGCCGGCTCGGCCTGGAGGTCGTCGGCCGGACGAGCCGGGCAGGTTACCACGTAGCGGACCCGGAAGGCGTCGAGCACCCGGTTGAGATACGCCTCGGTGCCGCCGAGGCCCTCGATCGCGGCGGTCAGGCCCGGAATCGCCCGGTGATAGGGCGCGGCCACAATGGTGTGCGGCGTGCGCAGCAGGATCGACGGCCCGAGGGCGATCGGCGCCAGCACGGTCCCGGCCGGGAGTGCCGCCAGGGGACGCACGGCGGCATCTCCCAGGCAGGCGAAGGCGGCGGCTGGATCGGGTCCCGTCCGGGCTTCGGCGCCGAGCCATCCGGCCAGCGCCGCGGGCGCCATCCAGAGGGTGCTGATGAGGCTGGCGCCGAGCGCGGCGGCCGCCCCGCGGCGGGGGTCGGCCCGGACGGCCAGCGTCAGAGCCCGGTCGATCACCGGCCCCGCCACCAGCGGCACGAAGCCGGAGGCGATGTAGAGCCCGCGGAACTGAAAGATCCCGAGGATCAGCCCGGGCCAGAGGAACAGGGCGGCGACCGACCAGGCGCGCCGCTGTGATCCGCGCCACGCCATCAAACTCGCGGCCAGGGTTGCGAGGAGAACGACCGGGTAGAAGACCAGCATCTCCCAGCGCCCCTGGGCCACGGATTTCCGCACCGACGCCATCTCGTTGACGGTGAGCAGCCAATGCTCCCGCACCAGCGGCGTCATCCCGGGGAACGGCCCGTCGAGGCAGACCGGAAAGGCGAGGGCGAACCCTCCGATCAGAGCGATGCCGGAGGCGATTGCCAGGGCGAGCCGCGCGCGGCCCGTCGTGCGAGACCGGTCCAGGACGAACGCTGCGGCGCCGAAGCCGAGGCCGCCGGTCGTCAGCCACAGCCAGGGCGGGGAGAGGGCGTCGCAGCGCGTCGCGGTCCAGAAGCCGGGGGCCGTCTGCGCGGCGAACAGGAGCGGGGCCGCCACGCCGAGGCCGAGCCCGAAGCCTGCGAGGCAGGGGAGGGCGACGCGGCCGCGCCGGCACCAGTCGCCGGCAAGGTAAAGCGCGCCGAGCGCGAGATAGGGCAGACCCTCGAGGCCCACCGCCAGCGACAGGGCCGCCAACCCGCCGCCAACGAGTCCGGCGCGGAAGCCGCCGCGGATCACGCAGAACGCGAGACCCAGGATCGCAAGGATCTGGACGTTGTGGTGATCGACCCGGCCCGCCTGAAACTGGATCGCGATCCCGAAGGTCTGGGTCGCCGCAAGCACCGCCAGGATCGCCGCCCGGCTCCCGAAATGCGCGTTCACGCCCCGGTACAGCAGGGTGCAGAACAGCCCGAACAGCAGCATCGGCCAGATCGCCGCCGCCAGACCTGTGGCGAGGTCCGGCCCGGCCAGGGGCGTCAACGCCCGGATCAGGCCCGCGATCGGCGCGTCCACCAGGCGCGACCAATGGCTCGCTACGCCGTCCGGCGCCAGGAACCGGTACTGGGTGTTCTCGTACCAGCCCTGGCCGGCCAGCATGTCGCGCACTTCGACAAGCCGCATCGCGTCGTCGGTGTCGGGCACGCGCAGGTGCCGGATCGTGTCCCACACGTCTTGCGGCGCGTTCAGCGTCGCGAGCGACAGGGCGACGAGCAGCCACAAGAACGTGCGCGGATCGATCCGTGCCGGCGAGGCGGCGGCCGCGGGCGGCATCGGTTCGGGTCCCCGGATGCGCCGAAAGCGAGCGCCGGAGCCATGCTGCGCGCCCGCGCTTAATGGCGGGTCAATCAACCGTGAGGCGGTTCCTTAACCATCCCGCCGCACTCTCCGCGCGAGCCGGTCCGCGATCCGGCCGGGACGGCAGCCGGAGCAGGGGATGAGCCACCACACCGAGACGCTGGTGATCGGCGCGGGGCCGGCGGGCCTCACGGCCGCTTACCTGCTGTCGAAGCAGGGGCGGTCGGTCACCGTGCTGGAGCGGGATCCGGCGCAGGTCGGCGGCATCTCCCGCACGGTCTCGCACAACGGCTACCTGTTCGATATCGGCGGACACCGGTTCTTCTCGAAATCCAAGGCGGTGGTCGATCTCTGGGACGAGATCCTACCCAACGACTTCATCGAGCGGCCACGCCTGTCCAGGATCTACTATCGCGGCCGGTACTACGCCTATCCGCTCAAGGCATTCGAAGCGCTGCGCAACCTCGGCCTGTTCACGAGCGCGGCTTGCGTGGCCTCCTACCTGTACGCCCGCATGCGGCCGGTGCGCGACCCCAAGAACTTCCACGCCTGGGTCCGCAACCAGTTCGGCGAGCGCCTGTTCTCGATCTTCTTCAAGACCTACACCGAGAAGGTGTGGGGCATGTCGTGCGACGCGATCTCGGCCGATTGGGCGGCCCAGCGCATCAAGGGCCTCGACCTCGGCGCGGCGATCCGCGACGGCATCAAGCGCTCGCTCGGCCTGCGCAAGGCGCCCAAGGCCGGCGGCCCGGTGATCAAGACGCTGATCGAGTCGTTCCGCTATCCCCGCCGCGGACCCGGTATGATGTGGGAGGCCGCCGCCGCCAAGATCCAGGCGCAGGGCGGGCGCGTGCTCCTCGACCGCGGCGTCGATGCGCTCTCCTACGATGCCGGCACCGGCATCTGGACGGTCGCGGCCCGCAGCGCCGACGGCAGCCGCGAGACCTTCACGGCCCGGCACGTGATCTCGTCGGCGCCGGTGCGCGAACTGGTCGATGCGATCCGCCCGCGTCCGCTCAGCACCTTCAACGCGCGGTCGCTCAAGTACCGCGACTTCCTGACCGTGGCGCTCATCGCCAAGTCGCAAAAGAATTTTCCGGACAACTGGATCTACATCCACGATCCGTCCGTGCAGGTCGGCCGGGTGCAGAACTTCCGCTCCTGGTCGCCCGAGATGGTGCCGGACGACGATCACACCTGCCTCGGCCTCGAGTATTTCTGCTTCGAGGGCGACGGGCTCTGGACCGCCTCGGACGAGGAGCTGGTGGCGCTCGCCAAGCGCGAGATCAGCCAGATCGGGCTTATCGATCCAGCCAACGTGGTCGATGCCTGCGTGGTCCGCCAGCCCAAGGCGTATCCGGTCTACGACGCGGATTATGCCGGACACGTCGTCACCGTGCGGCGCGAGCTGGAGCGGGACTTCCCGACCCTGCACCTCGTCGGCCGCAACGGCATGCACAAGTACAACAACCAGGACCACGCGATGATGACCGCGATGCTGACCGTGGAGAACATCCTCTGCGGCCGGCGCCGGCACGATGTCTGGCAGGTCAACGAGGATGCGGAATACACCGAATCCGGCGTATCCGGCGCGCAGGCGGCTTTGGGCAGCGAGCGTCTCGTCCCCCGCAAGGTCGCCTGACACGCGACAGCTGCGGGCGCGCGTCACCGGCGCAACTTGCCCGCCCGCAGGCGTCGTCTATGTCCGATTCGGAACCGTCCGAACCCAAGGGCGGCCGGGAGGATTTTAAAACGATGCGATCGCTGTTCATCGCTGCGCTCTGGGCGGGCGTCGCCCTGCCCGCCCTCGTGGCTCCGGCCCTCGCACAGGGTGCGGCGCCGGCCGAGACCAAGGCCAAGGCCGACGACCTGGAGAAGCTGCAGAACCTCCGCAGCACCGACACCCAGGCCGCCCCCGAGATCCCGCAGACCGGCCGCCGCGCCGATGCGATCCGCAAGACGCTCACCAAGATCAAGCTGCCCGACGGCTTCAAGATCGATCTCTACGCCGTGGTGCCGGATGCCCGCGCCATCGCGGTCGGCCCCAATGCCGGCGTGCTGTTCGTCGGCACCCGCAAGACCAAGGTCTACACGGTCACCGACCGCGACAAGGACCGGGTCGCCGACGAGGTCCGGGCCTTCGCGCCGGGCATCGCGTTCAAGATCCCCAACGGCGTCTGCTTCTCGAAGGACGGCGTGCTCACCATCGTGGAGCAGAATCGGGTGCTCGCCTTCCCGGCCGCCGAGTTCTTCTACGAGAATCCGGACGTCGCCGCCGGCATCCTGGTGAAGGAAGGCGCGCTGATCCCGGCCGGGGAAGAGAGCTTCAATCACACCGCCCGGGTCTGCCGGGTGGGTGCGGACGGCAAGACCTACATTGCGCTCGGCCAGCCCTACAACGTGCCGCCGGCCGAGAAGATGGACCTGTACCGGAAGGCCGGCATCGGCGGCATCATCCGCATCGACGCCGACGGCAAGAACCGCGAGGTTTTTGCGACCGGCATCCGCAATTCGGTGGGCATGGACTTCGCCGCCGACAAGTCGCTCTGGTTCACCGACAACCAGGTCGATGGCATGGGCGACGACAAGCCGCCGGGTGAATTGAACCACGCCACCAAGGCGGGCGAGAATTTCGGCTTCCCCTGGTACGGCGGCGGCGCAATCCGCACGGTCGAGTACAAGGAGCAGACCCCGCCCGCCGACGCGGTCGCCCCGGTCGCCGAATTGCCGCCCCACGCGGCCGATCTCGGCATGGCCTTCTACAACGGCAAGCAGTTCCCGGCCTCGTACAAGGGCGGGATCTTCATCGCCGAGCACGGTTCCTGGAACCGCACCGAGCCGGTGGGCGCCCGGGTGATGTTCGCCCCCATGGGCGCGGACGGGAAGCTCGGCGCGGTCAAGCCGTTCGCGGAAGGCTGGCTGACCGGCGACGGCGAGTATCTCGGCCGCCCGGTGGACGTGGCGGTGATGCTCGACGGCTCGCTGCTGGTCTCGGACGATTCCGCCGGGGCGATCTACCGGATCTCCTACGAGAAGTAGCTTTTTGGGACTTGGCGCCTCGCTCCGTGCGAGGCGCCACCGCCGCAAACAGGCGCAGTCCCCCTCTCCCGCACGGGAGAGGGGGACTGCGCCTGTTCCGTTGACCTTTCGTGAAACCGCCTACCGAGCCCAGCCGATGATCCGCCCGCTTCTCCTTCTCGCCGCTCTGCTCGTCCCGCTCTCGGCCCAGGCTGGCGACGCGGCCCTCGGGCGCAAGAAGGCCAGCGCCTGCCAGACCTGCCACGGTATGGACGGGCTCTCGAAGCTGCCGGAGGCGCCGAACCTCGCCGGCCAGGTCGAGCCCTACCTGGTGAAGGCTCTCGGCGAGTACCGCGACGGCAAGCGGCAGAACGAGATCATGAACGTGGTCGCCAAGGAACTGTCGGATGCCGACATCGCGAATCTGGCGGCGTATTACGCGGGCATCAAGATCGACGTGCTGCCGCCGGGGTAGGAGCTTCTCCGGCGCTCCACACCGTCATTGCTTCGTAGTGCTCGCGACGACGGAAGGGACCGTTCGGATTCGATAACTGCACCGGGTCCACCGAGTGACGATTTCGAGCCACGGAGATCCTCCAACCCTCCCCCTCATCCTGAGGTGCTGCGTAGCAGCCTCGAAGGAGCCCTCCAGGGATCGCGCGACTGGCTGGAGGGCTCCTTCGAGGCCTCCGCTGCGCTCCGGCACCTCAGGATGAGGAAAAGGATGGGATAGCCGGTCGAACAGGCTCGCGATCAAAGACAGACCGATAAGGCCAGACGCTGAACCGATCCGCACCGCCCACCCTAGGTTGAGTGCGCGTCACGAAATCAGCACCTCAATCGTCCATCTTCAGCGCCGCGATGAACGCCTCCTGCGGGATCTCCACGCGCCCGAACTGGCGCATCTTCTTCTTGCCTTCCTTCTGCTTGTCCAACAGCTTGCGCTTGCGCGAGATGTCGCCGCCGTAGCACTTGGCGGTGACGTCCTTGGACAGGGCCTTGATCGTCTCGCGGGCGATGATCTTGCCGCCGATCGCCGCCTGGACCGGGATCTGGAACAGGTGGCGGGGGATCAGGTCCTTCAGCTTCTCGCACATGGCCCGGCCGCGCGATTCGGCGCGGGTGCGGTGGACCAGCATCGAGAGGGCGTCCACCGGCTCGGCGTTGACCAGCAGCGACATCTTCACGAGGTCGCCCTCGCGGTAGTCGGAGACGTGGTAGTCGAACGAGGCGTAGCCCTTGGAGATCGATTTCAGCCGGTCGTAGAAATCGAACACCACCTCGTTCAGCGGCAGGTCGTAGACCACCATGGCGCGCTTGCCGACGTAGTTGAGGTCGATCTGGACGCCGCGGCGGTCCTGGCAGAGCTTGAGCACGCCGCCGAGATACTCGTCCGGCGTCAGGATCGTGGCGCGGATCCACGGCTCCTCGATCAGCTCGATCTTCATCACGTCCGGCATGTCGGCCGGGTTGTGCAGCTCTTTGAGCGTGCCGTCGCGCATCTTCAGGCGGTAGACCACCGAGGGCGCGGTGGAGATCAGGTCGAGGTTGAACTCGCGCTCCAGCCGCTCCTGGATGATCTCCAGGTGCAGCAGGCCGAGGAAGCCGCAGCGGAAGCCGAAGCCCAGCGCGGCCGAACTCTCCATCTCGTAGGAGAAGGACGCGTCGTTGAGCCGGAGCCGGCCCATGGCCGCGCGCAGGTTCTCGAACTCGGCGGCGTCCACCGGGAACAGGCCGCAGAATACGACCGCCTGGACTTCCTTGAAGCCCGGCAGCATCGAGGTGGTCTGGCGCTTGTCCTCGGTCAGCGTGTCGCCGACGCGGGTGTCGGCGACTTCCTTGATCGAGCCGGTGAAGAAGCCGACCTCGCCCGGGCCGAGCTCGCCGATCTCGGCCATCTTCGGACGGAACACGCCGATCCGGTCGACGCCGTGGACGGCGTCCGCGCCCATCATCCGGATGGTCATGCCCTTCTTGAGCACACCGTCGATGATGCGCACCAGCACGACGACGCCGAGATAGGCGTCGTACCAGCTGTCCACCAGCAGGGCCTTGAGCGGCGCGCTCCGGTCGCCCTTGGGCGGCGGCAGGCGGGTCACGATCGCCTCCAGCACCGCCTCGATGTTCAGCCCGGTCTTGGCCGAGATCGGCACCGCGTTCGAGGCGTCGAGGCCGATCACCTCCTCGATCTGCTCCTTGACCCGCTCCGGCTCGGCGGCCGGCAGATCGACCTTGTTGAGGACCGGCACGATCTCGTGGTTGGCGTCGAGCGCCTGGTAGACGTTGGCCAGCGTCTGCGCTTCGACGCCCTGGGAGGCATCCACCACCAGCAGCGAGCCCTCGCAGGCGGCGAGCGAGCGCGACACCTCGTAGGCGAAGTCCACGTGGCCGGGCGTGTCCATCAGGTTGAGGATGTAATCCTTGCCGTCCTCGGCCCGGTATTCCAGGCGCACGGTCTGCGCCTTGATGGTGATGCCGCGCTCCTTCTCGATATCCATCGAGTCGAGCATCTGCTCGCTCATGTCGCGCAACGCCACGGTGCCGGTGGCCTGGATCAGCCGATCCGCCAGGGTCGATTTGCCGTGGTCGATATGCGCGACGATCGAGAAGTTGCGGATGTTGTCGATCGGGGTTGTCATCGGCATTCCGTTCGGGCGCGCGACGGCGCGCACCGTCTGACGTCTGGGCATGTTCGGATGGGTCGGCTCACGCGCGAGATAGCAGTGCCGCGCAGACGCGCCAAGCGCGGGGGCCGACCCGCTGCGACCGAGGGGCCAGAACGACGAAGCGGGAGCCAGTACGAACCGGCCCCCGCCCGTCGGCAGTGCTCCGCCGATGCCGGCGGCTATGACGAGCGTTCAGCGGCCGCGGTCGCGGATCAGGCGCTCGATCTCGGCCTCGCCGTGGGTCCGGGCCTTCGACTCAGTCGGGTGCTTCCGATCCGAGCGCTGGTGCAGCTTGCCGTGCTTGCGGATGCTCCACTGGAACAT
Source organism: Methylobacterium sp. AC315 (assembly GCF_979253755.1). Classification (NCBI taxonomy): domain Bacteria; kingdom Pseudomonadati; phylum Pseudomonadota; class Alphaproteobacteria; order Hyphomicrobiales; family Methylobacteriaceae; genus Methylobacterium; species Methylobacterium sp. AC315. The sequence continues at coordinate 242,367 of NZ_CEEDEA010000003.1, forward strand.
CGCGCCGCTTTCGCCGACCGGCTGCACATCGAGGCTGAAGGGATAGGTGTCTGTCTGGATCTCGCTCATCGCGCGGATATGGTGCACCGGGCGGCACTTCGCCATGCCCCGGGGTGATCTCCCGCCCCCGATGTCCCCCGCTCAGGCCCCGCCGCGCGCCTGCGCCGCCATGGCGACGAGGTGCCTGCGCAGGCCGCCCATGTCGGAGACGCGCTCGGGAAAGACCACCCGCGCCGTCCGGTCGCCGGCCATCAGGTCGAGCCCCTCCGGGTCCAGCCCGCTCAAACGCCACGGCAGCCCAGCCTCCGCACCCGCCGCGGCGGCGTAAAGCGCCAGCGCGTCGGAGTGGTCGGCGTTCATGTGCTCGACCGCCCCGGCCTCGCCAGCGACCACGGCCTCCGCCCCGGTGAGGTCGAGGAGCAATTCTTCGCGGGTCAACGTGGCGGCCTTCGCGAAACCGCCGTTCAGGTGTCCAGACTTCGCGGTCACTGCGAAGAACCCGAAATCCGGAAAGTCGGCGTAGAGCTTGGCCTTCGGATGGCGGGCCACGAAACGCGCCCGCGCCCGCGCCGCCTCGGTCTGCACGGCGGTGCCGACCACGGTGAGCCGCGGATGCGCCAACGGATCGCCCTTGCCGCCCTGCGAGAACAGCAGCGAGCACCGCGGATCCGCCAGCAGGTTGCGGGTGTGGGCCGAGAGCCGCGACAGCAGCATCAGCGGCGTGCCGTCCTGGTCGGTGGCGATCGTCACCAGCGACGCGAACGGCGTCCCCTCCGAATCGAGGGTCGCCAGTGCCCCGGAACGGATGCTCCGCAGCAGCATCCGCGACAACCCGATGGCGTCGAACGGCGCCTCGCCCGCGGGCAGCGGACGGGCCATTTCGCGCTGTTCCGACGCAGTGGTACTCGTCTCGCCCATCCGGTCGCTCCCGTTTTTCACCGCTGCCGCACGCCCGCCACCGTAGCGGCGCACCGCTTCCCGCACGAGCGCCCGGACCCGCGTCAGATCGGCCTTTATGGCCAAGCTATGACCGCCGCTCGCTTTTTCCGATCGGCCGTACTAAAGCACCTGTCCCGTTGCGCGAACCGGGCGGCGCCGAAACCGGCCCGGTTCGCGCTTCCGCCTGCCCCTCGGGGGCCGGGATGGAGCGCGGCCCGCGCGAACAGCCGGGACCGCGCTTGAGCCCGTTCAGTCAGGGATCGCGCATGCCAACCATCGCCCTCGTCGACGACGACCGGAATATCCTGACCTCCGTGTCGATCGCGCTTGAGACCGAAGGCTATCGCATCCAGACCTACACCGACGGCGCCTCCGCCCTCGACGGTCTGCGGCACTCCCCGCCGGACCTCGCGATCTTCGACATCAAGATGCCGCGCATGGACGGGATGGAGCTTCTCCGCCGCCTGCGGCAGAAATCCGACCTCCCGGTGATCTTCCTGACCTCGAAGGACGAGGAGATCGACGAGCTGTTCGGTCTCAAGATGGGCGCGGACGACTTCATCCATAAGCCGTTCTCGCAGCGCCTTCTGGTGGAGCGCGTGAAGGCGGTGCTGCGCCGCTTCGCCAAGGAGCCGGCGGGCGCCACCCCAAGGGGCGAGGCCGAGGTCGCGGCCCGCTCGCTGGAGCGCGGCTCGCTGATGATGGATCCGGAGCGCCACACCTGCACCTGGAAGGGTGAGCCGGTGACCCTCACGGTCACGGAATTCCTGATCCTGCAGGCGCTGGCCCACCGCCCGGGCGTCGTGAAGAGCCGCAACGCCCTCATGGATGCCGCCTACGACGATCAGGTCTACGTCGACGACCGCACCATCGACAGCCACATCAAACGCCTGCGCAAGAAGTTCAAAGTGACCGACCAGGCCTTCGACATGATCGAGACGCTGTACGGCGTCGGCTACCGGTTCAAGGAGGCGTGATCTAAAAGGATCCGCCACGTGACCGGCCAGACCCCCGCCCAAGCCGAGGACGCCCCACCGCGCCCCTCGTTCACCCAGCTCCTGTCCCGACCGCTGACCTGGCCGCGCGCCCTCTGGGATGCGATCGGCCAGCGCGCGTCGTCGAGCCTGACGCGTCGCATCGTCGTGCTCAACCTCGTCGGGTTGATCGCGCTGCTCGTCGGGTTCCTCTACCTGAATCAGTTCCGGCAGGGCCTGATCCAGGCCCGGATCCAGAGCCTGGCGATCCAGGGCGAGATCATCGCGGGCGCCATCGCGGCCTCCGCGTCGGTCGACACCGACACCATCCAGATCGACCCCGACAAGCTGCTCCAGCAGCAGGCTGGGGAGCCCACCGAGGAGGAATCGCAGCCTCTGGCCTTCTCGCTCAACCCCGAGAAGGTGGCGCCGCTGCTGTCCCGCCTGGTCACCCCCACGGGCAACCGTGCCCGGGTCTATGACCAGGAGGGCGGCCTGCTGTTCGACACCCGGACCCTGTTCAAGCGCGGGGATGCCGGCCGCAACGACACGATCGCGGCAAAGCCCCACAAAGCGGGCATGCTGGAATCCGCTTTCCAGGCGGTCCAGACTAAGCTCAGCGCCCTCATCGGCGGCCGAGGCGCTCAACCCGAGGAGACGGGGCCGGTGAACGGCCATTCGCTCCGCGAGGTCCAGGCGGCGCTCACCGGCAATCGCGGCAGCCTGGTCCGCCGCAACGCCCTGGGCGAGACCACCGTCTCGGTGGCCGTGCCGATCCACCGTGCCGGCTCGGTGCGAGGCGCGCTCCTGATCTCCACGCAAGGGGACGCCATCGACCGGGTGATCGCCTCGGAGCGCTTCGGTCTCCTGCAGGTGTTCCTGGTCGCCTCGGCTGTCATGGTGGTGCTCTCGGCGTTGCTGGCCGGCGCCATCGCAGGGCCGGTCCGGCGGCTGGCCGAGGCTGCCGAAAAGGTCCGCATGGGGATCAAGACCCGCGAAGAGATCCCCGACTTTACCCAGCGCACGGACGAGATCGGCCACCTTTCCGGGGCCCTGCGGGACATGACCCAGGCGCTCTACCGGCGCATCGACGCCATCGAAAGCTTCGCCGCCGATGTCAGCCATGAGCTGAAGAACCCGCTGACGTCCCTGCGCAGCGCGGTCGAGACGCTGCCGCTGGCGAAGTCCGATGATTCGCGCGGCCGCCTGATGGCGATCATCCAGCACGATGTGAAGCGCCTCGACCGGCTGATCAGCGACATCGCCGACGCTTCGCGGCTCGACGCCGAACTTGCCCGCGCAGAGGCACGCCGGGTCGATCTCAAGAAGCTGCTGTCCACGGTCGTCTCGGTGGCGAACGAGCGGAGACGCCCGAAAGATTGCCTGATCCAGCTCGACGTCGAGCCGATCGCCGATCAGGATGCACCCTTCACGGTGATCGGCCACGACAGCCGGCTTGGTCAGGTCGTCAACAACCTTCTCGACAATGCCCGCTCGTTCTCGCCCACCGAGGCGAAGGTCCGGGTGGCCCTGCGCCGGGTCCGCGGCGAGGTCGAGCTGGTTTGCGAGGACGAGGGACCCGGCATTCCGGAGCACGCCCTGGAGCGCATCTTCGAGCGCTTCTACACCGATCGGCCCGAGCAGGGGTTCGGGCAGAATTCGGGGCTCGGGCTGTCGATCTCGCGCCAGATCGTTCAGGCCCACCGTGGGACGATCCGAGCCGAGAACCGACCCGGTGCACCGGACGAGGACGGCGAGCCCACGGTGCGCGGCGCCCGCTTCACCGTTCGCCTCCCGGCCGCACCGCGGCAGCTCCACGCCTGATGACGACCCTCCACGCTTCCTGCGTGACCTTGGGTGGGGCCGGCATCCTGATTCGCGGTCCGTCCGGCTCTGGAAAGTCGAGCTTGGCGGTTCTCATCGCCGCGGAGGCGGATGGGGCCTTCGTGGCAGACGACCGGGTGGTGTGCGACCGACGGGCCGATACGCTTGTCGCCCGGTCCCATGAGGTATCGGCGGGACATGTCGAGATCCGAGGGCAGGGCATTCTATCGGCAGCGGACCTTGGATTGCCGCTCAGCTACGAGGCGCATCTACGCCTCTCGGTCGATCTCGTTGACGAACAACCTCGGTTGCCCGATCCACCGGGCGATGCCCACATTCTCGACGTGCCGTTACCGCGCTTGGTCCTCGACGCCGCAGTGCGACGGGCGGGATTATCGATGTTGCTGATTCGTGCCGCGCTGCGAAAGTCCAGTCCGTGACTTCGCAGCCGCACAGGTCATCGATTCGCGTCACGGTGGTGAGACCCCATGGCGCCGAAGGGGCCCGCGTGGCATGATCGTTCTAATGTCCGAGCAAAAACGTCGCGATCGCCTTGTTGGGACCTGTGCATTGCACAACATGGCGGCAGACAGAGGACGTTGGAACACGTGTCGATGATTGGCATGGTGCTCGTCACTCACGGGCTGCTGGCGACCGAATTCAAGGCCGCTCTGGAGCACGTGGTCGGCCCGCAGGATCAGATCGAGACGATCACGATCGGGCCGGAAGACGATATGGAATTGCGGCGCCGGGACATCATGTCGGCGGTCTGTCGCGTGAACACCGGCGACGGTGTGGTGGTGCTCACCGACATGTTCGGTGGCACGCCCTCGAACCTTGCGCTCTCGTGTATGAACGGCGGCTCGGTCGAGGTGGTGGCGGGGATCAACCTGCCGATGCTGATCAAGTTAGCGAGCGTCCGTGACGAGGAAAACCTCAGCGACGCCGTCCTTCACGCCCAGGAAGCCGGGCGCAAATACATCAACGTCGCTTCCCGCGTCCTGGCCGGGAAATAAAGCTTTTCAGCCGTCGAGGACTACGGCCGTTGTGGCAGGCTGGCGGCTCGTCGCGGTGATGCCCGCCGAGGCAAGAATCACAAGCCCGATGGCCAGCCACTGAACGATGCCGAGGCGCTCACCCAAAAGAGCGAAGCCCGCGCAGGCGGCCACGGCAGGCTCCAGGCTCATCAGGACGCCGAAACGTTTCCGATCCAGGCGGCGCAGCGCAAACATCTCGAGCGAGTAGGGCAGGGCGCTGGACATAAGCGCTACCGTGAGACCGGCGACCAGGATACCGGGGGCGAACAGGTCAAGACCGGCTTCCGTCAGGCCGAATGGTGCTGCGACCACCGCCGCGACCAGCATGCCCAGCGAGACTGCCTGACCGCCGTCGATCCGTCCCGCACGTTGGCCGAACAAGATGTAGAGCGCCCAGGCCAGAGCCGCCCCGAGCGCCAGGACGACGCCGAGCGGGTCCAAGGAGCTCGTCGATGCGACCGGCAGAAGCAGGCCGAGTCCCAGTACCGCGACCCCGATCCACAGGAAGTCAGACCTGCGACGGGACGCGATCAGCGCAATGGCGAGCGGCCCTGCGAACTCGATCGCCACCGCCGGCCCGAGCGGCAAACGGGCGATGGCCAGGTAGAACAGGACGTTCATCAGCCCCAGGCTGATCCCGTAGAGCGCGATCCATCCGGCATCGCGCCCCGACAGGCTGCGCCGCCACGGACGCCAGACCGCGATCAGCATCACGGCCGAGAAGCCGACTCGCAGAGACGCCGTCCCGGCCGCTCCGACGACGGGGAACAGGCTCTTGGCGACCGTGGCTCCGAACTGGAGGGAGATCATCCCGGCCACCAGCGCGATGACGGGGAGGAGAGCCGCATCCGGCCGCCACCCCGAGCGCGTGATCACAGGATGAATCGGCTCAGGTCCGCGTTGGCAGCCAGATCCTCGACCCGGGCACGGACATAGGCGGCGTCGATCGGCACGGTCTCTCCGGACCGGTCGGTGGCGGTGAAGGAGATCTCATCGATCACCCGCTCCAGAACGGTCTGCAGGCGGCGGGCGCCGATGTTCTCGACCGACGAATTCACCTCGACGGCGACTCGGGCCAGCGCGTCCACGGCGTCGTCGGTGAACGTGAGGGTCACGCCCTCCGTCTCCATCAGCGCCACCGTCTGCTTGAGCAGGCTCGCTTCCGTGGACGTCAGGATCTGGCGGAAGTCGTCCACCGTCAGCGGCTGCAGCTCGACCCGGATCGGCAGACGGCCCTGGAGTTCCGGCAGGAGGTCGGAGGGCTTCGAGACATGGAACGCTCCCGAGGCGATGAACAGCACGTGGTCGGTCTTCACCGGGCCGTGCTTCGTCGCGACCGTCGTACCCTCGATCAGGGGCAGCAGGTCGCGCTGTACGCCTTCGCGGGAGACGTCCCCGGAGGAGCGGCCCTCACGGGTGCAGATCTTGTCGATCTCATCGAGGAAGACGATGCCGTTGTTCTCGACTTCACGGATCGCGTCGCGGATCAGCGCGTCGTCGTCGACCAGCTTGTCGGATTCCTCGGCCAGCAGCGGCGCGTAGGCATCTCGAACCAGGATACGGCGCGGCTTGCCGCGCTGCCCGCCCAGCGCCTTGCCGAGCACGTCCCCGATGTTGATCGCCCCCATGGAGGCCCCCGGCATGCCGGGGATCTCGAACATCGGCAGACCCGACGGGGCACCCGAGGCCAGCTCCAGCTCGACTTCCTTGTCGTCGAGTTCGCTATCACGCAGCTTGCGCCGGAAGCTGTCGCGGGTCGCCTGGCTGGCGGTGGGCCCGACCAGGGCGTCGAGGATCCGATTCTCGGCCGCCGCCTCTGCCTTGGCTTTGACGGTCTCGCGCTTCGCCTGTCGGGTCAGGCCGATCGCCACCTCCACGAGATCGCGGATGATCTGCTCGACGTCACGGCCGACATAGCCGACCTCGGTGAATTTGGTGGCCTCGATCTTCAGGAACGGGGCATTGGCCAGCCTGGCGAGGCGGCGGGCGATCTCGGTCTTGCCGCAGCCGGTCGGCCCGATCATCAGGATGTTTTTGGGCGCGACCTCCTCGCGAAGCGGCCCCGTGAGCTGCTGGCGACGCCAGCGATTGCGGAGCGCGATCGCGACGGCGCGCTTGGCGTCGTGCTGCCCGACGATGAAGCGATCGAGTTCGGACACGATCTCGCGGGGAGAGAACGTCGTCAACGCTGTGCCATCCTTGTTGTCCCGGCCTGGCCGACGCAACCGCAGGCCTGGGCCGGGAATGGGGTCGCGGCGCGCGCGACGCAAGAGGCCGGGCGCGGCCTGGGGCGTGCGTCGCCCCGTCTCAGTGACCCGCCAGCGACGGTGCGGCGTCGGGCTTGTCGTGCTTGCCGAAGCGTTCGACCAGCGTCGCACTGGCAGCGTTCAGGCCGATCACGTCGACGGTCCGCCCACGGGTCCGGGCCTTCAGGACGACGCGGTCTAGCGCGGCCACCGCCGAGATGTCCCAGAAATGCGCGTCCTGCAGGTCGATCACGAGGCGGTCCACCGGCTCCAGCACGTCGATCGCCTCCGAGAAGGTGCCGGCCGAGGCGAAGAAGACCTGCCCGGCCACCCGATAGGTCCGGGTCCGGCCGTCTTCCGAGAGCGTGGAGGTCACCTGGCTCAGCCGCGAGACCTTGCCGGCGAAGAACACGCCGGAGAGGAGCACGCCGGCGAGCACACCCTGCGCCAGATCCTTGGTGGCGACCACGACCAGGACGGTCGCCAGCATCACGGCCGAGGACGGCAGCGGGTTCGTGCGCAGCTGCGCCAGCGACCGCCACGAGAAGGTATTCAGCGAGACCATGATCATCACCGCCGTCAGGGCCGCGACCGGTACCACACCCAGCAGATCCTGAAGGGCCACCAGGAGCAGCAGCAGGAAGGCGCCCGCCACCAGCGTGGACAGGCGGCCGCGAGCCCCCGAGGTGACGTTGATCACCGACTGCCCGATCATCGCGCAGCCGCCCATGCCGCCGAACACCGCGGAGGCCATGTTGGCGACGCCCTGGCCCATGCATTCCCGGTTCTTGTCGCTGGCGGTGTCGGTCATGTCGTCGACGATCTGCGCGGTGAGCAGGCTTTCCAGCAGGCCGACGGCGGCGAGCGTCGCCGCGTAGGGCAGCAGGATGCGCAGGGTCTCGAAGGTCAGCGGCACGTCCGGCAGCGCGAAGCTCGGCAGCGTCGAGGGCAGAGCGCCCAGATGCGAGACGGTGCGCACGTCGAGGTGGAAGATCGCCGTCACTGCGGTCAGCACCGCGATCGCCACGAGGGGCGAGGGGACGGCCCGGGTGATCCGCGGGAAACCGTAGATGATCGCGAGGCCCAAGGCGATCAATCCGTAGGTCGCCGGCGTAACGCCCGTAAGCTCGGGCATTTGCGCCAGGAAGATCAGGATCGCCAGCGCGTTGACGAAGCCGGTCATGACCGATTGCGAGACGAACCGCATCAGCCGGCCGAGTTTGAGCAGGCCGGCGAGGATCTGGATCACGCCCATCAGGACGGTGGCGGCGAACAGGTATTGAACCCCGTGCTCGCGCACGAGATCGACCATCACCACCGCGGTCGCGGCGGTCGCGGCCGAGATCATGGCCGGCCGCCCCCCCGCGAAGGCGATCGTGCAGGCGATGACCACCGAGGCGTAGAGCCCGACCTTGGGATCGACCCCGGCGATGACCGAGAAGCCGATCGCCTCCGGGATCAGCGCCAGGGCGACGACGACGCCCGACAGGGTATCGCCGCGGATATTGGACACCCACGACCCGAGAGGGCCGCCGGTTCCGGATGAACTGCGTTGCATGGTGATGAGAATCCGCACGAGACGCGCGTCCGCTCGAACGGCGGATCAACGGGCGTCTCGGATGCGTGGTCCGGCGGATCGGCGGCCGGAAGAGCCACCCGGGCTTTCACCGGGTCCTTGCGAATGGCACGACCCTACGGGGCATCGCACTGCGATGCAACATTCAGGCGGCGTCAGGCCGCTCGCACCTGCGCTACGAAACCCGCGACCTCGTTCCCCAGGCCATCCGAACGGCGGGCGATGTCGGCCGCCGCATCGAGTACCCTGCCGGCGCTGGCGCCGGCCTCGTGGGCGGCGTCCAACACCATCGACATGGTCTCGGTCACGGCGCGGGTGCCGCTGGCAGCCTCGGCGATGCTGCGGGCAATCTCCTGGGTGGCGACCTGCTGTTGCTCGACGGCCGCCGCCACGCCCAGCGCGATGCCGTGGACCTGCTCGATCGTGCCGCCGATCTCTTCGATGGCCACGACGGCCGCATGGGTCGCCGCACGCATCGCGTCGATCTGGCCGGCGATCTCGTCCGTAGCCCTGGCGGTCTGAGTCGCCAGCGCCTTCACCTCGGTGGCGACCACGGCGAAACCACGCCCCGACTCGCCGGCCCGGGCCGCCTCGATCGTCGCGTTGAGGGCGAGCAGATTTGTCTGTCCCGCGATGGTCGAGATCAGTGATACGATCCGCCCGATGCCGTCGGCACTCCGAGCAAGTGCCTGGACACTGGCGCGGGTCCGTTTGGCGGCCTCGACGGCGCCAGCGGCAGCGTCGGACGTCTGTGAAACCTGGACGCCGATCTCACTCGCGGTGGCGGCGAGTTCCTCCGTGGCGGCGGCGACCGCCTCGACATTGTGCGCGGTGGTCTCGGCGGCGCGGGTCACGACGCGCGACTGCTCGTCGGTGCGCTCGGCATTGCCCGCCATGGCGGCAGCGGCGCGTTCCATGCCGGTGGCGGCGCCGACGAGGTGGTGAACCAAGCCACCGATGCTGCCCTCGAACTGGTCTGCAAGCCCGACCATCTCGGTGCGCTTGCGGGTCACCGCCTCCGCGCCCAAGCGCTCGCGCTCCTGCCGCAGACCGTCGGCTTCCCGCATCGTCCCCGCGAAGACCTGCATACTGGCCCAGATCGCCCCGATCTCGTCGCGACGCGGATGCACATCCGGCAGCGAGTGGTCGCCCCGCGACAGGCGTTGGATCGCCTCGGACACGGCCCGGAGCGGCCGGGCGATCTGGCGCTGGCCGACTAGGAGGCCGAGCCCGCAGCACGCCACTGTGCCGAGCAGCGCCAGCGCGAACACCAGGAGCGTCCGCGCCTGGAAGAGGTCGCGGGTCTCGGCCTTGACCGCGGCCATCTCGGCCCGGCCGCCCATGACCAGGGCATCGATGCTCGCCTGGAACGCCCTGCGGTTGGACTGGTTGGCCTCGTTGAAGCCCAGATCGGCGGCGGCGCGGGGACCGGCTTCCACGCCGGCGGTGGCCAGCGCAGCCCGCAAGGTCCGGAAGGCGTCGGCGTTCCGCGCCATCGCGTCGAAGAGCGGGCGTTCCTGCTCCGTCACCCGGGGCGCCCAGTCGGCCCGCAGGACATCCATTGCCGCCAAGCCCTTGCGGATGCCGGCGGCGTATTTCGTAGCCTCGGTCCGGTCGGCCGAGGCGTAGACGCCGCGGGAATCCATTGTCACCTCGGCAACGAGGCGGTTGAAGTTTGCGGCATTCAGCGCGCGGACCGAGGCATCCTCGACCTGTGTCAGTGCGTGCTCGAAGCGCTGCAGGGTCGCGACGCTGATGCCCGCGACGACGAGCGTCGTCAGGCTGCAGGCTGCGACGAAGCCCAGGATCTTGCCACCGATCTTCATGCCGTTTCCACCCAGGGCTTTGCGGAACGATTGTGCCGGTGACGAATCAAAGCTCCGTTAAGGTGCAGTCTGCTGGCAAGCTGATGCGATTCGGATCGCCGGTCCGCGGGGTCATTCGACCGGCAGATCGGCATCTTATCCTGTTCATTAAACGTCGAAAACCGTCTCGCCCCTCGTCGCACCAGCCTACTTCACCGCAACCAGGCGATTATACCGCGGGCGCATGAACCTTCTGCATCACGCCTGATCGAGGGCCTCGATAACCAGGTTGCCGTTGGTGTAGACGCAAATCTCAGCGGCGATCGTCATGGCTTTACGCACGATCGCTTCCGCGTCGAGATCGCTATCCTCGAGGGCGCGGGCGGCTGCCAGGGCGTAGTTTCCGCCCGAACCGATCGCCATGACGCCGGTTTCCGGCTCCAGCACGTCTCCGGAACCCGAGAGCAACAGGCTGACGTCGCGGTCAGCCACCACCATCATCGCTTCGAGGCGGCGGAGGTAGCGGTCGGTACGCCAATCCTTGGTGAGTTCGACGCAGGCGCGCGTCAGTTGGCCGGGATACTGCTCCAGCTTGGCTTCGAGGCGCTCGAACAGCGTGAAGGCATCGGCGGTCGCCCCGGCGAAGCCCCCGATCACCGCGCCCTTGGCGAGGCGTCGCACCTTGCGGGCGTTTCCTTTGACGATGGTTTGGCCAAGGCTGACCTGCCCGTCGCCCCCAACCACGACGCGCCCGCCCTTGCGGACCATCAGGATCGTGGTGGCGTGCATCTGGGGCACGGAGCCCCGGTCGTCGTACCTGAATGCGTCCTGGCTCAAAGTTCGGCTCCGATCTCGGTCCGCGCCGAGATGGGGAGCTTTATCGGCCGCGTCCAGCCATCGGACGTCCGCCCCGACGATAGGACGTTCGCTTCCGTCGTGTCGGGGGGCTTGCGACGGTGCGGAGCTCTACTCCGCGACCGCCTCGGCGGTCTGCACGGGACCGGCGTCGTGCAGGATCGATTCGGCCGCCGCCTGAGCCAGCAGGGCGTAGCCACCATCGGCCATGTGGAGGCCGTCTGAGGCGAAGAGCTGCTTGGCGGTGAGCTTCCCCTCGCGGACCCAGCCGTGCATCAGGTCGGCCCGACGGATGACCGGCACGTCGAGTTCCGTCCCGATCGCCCGCACCGCATCCCGGAACCGGGACGAGCCGGGTGTCGAATCCAGTTTCGGACACCATTGCGGTTCCATCAGCACCACGTCGATGCCGGCTTCCCGAATCCGACGGATCGCGACGGCGGTCGCCTCGTGGAAATGCTCGATGGAGACGCCGCGCAGCGGATCGTTGCTGCCGGTCTGCCAGATGACGAGCTGCGGCTCGGCCGCGATCACGTCGCGGTCCAGGCGCTTCAGCATGTCGTCGACATGCTCGCCGCCGATGCCGCGATTGATGACGGCGACCTCCATGCCGCGGAGCTTCTTGCGCAGGTTGACCTGCAAGCGGGCCGGATAAGCGTTGGCCGGGCTCGAGGCACCGATGCCCTCGGTCGAAGACGACCCGAACGCAACGATCTTGAGCGGCGCGCCGATGGCGATCTGCCGTGCGACGTGTGGGAGATCCGGACTGTCGCTCAGGTCGATGCCGAGCATGTCCAATGAATCAGGCAGGAGATCCGCGTAGGCGAGAACCGCGGTGGGGACCAACAGCAGGCCGCACAGAACCAATACATCCCGCCAGCGCTTTCGGCGCAGCTTAGCGGGCGTGACGGATGTCAGGTTCTGGGACACGGGACCGATTGCTCCGCCACTCGTCAATGACCGATACAATCTGACACAGGCACTTGAAAAGAGCGGTTCCGTACGCGCCTTTAAGATGATGTGAATTCGTAACACAAAATTAAATGCGAGACGTCGCCGGACCCGAGCCGGCCGGCGTCTCGCCTCTGCGCGACCGGCGTCAACCAGCCGGCGGGGACAGCACGAGTTTGCCCACGAAGGGTGCATTGCGCTTGTTGTTCGCGGTGCAGGCGTAGCTGTGCTCCCCGGCGTCGAGGGTGCGCAGTTTCAGAGTGCCGCGGCCGTTGGCTTTGACGGTGTAGCCCTTCTCGCTCATTACATGGACGAGGTCGCCGTCGGCGTGCAGCAGGTGTCCCTGTTCGAACTGTCCGGGTGCCGTGAGTGTCACTGGGACATTGGCCTCGCTCACCACCTTCAGCACCACGTCGGTGTTGGCGGGCAGGCGCAGATCGGCCGGCGCGCAGACCGGTTTGTCATCCTGAAGCGTGATGGTCAGCTCGACGGGCGGCATCACCGCGCTGGCGGGTTTGCCGAGCTGCGGGTTGTCCTCGGCGTCGGCTGGACCGGCGAGAAGGCTAGCCAGGGCAGCAGCGATTAGGATCTTCTGCAAGGTCTTGGTTCTCCGCCTCGACCCGCAGCCGGAGCATCGTCCCGAGGGCCAGGCGCCGGCTCTCGCAGGAAGACGACGCTCCGTTCCATCCAGTGATCCTCGCACTGTATTAAATATTCACAGCGAGGATCAAAGCGCGCGGGTCTCTCGCTGGTAATGAGATGAAGGAGCCTGGGTTCCGGTGCGCGACGCCGTGGCTCAAGGTGGCTTTTCGAATACGCCGATGACGTTGTGTGCCCCGCCAAGATGACAAAATCGAACCGTTTATTATCCCGGGTGCAGATTTCGGCACGATCGATGCGATCGGGCATAACGGGTCTCCGGATGGGTGGCGGGATCCTGGTGCTGGGCTTCGAGGGCGGAGTCCGGATCGGCTGCGAGCCTCATCTGCCATCCCATGGTCGATCGCTTGCGCATCGCGATTCTCACGCACTCGACCAACCCCCGCGGGGGCGTGGTCCACGCCCTGGCGCTCGGCGAGGCTCTGTGCGACCTCGGGCATGAGGCGGTGGTCCACGCCCCCGACCCGACCGGTCGCGGCTTCTTTCGGGATGCACGCTGTCCCGTGGTCTCGGTCACAGCCAAACCAATCGCCGAACCGACGGTCGCGCTGGTCCAGTCACGGATCGCTGATTACCTGTCTCATTTCTCGACGCCGGCGGCCTGCGACTTCGACATCTTCCATGCGAATTGCGGCATCAGCGGCAACGCGCTGGCGACCCTGACGCGGCGCCGCCTGATCCCCGGCTTCGTCCGCACGGTCCACCACATCGATACGCTGACAGATCCGCAGATGAGCCAGTGGCAGGAGCGGGCGATCGTCGATGCCGGGCGTCTGCTCTGCCTGAGCTCGTCCTGGGCCAAGGCCCTTGCGGCCGAATATGGCGCGCGGGCCGACGTGGTCGGCAGCGGCGTGGATGGTACCGTCTACACCCCTGAGCCGTCGCCCGGCGATCCGGCGCTGCGTGAGCGCATCGGCATCGGGCCCGGGCCGGTCTTCCTCAGCGTCGGCGGGTTCGAGGCGCGAAAGAACACGCTGGCGATCATCGCGGCCTTCGCGCGCCTACGCAGTGATATCCCGGCCGCACAGCTCGTGATCGCGGGGGGCGTTTCGCTCCTCGACCATGCCGGCTACGAAGCCCGGTGCTACGCCGCCCTGGAGCGCGAAGGCCTGGAGGTCGGTCCCGGCAAGCCGGTCATCCGGACAGGGCCGATCGCTCAGGCGGATATGCCTGGCCTCTACCGCATCGCAGATACGCTGGTGTTTCCATCCCCACGGGGAGGCTACGGCCTATGCGTTCTGGAGGCGATGGCCAGCGGTACCGCCGTCATCGTCTCGGCACCGTCGCCCTTCGCTGAACAGCCGAACGTCGCAGCGGCCCTCGCAGTCCAGCCCGACGATCCCGAAGCGATCGCCGCCGCCATGCAGGCGAGCCTCGACCCGTCCCGGCACGCTCGCCTGCGCGCCAACGGTCTCGAGGTCGCCCGGGCCCACACCTGGGACGCCTGCGCCGCACGTCACCTGCCGACCTACGCGTCGTTCGCCCCCGGTCCGGCCCCGCTTTCGGCGATCGCCACGGGATCCGCCGCCTGGAACACCACCCGGATCGCGGGCGATGCCTGAGATGCGTTTCCATATCCGATGGCCGGACGGCAGCCGCGAGGCCTGCTATTCGCCGTCGTTGGTCATCAAGGTCCATTCGGCGGTCGGTCAGGACTACGTCCTGGACGAGTTCCTGGCACCGATCCGGCTCGCCCTCGGCAGCGCCAGCGACAAGGTCCGTGAGCGGTACGGATTTCCTGCGGGCGGGTAGAGCCGCAACTGGCCCGGATCGAGGAGGCCGCGCGTCGTCAGGTGCCGGGCACGGTGCATGTCGAGGCGTTCGAGGAATGATGAATTCGAGATCGGCTCATGGCGCAGGCGGGGCGACCTGATCGAGGCTCGCTGCGTAAAGCTGCGCCAACCCGTGTCGAACCGACACAGCGCGGATCGCGGTTCAGGCGGCGTTCCCAGATAACCCGATCTAATCACACCAGGCGCAACCGATGATCGTCCGGATCGCCACGGCTCTCTTCGTGATGACCATCCCCGCAGCGGCCCAGACGCGCCCGTCGAGCACGGAAATGACCTGCCAGCAGACCGTCCGGCTGGTCCAGGCCCGCGGCGCCCTGGTCCTCGGGACCGGCGGCCAGACCTACGATCGGTTCGTCCGGGACCGGTCGTTCTGCGAGCCGACCGAGATCGCGCGGCGCGCCTTCCGGCCGACCCGCGACAACCCGACCTGCCCGATCGGCTACACCTGCTACGAACCCGGTGCCGACGATTGGCCCGGCGAGGGTTTCTAGAACATCCTCCCGAGAGCCGATTGCCGCTTTCGAGATGACGGTGATGCGCTGGCTCGCGCGGTTATGGACTGCGGACCTCAGCGACCGCCCGCCGCTTCCTCCAGGGTCACGATCACGCGCCGGTCCCCCGCCCTGCGGCTGAAGCCCGCGGCATCCAGGTGCTCGAGAAGCGGGATCGAGTACTTTCGCGAGATCCCGAGTGCCGCCCCGGCTTCCCGCGCCAGAAATCCGGTTTCCGGCGTCGTCGCGTTCGGGAATGCCTCCGCCAGCCGCGTGCGGGCGACCGAGACCGCATCGCGGTGGAACAGCACGGCCCGGCGCTGCACCCGGTCGATGGCGCGGATCACCGTGCCGGCGCCGACGAGATAGGTCAGCGCCTCCCGGCGCCTGACATCACGGCCGACCGCCTCGGTTTCATCGGGCGGATTGAGTCCGGCCCGGCGGAACAGCTGCTCGAGCTTGCGCGCGGTCTCGCTCTCGTTGCGGGCCGGATCGAAATCGGACCTGCGCCAGAGTGCGCCGGCCTGAACCGTGCCCCCCGTGCCGGCGAGATCGCGCAGGACCAAGCTTGTCAGGACTTCAGGAATCGACAGCAGCCGGGCGAGGCGCTCCAGCGGGATGCCGTGCTCCATCGGGTTGTCCCGGTGATACTCGCTGAGCGCCGCCAACGCTGCGGCGCGCAGCGCCGCGAAGGCGGGAGCCCCGATGAAGCCGTCGCCGATCGCCCGGGCGCCGGAGGCCGTAAGGATCTGGCGGACCCGCTCGGTTCCGATGCCGGCTGCGCGGGCGAGTTCCGGCAGGGTCGCCCCCGCTGCACCGGCCTGCGACAGCCGGACCGTCACGGCGACCGCCGGCTTCCCGGTCGCCAGCGCGCTGAAGTCGGCCAACACCCTGGCATCGTGCCGCCGCCGCCGACGGCTCACCGGATCGAGTACGCGGCCGCCGGCCACGGTCGCGGGCGGGGAATCGAGGCGGAGCACGAACGGCTCGCGAGCCGGCACGGTGATCGGCTCGGCGAGGTGCAACTGCGCCGGTGCGGTCGCGCCCGGTTCCAGCGTGTCGCGGTCCAGCAAGCGCAGGCGGGCCTCGACCTCGGTGGTCCCGAACAGGAGCCGGCATGCGCTGCCGCCGGGCAGCACCGCATCCGCACTGGCCGCAGCGGTCAGCGCCACGTCGAGCCAGTGCGACGGCGCCAGCAATCCGGGCACCGTCAGGGCCTGACCGCGCGCGATCTCGTCGAGACCGACGCCGCGCAGGGCTACGGCGGTCCGTCGTCCGGGCTCGGCGCGCTCGACCGGGCGTCCGTGGATCTGAAGGCTTCGCACCACCGCGCTGCGGCCGCCGGGCACAATCTCCAGGGTGTCGCCGATTGCGAGCGGCCCGCGCCGGAGGGTCCCGGTCACCACCGTGCCGAAGCCCGGACGGGTGAAGACCCGATCCACTGGCAGATACGGGAACCCGTCGTCGACACCGGTTTCCGCATCGGCGAGCAAATCGGCCAAGGCGCGGGCCAGATCCTCGACTCCGGTGCCGGCGTGCGTGGAGGTGGCGATCACCGGCCCTGCGACGATCCCGGCCCGGGAGGCGGCGGCGGCAATCTCCGCTGACCGCGTGGCGATCGCCTCGGGCGAGGCCAGATCAGCTTTCGTCAGCGCCAGCACGCCGCGGCGGACACCGATCAGCCGGGCGATCTCCAGGTGCTCGACCGTCTGCGGCTTGATCCCTTCGTTGGCATCCACCGCGAGCAGGACGGCACGCATGCCGGTGGCACCGGAGACCATGGCGCGGACGAAGCGCTCGTGACCCGGCAGGTCGACGAGGTCGATCTCGCCCTGCGCGCTCGTCAGCAACGCGAAGCCCGGTACGATGGAGACCCCGCGGTCCCGCTCTTCCTTGAGCCTGTCCGTTTCGACTCCCGTGAGCGCCCGGACCAGGGCCGTCTTGCCGTGGTCCACATGCCCGATCACGCCGACCAGAAGTGTCTTCAAGGAAGTCACCGACCCGATTGTCTCCGCGTTGATGCCGTCCACGCAGCGCGCACCGCACTCACAGCGAGGGATTTCGTCTCGCTGAACCAACGTTGCGCGTTCGCCGCCCACCGGTCGAGGTCGTCACGCTGGAGGCAGATGAGTTGTGGACAATCGGGTTTGCCACGGCATTCCGGATTGGGAAAGCGTAAAAGTGAAGCGACTCAATACGCATGCCACGGACCGCTTCGGCCGATACCGTGGATACCCGGTGCAACCTCATATGCGTGCCGGGCGCCGGATCGGCACGATCGTGCACGTCCGATCAAGGACTTAGGGGTGGCCCCGATTGCCAGAAAGTCCGGATCGGCCCTAGATCGGCTTTCACGACGCCCGGATGCAAACCGGTGGGCGCCCCGCCGAGTTAAGAACCGGACGTTTCGAAGAGGAGAGCATGAGCGAGACCGATAGCCACGCCGTGGCCGCCCCCCGCGAGATTGAGCTGAAGCTCGATTGCGCGGGTCCCGACCTGACCGCGCTGGCGGCCCATCCCCGGCTTCAGGGATCCGAAGGCTCCGAGCCCGAACTCCTCGTCAGCAGCTATTACGATACCGCGGAACAGGATCTGCGCGCCGCCGGATTGACCCTGCGGGTCCGCAACCAAGGCGACCGCCACATCCAGACCGTGAAGGCCGGGAAGGGCGGTGTCGGATTGTTCGACCGGTCCGAGTGGGAGACCGAGATCGCGGGCGAGACGCCCGATCCCGCGGCCTGGGCCGAGACTGCAGCGGACAAGGTCCTGCGCAAGGCGGACGCGCCCCTGGTGAAGCTGTTCTCGACGGTGGTCACGCGTCGGGTCATCCCGGTTCTGCAGGGCACCTCGCGCATCCTGGTCACTCTGGATGAAGGTCGGGTCGAAAGCCCGGCCGGCGATACCCCGATTTGCGAGGTCGAACTCGAGCTCGCCGACGGCGAGCCCGCCGACCTGTTCGCCCTGGCACAGCATCTGGCCGAGACCGTTCCGCTGCGCCTGAGCGCCACCGCCAAGAGCAGCCGCGGCTTCGCCCTGGTCGACGCGACCAGCCCGTCCTCGGTCAAGGCCGAGCCGGTGGTGCTGCCCGAGGGGGCGAGCGTCGGCGACGTCTTCCGCCGGGTGGCCCGCGCCTGCCTGCGCCACCTGCGCCTTAACGAGACCGCGTTCCTTGCGGGCCATGCGCCGGAGGCCCTGCACCAGATGCGCGTCTCGCTGCGGCGCCTGCGCTCGGCCCTGTCGCTGTTCGCCCCCATGCTGGAGACCGACCCACGCGCGGCCACCTTCGGCGACGAGATCAAGCGCGTCACCGAACCGTTCGGGCATGCCCGCAACCTCGACGTGTTCCTCGGTCATACCCTGCCGAACCTCGCCAAGGAGCGCCCGGACGACACCGACCTCACCGCCGTGCGCGAGCTGGCCGAGGCCGAGCGCGCCAAAGCCTACGACGCAGTCCTGGCGATCCTGGAGAGCCCGCAATGGCGCGGCCTGATCATCGACTTCGCCGGCTGGGTCGAGGCTGGGTCTTGGGCGGTCCAGGATGCCGCCGCCGAGGACGGCAGCACCTTCGCGGCGCGCGTCCTGGATCGGGCCCGCGAGCGTCTGAAGAAGCGCGGCCGGGGCTTGAAGAAGCTCGATCCGCACACCCGCCACCGGGCACGGATCGCCGCGAAGAAACTGCGCTACGGCGCCGAATTCTTCGCGGGGCTCTACACGCAAAAGAAGGCGCGGCGTCGCCAGGACAAGTTCGGCACCGCGCTCTCGGACCTGCAGGATCACCTCGGCGCGCTGAACGACCTGGAGACGGCGCGCACGATGATGGAGAGCCTGGGCGGGGCGCCGATGCCCGGTCCGGACGACGCGAGCACCCGGGAGCTTCTGATCGAGGCCGCGGAGGCGCGCGCCGAGCTGCTGGACGTGAAGCCGTTCTGGCGTTGACAGACGCTGCCTGACCCTGCGTTTCCCGGCCGAGACGGCGGATCCGTGCCCGATTGCGATCGGGTCCGGCACGGATCTCGCGACGCTTCGTCGATCGGAATGCCGGCCTGGGCCGACGTCCCGGGCGAGGAGCGCGGATGGCCCATGCCTATCGGTTCGGGATGGAGGAAGAGTTCTTCCTCGCCGACGCCCGCACGCGCGGCTCGCCGCGAGCCCGGCTGAAGGCGTTCCACGCAGCCGTCAAGGCGCGGCTGGACACAGTCGAGCGTGAGCAACTCCAGTGTCAGATCGAGATCGCCTCACCCCCGACCGACGACACCGAAGCGGCGCGGGGCCATCTGGCGGAGCAGCGCCGGAGGCTCTCTGAAATCGGTTCTGAGCGCGAAATCCTGCCTTTCGCGGCCGGGACGCATCCGACGGCCCGGTGGCGGGACCAATCTGCCACCGACAAGGCCCGCTACCACGGCATCATGGCCGACCTGCGAATGGTCGGGCAACGCAACCTCGTCTGCGGACTGCACGTCCATGTCGAGGTACCGGATCCCGACACCCGCATCGACCTCATGGGGCGGCTGCTGCCGTTCCTGCCGGTGCTGCTCGCGCTCTCGAGCTCCTCGCCGTTCTGGCAGGGCGAACGGACCGGGATGGCCGGCTATCGGACTCGCGCCTACGCCGAGTTGCCCCGCACCGGCCTGCCGGAACTCTTTGCCGGCCCGGCCGACTACGCCCGCTACGTCGACGTGATGACCCGCAGCGGCGCCATCGCGGATGCGACCTTCCTGTGGTGGCAGATCCGCCCGTCCCTCAAATATCCGACTCTCGAGCTGCGCGTCGCAGACAGCTGCCCTCGCCTCGACGACGGACTCTGCATCGCCAGCCTGTTCCGCTGCCTGGTGCGTCGGGTGGTCCGGGACCAAACACGCCATGCCGGGATGACGGCCGCATCCCGGGGCTTCATCCGTGAGAACCTGTGGCGGGCCGAACGCGACGGGGTGAAGGCCAAGCTGATCGACGAGGCGCGGGAGCAGGCGGTGCCGATGACCGAGACGGTCGAGACATTGCTCGAGGAGACGGCAGAGGATGCCGAAGCGCTCGGCTGCGCGGAGGCCTGCGCGCACGCCCGGACCATCGTGGCGGAAGGATCGAGCGCCGATCGACAGCTCGCGATCTTCTCCGCAGCCCGCAAACGCGGGGCCCGGGAACGCGAGGCCCTGTCGGCGGTGGTGGATCTTCTCGCCCAGGAAACCGCCGCCGGACCGGCGAGCGCGGTTGGGGCCACGCGCGCACCGTCCCGACGGCGTTGAACAGGAACCGGGCGCGCCCGAGGGGGGGATGGCAGGCCCGGGATCTGTCCGACCGCGCTGGGGACGCGGTTGAATGCATGATTCACAGACGGATGTTGCTGGCGAATTTCTGGTGCTAGCCTATTGCGAAGAGCCGGTCGCAGATCCGAACCGCGTCGCGTTGACCAAGCGCCTCACAGCCCCTTCCTTCGCGACCGCGGTCTGCTATCCCTCCCGCTCCGGCGGACATCCTCGAATATTCGGCATGAGCCTTCTGAGCGACATTTTCGGCCATGTCGGCCGTACCGTGACAGCCTATGCGGGCGACAAGGCGCTGATGCTCGCGGCTGTCTCGGCCGCCGCCAACGTCATCGTCGCCGACGGCGAGGTGGCGAGCGAGGAGTTCGACACGGCCCTGCACGGTCTGCGCGCCGATCCGGTCCTGGTGAAGGGCTACGACGCGCTGATGCTGGAGACGGAGCTGTACGAAGGGATCGCTCGGGCCCGCACCCGTCTCGGCCGGGCCGAGAATCTCCGCCATGTTGCCGCCGTCGCGGATCGGCCGATGAGCCAGCGGGAGAACGTCTTCCTGATCGCCGCCGACGTCGCCGACCAGGACGGGATCAGCGGCATCGAAGCGAACGCCCTGGGCGAGATCGCCATCGCGCTGCAGGTCGACGGCGAGGCATTGTTGCGCGCCAATCCGGTACGCCGGCCTCCGGTCTGATCCCGCCGGCTGGCATCACCGTTGCTCCGGGCCGGCCCATCGCCTGATAACGGTGACCGAGAAACGATTCGCACGGCCCAGCGCCGTGAGAGGACCCGCCATGGCCGAAACCACCCCGAGCAAGACCGATAACCTGCGCGCGAACGGATCGCGCCTGTGGGCCACGATCCTGGAGACGGCGACGTTCGGCAGTACGCCGGCTGGCGGCATCAACCGCCTGACTCTGTCGCCCGAGGATGGTTGCGTGCGCGACTGGTTCCGGGAAGCCTGCGAGACGGCCGGCCTCACGGTCTCGGTGGATGCGCTCGGGACCCAGTACGCCGTGCGGCCGGGGCGGGACATGAGCCGCGCGCCGATCGCGTTCGGATCGCATCTCGATACGCAGCCGACCGGCGGCAAGTTCGACGGCGTGCTCGGAGTCCTGGCCGGACTGGAGGTGATGCGCAGCCTGAACGATGCCGGGATCGAGACCGAGGCACCCTTGATGGTGGTCAACTGGACCAACGAGGAGGGCTCGCGCTTCGCCCCGGCCATGATGGCGTCGGCGGCCTATGCGGGTGACTTCACGACGGACGAGATCCTGGCCAAGCGCGACGCGGCCGGCGTCACCGTCGCCGAAGCCCTGGCGGCGATCGGCTATCACGGCGGCGAAGCCGTCGGTGCACGCGAGATCGGTGCCTTCGTGGAACTGCATATCGAGCAGGGCCCGATCCTGGAGGCCGAAGGCAAGACCATCGGGGTGGTAGAGGGCGGCCAGGGCATCATGTGGTTCGACGGGCGAATCACCGGCTTCGAGAGCCACGCCGGCACCACGCCGATGCCGCGCCGCCGGGACGCGCTGTTGGCCCTCTCCGAGTTCGCGCTTGCGGCCGAGCGGATCGCCCTGGCGCATGCGCCGACCGCGGTGGCCACGATCGGGGAGGCCGTAATCCTGGCCCCTTCGCGCAACGTCGTGCCGGGGCGGGTCGCCTTCACGGTCGATGTGCGCGACCCCCGATCCACAACCCTCGACGCCATGGAGGCGAGCCTGCGCGAGGCCGCGACCGAGATCGCCGAGCGACGCCGGCTGGAGGTCGCCCTGACCCGGATCTGGCGCAAGGAACCGGTGCCGTTCGATCCGGCGATCGTGGCCGCCGTGGATGCCGCCGCCGAGAGCCTCGGGCATCCGCGGCGCCGGATTATCTCGGGGGCCGGGCACGACGCCTGCAACCTCGCCGCCAAGGTGCCGACCGCGATGATCTTCGTGCCGTGCAAGGATGGCGTGAGCCATAACGAGTCTGAATCCGCCACGCCGGGCGATTGCGCGGCCGGTGCCGACGTCCTGTTGCAGACGGTGCTCCGCCTCGCCAACGCGCCCCGGACGGACCAGACCGCGCGATGATCTTCGCCCCGCGCATCCAGGACCGCCTCGACGCGCTGGCTGCGATCACCGCCGAGCCCGGCGCCATCACCCGCCTCTACCTGACACCCGAGCAGGCGCGGGCCGAGGCGCTGGTGGCGGGATGGATGCGCGAGGCCGGCCTGACCGTGCGGCACGATGCCGTCGGCAACCTGATCGGCCGCCTCGAAGGTCCTGACCCGGGTGGTCCGGCTCTCGTCATCGGGTCCCATCTCGATACGGTCCGCAATGCCGGCCGCTACGACGGGCCGCTCGGCGTGATCGCCGGGATCGCCTGCGTCGAGGCTCTAGCGCGCGACGGCATCCGCCTGCCGCACGCCTTGGAAGTGGTGGCTTTCGCCGACGAGGAGGGTGTCCGCTTCGCCGCCACCCTCATCGGCAGCCGCGCCTTCGCGGGCCGCCTCGACCCGGCCGTCCTCGATGCCAAGGATGCGGATGGGATCTCCCTCGCCGCGGCATTGCGGACGTCCGGGCTCGACCCCGCGGCGATCGCGTCCGCGGCGCGTCCGCCGGTCGCGATTCTCGGCTACCTCGAACTGCATATCGAGCAGGGGCCGATGCTCGAGAAGGCCGGCCTGCCGGTGGGCGTCGTGACCGCAATCTCGGGCGCCAGCCGCCTGGAATTCACCTTGGTCGGCGAGGCCGGCCATGCCGGCACTGTCGCCATGGGCGAGCGGCGCGACGCCTTGGCGGGCGCCGCGGACTGCGTGATCGCCGTGGAGGCACGATGCCGCGACGAGCAGCATCTGGTCGGCACCGTCGGCCGGATGGTGGTCGAACCGGGCGTCGGGAACACGATACCCGGGCGGGTGCGATTCACGCTCGATCTTCGCGCGCCCGACGACGCTCAGCGCCTCGCCGCGCTCGCCGACATCCAGGCGGATTTCAACGGCATTGCGGCGCGCCGCAACCTCGATCTCGGCGTCAGCCTCCTGCACGAGGCCGGGGCGGTGCCGTGCGATCCCGGGCTGACCGCGCTGATCCGCGACGCCATCGCGGCCGAGGGCCTGCCCGTCGTCGCTCTGCCGAGCGGCGCCGGGCATGACGGCATGGCGGTGGCGGCGATCGCACCGATCGCCATGGTGTTCGTGCGTTGCCTAGGCGGCATCAGCCACAACCCCGCCGAATTCGCGAGCATTGCCGATATCGAGACCGGGGCGCGGGTGCTGTTCGGGGCGCTCAGAGCGTTTTCGACTTCGCGGCGCGCAGCCTGAACGGCATACACGGACCGGGTGTACGCCGCCGGAAAATCCCGTACAGACGCGCCATGAGCGCGCGATCCCATCGCGACGCCAGGGGCCGGCCGCTGATCGCGGTGACGGGCATCGGCGTCGTCTCCTCCCTCGGTCAGGGCCAAGCCGATACCTGGGCGGCCCTCTGTGCGGGCCGGTCCGGCATCCATGCCATCGCCCGGTTCTCGACCGAGGGTCTCCGCACCCGCATCGCCGGCACCGTCGATTTCCTGGATACCGATCCGCTGATTGCCCCGCTCCTGTCCGAGCGCTTTGCCGCGGAGGCGGCCGAGGAGGCGGTCGCGCAGGCCGGCATCGGCACGAAGGGTGATTTCCCGGGGGCCCTGTTCATCGCGGTCCCCCCCGTCGAGATGGAATGGCCGCAGCGCCAGGCGCTCGCCGAGGCCGCCGGCGGCGACGGCGCGGTCGATTACGCCGGGTTGCTCCGGGCCGCTGCGACCCGGCGCTTCGATGATTGGCACGACCTGTTCATCTTCGGCACCGTGGCCGATCGCATCGCCGACCGGTTCGGCACCAAGGGCTCGCCGATCTCGCTTTCCACCGCCTGCTCCTCCGGCGCCACCGCGATCCAGCTCGGTGTCGAGGCGATCCGCCGGGGCGAGACCGCAGCGGCGCTCTGCATCGGCACCGACGGCTCCGTGAACCCGGAATCGCTGATCCGGTTCTCGCTGCTCTCGGCGCTCTCCACGCGCAACGATGTCCCCGCGGAGGCCTCGAAGCCGTTCTCGAAGGATCGGGACGGCTTCGTGATGGGAGAGGGCGCGGCCGCCCTGGTCCTTGAGGATGCGGAGGCCGCATTCGCCAGGGGCGCCAGGATCCTCGGCTACGTGCTCGGCTGCGGCGAGAAGGGCGACGGTTTTCATCGCACCCGCTCCAGCCCTGACGGAGCGCCGGTCATCGCGGCGATCCGGGCCAGTCTCGACGATGCCGGGCTCGCCCCGGAGGCAATCGACACGGTCAATGCGCACGGCACCTCGACGCCCGAGAACGACAAGATGGAGGCTTTCGGGCTCGCCGCGGTCTTCGGCGCCCGCGCCCCGTCCCTGCCGGTGACCTCCAACAAGTCGATGATCGGCCACACGCTGACCGCAGCCGGTGCCATCGAGGCGGCGGTCTCGCTGCTGACGATCCAGCATGGCCGCATCCCGCCGACCATCAACCACCGGATGGCGGATCCAGTGATCGGCCTCGATGTGGTGGAGACCGCCCGGGACATGACGGTGCGGACGGTGCTGTCGAATTCGTTCGGATTTGGCGGCCAGAACACTTGTCTGGTCTTCGGGGCGGAGCCGGCGTGAGCGGCACGCCCGAAGCACGGCGCGTCCTCGTCACCGGCGGCGCCTCGGGGGTCGGCCTGGCGATCGTACGGGCGCTGGCACGCGCCGGGCACGCCGTCGACTTCACTTACCGCTCCTCAGCCGAGGCTGCCGAGGCGTTGCTCGCCGAGCTGCACGAGGCTCATCCGGACCGCACTTTCACCGGTCACGCCTTGGACCTTGCCGACAAGGCCGCCCTCGAGGGCTTCTGCGAGGCCGCGGAGGCGACGGCCTATTACGGCCTCGTCCACAATGCCGGTCAGGCCAGCGACGCCCTGGCGGCGATGTTCGACCAGGAGCGGGCCGAGGCGGCCATGCAGGTCAACTTCTTTTCCCTGACGCGGATCGCCAAGGCGCTGATGCGCGAGATGATCCGCGCCCGGGCGGGCCGCGTCATCGCCATCGGTTCTGTGGCCGCCCTGCGGGGCAATGCCGGAAACGCCGCATACGCGGCCAGCAAGGGCGCGCTGATCGCCTATTGCCGCACGCTCGCGATCGAGACCGCCAAGCGCGGGGTGACGGTCAACGTCATTGCGCCGGGCTTCGTCGACACCGCCATGATGGCGCGGTACGCCGCGCACCGCGCCGGGATGGAGCGCCAGATTCCAGCCGGCCGGTTCGCCCGGCCCGAGGACGTCGCCGCCCTGGCCGCGTTCCTCATGGGCGACGGGGCGGCCTACATCACCGGAGCAGTCTTGCCGGTGGACGGCGGTCTCACCGCGATGATGGGCGTCCACCGCGCCTGATTGCAGTTCCGCTTGCGTGTCTCCGTTGTAGGCTCGCGGCTTTCGCCACCGCCGTGATAAGTCCGACGCCCTCAATTCCCCTCGCACGCGCGATGCTTTAGCGACCTGCCAATGCGCGCCCGCCTCGCCCTCCTCGCCGGACTCTGCCTCGCCGCTCCGCTCGTCCCGGGCCGTGCCCGTGCCGAACCGGAATCGTACCGGATCTCGGGGCTCTCCCCCGGCGAGCCGCTCTCGATCCGCGCCGAGCCGGACGCCGGGGCCGAACAGGTCGGCGAGATCCGCACCCGTGCCCTGGTCTTCGGCTGCACCGCCGATACGCCGAGCCGGGCGACGTGGTGCCGGGTCAAGGCCGGGCGAACCGTGGGGTGGGCGCGGCGGCGTTACCTGGCGCCGGAACGATGAAAGACGACATGCGAGCCCTACAGCTATTCGGCGACCGCGACCTGCGCTTGAACGAGGTCGAGGCCCCCGCCGCGCCGGGGCCCGGCGACGTGCAGATCCGCATCCGTGCGGTCGGCCTCAACTTCATCGACGTCTGGGGCTTTCGCGGCATGGCGTTCGCCAAGCGCAAGATGCCGCTCATCGTCGGCGCCGAGGCGGCCGGCGTCGTGCAAGCGGTCGGCGCAGGCGTCACCGCTGTCGCGCCAGGCGATCGGGTCGTGCCCTACGGGGCGATGACCTGCGGGCAGTGCCGGGCCTGCCGGGAGGGCCGCGACAACCTCTGCGAGGATGTTTCCGGCGTGATGGGTTTCCACGTCGATGGTTTTGCGCGCGAGCTGGTGACCGTGCCGGCCCGCCTGGTCGTGAAGGTGCCGGATGGCGTCAGCGACACGGACGCAGCCTGTGCGGGCATCGCCTTCGGCACCGTCCAGCACATGCTGTTCGACAACGCCCGCCTGGAGCCGGGAGAGAGCGTCCTGGTCCATGCCGGCGGCTCCGGCATCGGAACCGCGGCGATCCGCATGGCCAAGGCGATCGGCTGCACCGTCTACACCACGGTCGGCGACGACGAGAAGGGTCGGAAGGCGACGGAGCTCGGAGCCGACCACGTCATCAACTACCGCACCGAGCGATTTGAGGGCGAGGTCCGCCGGCTGACCAAGCGCAAGGGCGTCGATGTGGTGTTCGAGCATGTCGGCGCCGATACCTGGAACGGCTCGCTGCTTTGCCTGAAGCGCGGCGGCCGGCTGGTGACCTGCGGCTCGACCTCCGGCGTCTCGGCGACCATGAACCTGATGCAGCTGTTCCAGCAGCAGTATCGCATCACCGGCTCATTCGGCTGCTCTCTGGCGAACATCGCGCAGGCCCTCGACAAGATGGCGCAGGGGATCCGCCCGGTGGTCGATACGGTCTACCCGCTCGGCGACTTCGCGCAGGGGCTGGAGCGGCTCGAATCCCGCAAGGTGTTCGGAAAGATTCTCGTCAGCCTGTAGCGGTCGGCGCTGCGTCCTGGGATCTCCTCCCGGACGCCTTGCCCAATGCTGGCCTGCCATCGTTCCGAAGGGCGGCGGCCATCTTGCGCGGCGACGCGCTATCGCACCGCGGCGGACATGGTTTAAGCGTCGCCTTACACGCGAACTGCCGGGCCTGCCCGCATCGTGCCCGGGAAACCAACGTGCTGCGCCTCGCTCTCATCCTCAGACGATCGTTCCCCCGGCTTGCCGGTTTCGCCATGATCCCGTTGATCCGCGCCCTGGTCTGGCTGGCCCGCGCCCTCGGTCCGGATCGCTCGACCGCGCTCGGCGCAGCGCTCCTGCGCACGGTCGGACCATGGCTGCCGGCCCATCGCACCGCCATGGCGAACCTGCGCGGGGCGTTTCCCGACATGCCGGAGGCAGAGCGGAAGCGCATCGCCCTGGAGGCCTGGGACAATCTCGGGCGGACCGGCGCCGAATACGCCCACCTCGATTCGCTGTTCGACTACGATCCCGACGCCACCGGTACGATGCGCACGGAGGTTGCGGGGATCGAGCACTTCGCGGCCCTGCGCGACGACGGTCGGCCCGGGCTGATCTTCTCCGCCCACCTCGGAAACTGGGAACTCCCGGCGATCTGCGCGGCCCGGTTCGGCCTCGACGCGACCGCCGTCTTCCGGCCGCCCAACAACCCGGCCGCCGCGCGCCTCGTGCAGGAGGTCCGCCGGCGCTCGATGGGGGGCCTGGCGGCGTCGACCCCCGGCGCCGTCTTCGCCATGCGGGACGTGGTCGAGAACGGCGGCCATCTCGGGCAGCTGATCGATCAGCACTTCACCCGCGGCGTCGTGGTCGATTTTCTCGGGCGGCCCTGTCTGGCCAACCCGCTGCTCGCCAAGCTCGTCCGGCACTACGACTGCCCGGTTCACGGCGTCCGGGTGATCCGCTTGCCGAAGGGCCGATTCCGGCTCGAACTGACGCCGCCGCTCGATCTGCCGCGCAACGCTGACGGGGTGATCGATGTGACCGGCGCCATGCAGGCGATGACGGCGGTCGTGGATGGCTGGGTGCGCGAGCATCCCGGCCAATGGCTCTGGATGCACCGCCGGTGGCGGCCGGACATGTTGCCTAAGGCGAGAAATCTCCCACAGGCCGCTCAACCGATGGTAGAGGCCTCTCAAGCCAACGTGATTTCCCACACGGCGTCCCAACCGCTCTGATGGATCGATGACGCATCGGCACCGCGCCCGTACCAGGACCGGCGAAAGCCGCGCGCTGTGCGCTGCCGCGCTGCTGTGCGCGGTCTCGGCTTCGGCGCAGGCGCGGGCGGAGCCGGTCCGCGCCGTCGTGGAGCTGTTCACCAGCCAGGGCTGTGGCGCCTGCCGGAGTGCCGACCCCGTGATCCGCGACCTGGCACGCCAGCCCGGCGTGGTCGCGCTGACCCTGCCGGTGACCTACTGGGATTATCTCGGCTGGAAAGACACCCTGGCGATGCGGCCTCTGACCGAACGTCAGCGCGCCTACGCCAGGGCTCGCGGCGCCCGGCAGGTCTTCACGCCGCAGATCGTGGTCGACGGCAGCGGCTTCGCGGTCGGATCGGATCGAGCGGCCCTCGAACGCTTGATGCGCGAGGCGACGCAGCACGGCGGGCTGCCGATCCCGGTCCGCGGCGAGATGCATGGCGACCGGATCACCGTCGAGGTCGGCGCCGCGCCGGACACCAGGACCGACACCCGCGGCGACGTCTGGCTCGTGCCCGTGCTGCGCAGCCGCGCCATCGCAATTCAGGGCGGGGAGAACGGCGGCCGGACGGCCACCTATGTCAACGTCGTGCGCGGCATGCAGCGTCTCGGCACCTGGGCCGGCCAGCCGACGCGGTTCGATGTCCCGTGCACCATGGCGGAGATCGCCGAGGCCGACAGCTGGGTCGTTCTGGTACAGAGCGCCGCCGAAGGCCGCCCGGGCCGTATCCTCGGCGCCGCCAAGGGCCCGGGCCTGTAGGGCTACGGTCTACTTCTGCAGGGTGATCGGATCGATCGGGCGGCGGCCCTGCTGGCGACGGCGTTCTTCCGAGGCGTGCGCCAGGGCGCCGAGCTTCGCATCCAGGCGCTCGGAGGACCGGCCGACCAGCTCGATGGTCCCGTCGAGGAGCCGACTGGTCAAAGCGACGGTGCCCGTCACCCCGCCGACCACGACAGCCCTCGTGACGCGGCCGATCCACTTGAAGATACGCATTGTCGGTTTCGAGCTTTCCCGGTTTCGGCGCCTGATGCACCTCACCACGCGGAGATAGAGCGGACAGCCCGGTGCCCGATGCGACCGAAGGCGGCGTCGCCCGCGCCCGGGGCAACGGAACCTTCCCGCAATGCGGTCGGAGCCAGCATCGCCGATGAGCCCGCCGCTTCGACTACGGAGAGGCGCCGCCGCTCCTATCGCTTGGAAGCCGGGCGCCGGTGTCGCATATGCGGTGCCGGTGGCACCGAACCAGCCCGGCGGCAGGCTCGTTGCACGCCCGAGGTGGTCCGCCGGACCGTGCGGACGCCCATCACCGGGTTTTCGGCCATGCGGCGACGCCATCTGCTCTCCGGGATGCTCGCCACGCTGTCGCTGACGGCGCGGCGGGCCACCGCCGCGGAGACCGGGGTCGATGTTCTCCTGGTGCTCGCGGTCGATGTCTCGCTGAGCATCAGCGCGTCGCGCTTCGAGTTGGAGCGACGGGGCTATGCCGAAGCCTTCGGCGACCGGCGCGTCCTGCAGGCGATCGCCGAGGGGAAGCGCGGGCGCATCGCTGTGGCGCTGTTCGATTGGGCGGGGCCCGGTGAGCAGCAGGTCGCGGTCGACTGGATGACCATCGCTTCGGCCGCCGATGCCGCCACCTTCGCCGCGCGGCTGGCCGGAGCATCGCGCCCCTTCTACGGCCGGACCGCCATCGGGTCGGCGATCGGTTTCGCGTCCATGCTCATCGATAGCTCGCCCTACCGCGCCGAGCGGACGGTGATCGACATCTCCGGGGACGGCACCAGCAATTCCGGCCGCGCGATCGCCGAAGCCCGGGATGCCGCCGTGGCGCTGGGCACCACGGTCAACGGCATCGTCATCCTCACCGATCCCACCGTGATGCCGGGGTATTTGAAAGAGCACACCAATCCCCCAGACGGGCTGGCCGCCTACTACCGGGAGACCGTGATCGGCGGGGAAGGAGCGTTCGTCATGACGGCGCAGAGCTTCGAGGCATTCGGCCGGGCGCTCATCGCCAAGCTGGTGCGCGAGATCTCCTGATACCAGCCGACGACATCCGGGCTCCCGCGTCACCCGCGGTTCTCGCGCCCTGCGTGCAGGGGCGCTAGGTTTCCCGTGAACGCGCCCGGCGAGGCGCGACTCAGGGAGGAAGTCCGATGCTGGTCACGGCCGACAGGCTGTCCGCCTATCCCGTCATCACCCTGCGGCCGGACGACGGCGTCGCGGTCGCCAGGACTGCGATCGAGCCGGGCACGCCGGTCGCCCCGGGCGTGATGGCCGTCGAGCGGATCCTGCCCGGCCACAAGGTCGCGGTCCGTCCCCACCGCTCGGGCGAGGCTGTGACCAAGTACGGACAGATCATCGGCTTCGCCAAGGACGACATCGCGGCCGGCCGGCACGTCCACGTGCACAATCTCGGCATGGGCGAGTTCGCTCGCGACTACGCGTTCGGGGTCGATGCGCGCCCGACCCGGCTGGTCGCGCCACCCGCGACCTTCCAGGGCATCCGCCGCCCGGACGGGCGGGTGGCGACGCGCAACTATGTCGGCATCCTGACCTCGGTGAATTGCAGCGCGCATGTCGCCGACCTGATCGCGGACGCGTTCCGGCGCCACCCGATCCTCGGCCTCGATCCGCTGGCCGCTTACCCGAATGTCGACGGCGTCGTCGCGCTGACCCATAAGACCGGCTGCGGCATGGCCATGGGTGAGCCGCTGCGGCTCCTGCGCCGGACGCTCGCGGGCTATGCCCGCCACGTCAACTTCTCGCACATCGTGATGATCGGGCTCGGCTGCGAGGTGAACCAGATCGGCGCCTTCCTGGAGGAGCAGGGCCTGGGCGACCGGATCCGCAGCATGAACATCCAGACGCTCGGCGGCACGCGCAAGACCGTCGAGGCCGGCATCGCGTTCGTCACGGGCATCCTGGCCGAGGCGAACGTGGTGCAGCGGGAGACCGTGCCGGCGAGCGAGCTGATCGTCGCCCTGCAATGCGGTGGCTCGGACGGCTATTCCGGCGTTTCCGCCAACCCGGCGCTCGGGATCGCCAGCGACCGCGTGGTCGAGAACGGCGGCACCGTGATCCTGTCGGAGACCACCGAGACCTACGGGGCCGAACACCTGTTCACCCGGCGCGCTGTGTCCCCGGAGGTTGGCCAGAAGCTCGTCGATCTGATGCGCTGGTGGGAAGAGTACACCCGCCGGGAGGGCTCGGAGATCGACGCCAACCCGTCCCCCGGCAACAAGGCCGGCGGCCTGACCACGATCCTGGAAAAGTCGCTGGGTGCCATGGCCAAGGCTGGCAGCACCAACCTGGTCGACGTGGTCCGCTACGCCGATCCAGTCATCGCCAAAGGCTTCGTGTTCATGGACACCCCCGGCTACGATCCGGTCTCCGCGACCGGGCAGGTGGCCGGCGGGGCGAACCTCGTGTGCTTCACCACCGGGCGCGGCAGCGTGTTCGGCTGCAAGCCGTCCCCGTCGATCAAGATCGCCACGAACTCGGCCATGCACCAGCGGCTCGAGGAGGACATGGACGTCAATTGCGGCACGATCCTCGACGGCGAGGAAAGCGTCGAGCAGGCCGGCCAACGGATCTTCGAGCTGATCCTTCGGGTCGCCAGCGGCGAGCGGACGAAGAGCGAGCAGTTCGACTTCGGATCGTCGGAATTCGCCCCCTGGCAGCTCGGCGCAACCGTCTGATTTGACGGCGATCGAAGTCTCAATTGCCGTTGCGAGCGTAGCGGAGCCACTTCGGAGAATGGGCCCTCCGGAGATCGCGCTGTTCGAACGACACGCCCGGATGCGAAATCAGAGATCCATCCGCACGACGTTTGGAAAACCCAGGATGAAATCCGCCCCGAAGGCGGTGACCGGCGTGTGGAACCCGGCCGGGATCCCACCCGCCGCCACGCGCCGGGCGACTTCCAGCGCTGTCAGGACGGTGAGCGTATACCCCTCGGGGGTCTCCATCCGGCTTGCCGCGCGCCTGCCGTTCTCATCCCAGGCCTCGGCCAGGAACGTGCTGCGCGCCGTCGCCCGCGCGGCCGCCGACGGGCCCTCCGGCAGGCGGTCGATGCCGCGATTGATGAGGCGCTGCACCGTGCCGCCGGCGATGATCCGCCGGAAGCCAGCAGGCAGGCCCGCTGCGGCAGACATGGCGGGGAGCGCCTCAAAAAACACCTCGATGTTGGGGACCCGCGTCGAGTACCAAGCGCTCGACACGTCGCCCCAGCCGAGCCCCACCGTGCGCCGAGGTCCGCGGCCGAAATCGGCGCTCCCGCGGGGCGGGCTTGGCAACTCGACGATGCGGCCGTCGCGCCGCACCCGCGTGCCCCAGGCGATGCCCTCGACCATGGTGCGGGCCGTCCCGCGGCTGAAGCCCCCGAAACCGCCGATGGAGATCCGCAGGTTCGTGGCGCCGGGCAGCCGGCCGGCCACGTGGGCGGCCAAGCAATCGCTCGGCACAACGTCGAAGCCGGCGGCGGGCAGCAGCACGATGCCGGCCGCCTGCGCATCGGCGTCCCGGGCGGCGAGCGACTCCAGCACGTCGATCTCGCCGGTGATGTCGACGTAGTGCGTCCTTGCGGCCAGGCACGCCTCGGCCATGGGGCGGGCCGTCCTGGAGAAGGGTCCGGCGGCGTGGATCACCGCGGCGACGCCGGCGAGCGCGTCCCGCAGCCGTCCCGGGGCATCGAGGGGGGCCGCCCTCCAGTCGAGCCCGAGCCGGTCGGCCAGCGGTCGCAGCTTGTCCGGATCGCGGCCGGCCAAAATCGGGCGAAGGCCCTGCACACGGGCATGTTCGGCCAGGAGCGTCCCGGTGTAGCCGGTGGCTCCGTAGATCAGGATCGCGGTCATGACCGTCCCTCTATCATGGCCCGAGCAGGAGGGGACTGCGTACGGCCGTCCGTCACATGGCGGCCGGTCACATGGCGATCCTGGCAGGTGCGCGAGACCCGTGCGCTGAGCGGCACCCGATCCGCGTCGGCAGCCACCTTTCGGGACGATGCCCTGGAGACGTAGCCTGGTGCACGCAGGCGGTGAGTCTTTTCAGCCCGAGGAAGCGAACATGCCAGAATCAGGCGTTCTGCACCGTCCCGCCGTCCCGACGGACGACCCGTTCACGGCCTTCGCGGACGACGTGGTCTCCCTGTCGCCACTCCGGGCCGCGATGGTCGCGGCGTGTCGGCGCCCCGAGCCGGATTGCGTGGCGCCGCTCCTCGATCTCGCCCGCTTGCCGCCCGACGCGGCCGGGCGCGTCGCCAACATGGCCCGGCGTCTGGTGGAAGGGCTGCGTCGCAAAACCCGCCGCGGCGGCGTCGAAGGCCTGATCCACGAATACGCGCTCTCCAGTCAGGAGGGCGTGGCGTTGATGTGTCTCGCCGAAGCGCTGCTGCGCATTCCCGACGCCGCCACCCGCGATGCGCTGATCCGGGACAAGATCGCCGGTGGCGACTGGGCCGCGCATCTCGGCCACAGCCCGTCGCCCTACGTGAACGCCGCGACCTGGGGCCTGCTGGTGACCGGCCGGCTCACGGCGACACGCAGTGAATCCGGGCTGTCGGCGACGCTGACCCGCCTGATCGCGCGCGGCGGTGAACCGCTGATCCGCAAGGCGGTCGATCTCGCCATGCGGCTGATGGGCGAGCAGTTCGTCACCGGGCGCGACATCGGAGAGGCCCTGCGCAACGCCGCCCGGATGGAGGCGAGGGGGTTCACCTACTCCTACGACATGCTCGGCGAGGCTGCCCTCACCGCCGAGGACGCGGACCGTTATCTGAGCGCCTACCAGGAGGCGATTCGAGCGATCGGGGATGCGTCTGCCGGGCGCGGCGTCCTCTTGGGGCCGGGCATCTCGATCAAGCTGTCGGCGCTTCATCCCCGATACACGAGATCCCAGCGCGGGCGCGTGATGGCGGAACTGGCGCCCCGCATCCGGGACCTCGCCCGTCTCGCCAAGCGCTACGAGATCGGTCTCAACATCGACGCCGAGGAGGCCGATCGCCTCGACCTGTCCCTCGACATCCTCGAGACGCTGGTCTTCGACCCGGGTCTCGCCGGATGGGATGGGCTGGGCTTCGTCGTACAGGCCTACGGCAAGCGCTGCCCATTCGCGATCGATGTGCTGATCGACCTGGCCCGGCGCAGCCGGCGGCGGCTGATGGTTCGTCTGGTAAAGGGCGCGTACTGGGACAGCGAGATCAAGCGCGCGCAGGTGGAGGGGCTCGCGGACTTCCCGGTCTTCACCCGCAAGCTGCACACGGACGTGTCCTACCTCGCTTGCGCGCGAAAGCTCCTCGCCGCACCCGAGGCGATCTTTCCACAATTCGCCACCCACAACGCACAGACGCTGGCCAGCATCGTCGAGATGGCGGGCCCCGATTTCCGCCTCGGGCGATACGAATTCCAGTGCCTGCACGGCATGGGGGAGCCGCTCTACGAAGCGGTGGTCGGCGGGGCCGACCTCGACAGGCCGTGCCGGATCTACGCGCCGGTGGGCACCCACGAGACCCTGCTGGCCTATCTCGTGCGGCGGCTCCTCGAGAACGGCGCCAACAGCTCCTTCGTGAACCGGGTCGGCGACGTGTCCGTGCCGGTGGACGCGCTGATCGCCGATCCCGTCGCCGCCGTCGCGGCGATGCCGGTCCCGGGCGCACCGCACGAGCGGATCGCCCTGCCACGCGATCTCTACGGACTCAGCCGTGCCAATGCCGCGGGCCTCGACCTGGCCGACGAGGCCGTCCTGGGCCGACTCGCTGCGGCGCTGGCGGAAAGCGGGAGGACGCCCTGGCGCGCCGTGCCGTCGGGGGCCGATCCGGCCTCAGCCGATACGCCCTTGCACAACCCCGCCGACCATCGGGACGTGGTCGGGACAGTCCGCGCCGCGTCGGTCCCCGCCATCGAGGCGGCGCTCGCCCGGGCGGAGGCGGCAGCCGAGACCTGGGCGGCGGTGGAGACCGAGACGCGCTCCGCGCGTCTGCGCACCGCGGCCGACGCCTTCGAGGCACGGATGCCGGTGCTGATCGGGCTGATCGTGCGCGAGGCCGGCAAATCCTCCGCCAACGCCGTCGCGGAGATCCGCGAGGCCGTGGATTTCCTGCGCTACTACGCGGCCGAGGCCGAGCGGACTCTCACCGGCCCGCACGCCCCGCTCGGTCCGGTCGTCTGCATCGCCCACTGGAACTTCCCGCTGGCGATCTTCGTCGGGCAGGTCGCCGCCGCCCTGGCGGCCGGCAACCCGGTCCTGGCCAAGCCCGCCGCGGAGACGCCGCTCACGGCCTGGGAGGCGATCCGCTTGCTGCACGGCGCCGGCATCCCGGAGGATGCCCTGCAGATCCTTCCGGGGGCCGGCGACGTCGGGGCGGCCCTGGTCGGCGACGCCCGCGTGCAGGGCGTGATGTTCACCGGCTCGACCGGCATCGCAAAGACGATCCAGGGACGTCTCGCCGAGCGCCTGGGCTGCGACGGCGAGCCGATCCCGCTCGTCGCGGAGACGGGCGGTCAGAACGCCATGGTGGTCGATTCCTCCGCCCTGGCCGAGCAGGTGGTCGCCGACGTCATCGCTTCGGCGTTTGATTCCGCCGGCCAGCGCTGCTCGGCCCTGCGTATCCTGTGCCTTCAGGAGGAGATCGCGGACCGTACCGTGGACATGCTGCGGAGCGCCATGCGCGAGCTGGTCGTCGGCGATCCCCGCCGGCTCGCAGTCGATGTCGGCCCTGTCATTACCCAGGCGGCGGCCGAACGCCTGAACAAGCATGTCGAGACGATGCGGGGACGCGGCTTCGCCATCCACCAGGTTTCGCTGCCGGCCGAGACGGCGAACGGCACCTTCGTTCCGCCCACGCTCATCGAGATCACCCGCGTCGCGGATGTCGAGCATGAGGTGTTCGGGCCGGTCCTGCATGTCCTGCGGTACGCGCGCCACGATCTCGGCCGCCTGTTGGACGAGATCGACGCCACCGGTTACGGCCTGACGTTCGGCCTCCAGACCCGCATCGACGAGACCGCCGACCGGATTCTCGACCGCGTCGGGGCCGGCAACCGCTACGTCAACCGCAACGTCATCGGCGCGGTGGTCGGCGTCCAGCCCTTCGGCGGGTCCGGGTTGTCCGGTACCGGGCCCAAGGCCGGCGGTCCGCTTTATCTCGGCCGCTTGCTGAAGCGGCCGCCGGCTTCCGCGCTCGATGGTCTTGAGGGCTCAAGCGATCTGGGCCGACGCTACGCGGCGTGGCTGCGAGTCCGTGGGTTCGGCCCGCTCGCCGACACCGTTGCAGCGTTGCCTCCGATCCAGGGCGAGGAGATTGCGCTCGCCGGGCCGGTCGGGGAGCGCAATCTCTACGCGTTGCGCCCACGCGGGCGCGTCGCGGCGATCGCCGAGACCGAGCGCGGCCTGATCCTTCAACTCGGTGCGATCATCGCCACCGGCAACCGCGCCGTGGTGCTGAGTCCGGACAGGATCTTCGCGATCTTGGCCGAGCTACCGGCCGAACTCGCGGCCCGGGTCGAACGCGCGGCGGATCTCAGGCAGGCCGGCGAGGTCCGGGCGGTGCTGTACGAAGGCGGACCCGAGGGTTTGCAGGCGCTGAACCGCGCCATCGCCCAAGGTCCCGGTCCGATCCTTCAGGTTCAGGCCCGCGCAATCGACGCGCTTGCGGCAGGCGACCTGTATGCGCTCCCTGGCTTGATCGAGGAGCGCTCGACCGCGATCAACACCACGGCCGCCGGTGGCAATGCCAGCCTTCTGGCGATCGGCTAATCGATCAGGCCGACCGGCGCAGGTTCCAGAACAGCGGCAAACCAGTGAGCATACCGTCCAGGTCGCGCCGGTAGGCGGTGGGCTGGAAATACTGGCCGCACGGAATGTAGGCGCCGACCTCCAGGGCCCGGGCCTGGATGGTCGCCGCCAAGGCCTTCTGGGCGCCGACATCCGGGGCTGCGAACCACGCGGCGCGCATCTCCTCCAGGGGCGCATCCGTCAGCCAACTCGGGACGCCGGCCCGGCCGTTGCCGCGGGCCGCCAAGTGGTAGGCCGGCGAGATCATGTCGAGCCCACCGGAGAAGATGCCGAACATCGACCAACCGCCCTGGTCGAGCGGCTTCGCATTGAGGATCCGCTGATTCACCGTGCCCCAGTCGGTGGAGACGACGTCGAGGTTCATCCCGAGCTTACGGCAGAGGTCGGCCATCACCTCGCAGACCGCGTTGATCCGCGGCACGTCGGTGCCCGCCAGCAGCACGACCCGCTCGCCGTTGTAGCCGGCCGCCGCCAGCGCCCGCTTGGCGCCTGCGAGGTCGCGCGGACCGGTGAACACCGACATCCCAGCCTCCGAAGCCATCGGGCCGCCGGGGGTGAAGATGCCCGCGGGACCGCGCCGGATCGACGGATCGCTGCCTGCGACCGCGTCCATCATCTCGTTCTGATCGACGGCCGACAGGAGCGCCCGGCTGATCGCGGGATTGTCGAAGGGCGGCAGGGTATGGTTGAGGCGGATCTGCCCGATCAGGCCGGTCGTCTCCACCAGTTCGACGCGCACGTCCCGCTGGCGCAGCAGATCGGGCACGAGGTCGACCAGCGGCTGCTCCCACCAATCGATCTCGCCCGAACGCAGGGCGCCGGCCGCGGTGGCGCCATCGGGGATCGTACGCCATTCGATCCGGTCGAAATGCGCGATCCGGGGGCCGGCGGTGAAGCTCGGCGTGCCGTCCTCGCGGGGCCGGTAAGCCTCGAACCGGCGGTAGACGTTGAGGGAGCCCGGTACGCGCTCGGTCGCGACGTAGCGATAGGGCCCGCTGCCGACGATCTCCGCCACGGCTTGCGTGGCCGGCGTCGCGCTCAGCCGTTCCGGCATGATCACCGGCAGGTAGGAGGTCGGCTTTGCCAGGGCGTCCGGGAGAAGCGGGAACGGCTTCTTGAGCCGGAACTGCACAACGGTGTCGGACGGGGCCGAGAGTTCGTCGACGGTGGAAAACAGCGCGCCCCCGAAGGCATCGCGCCCGGACCAGCGCTTGAGGCTCGCCACCACGTCGCGGGCGAGAACCGGGGTGCCGTCGTGGAAGCGTAGGCCGTCGCGCAGGGTCAGCCGCCAGGTCAAACCGTCCGGCGATACGTCCTGGCTCCCGACCATCTGCGGCTGCGCGCGGTAGGACGCATCCAGGCTGTACAGCGTGTCGAACACCATCAACGCGTGCGTGCGTGTGACGTAATTCGTGGTGATGATCGGATCGAGCAGAGCGAGGTCTGCGTAAGGCACGAAGCGGAGTGTCGTGGCTGAGGCCGCCCGGACCAGGGCAGGGCGTGCCATGGCTCCGGCCATCAAGGCGCCAGCGCCTCGCAGCAGAGTGCGTCGCTTCATACCGTCGTCCCGCTCCGATCCAGGGTTGCCGACGCGGATCCGCGCAGCGCTTCCCGGTTGCAAAGCCTACGCCAGCAGCCGGACCCTTACCGGTCAGGATTGAGACAGCCGTCCCGGTCTGAAGCCAGACGGCCCATATCGGAACGCGACCGCTCGCGCGTCCTCAGGATTCGCGCCCCGGCAACGTCGGCGACAGCTCAGGCGGCGCGGGACCAGCGGATATCGCCGAGGCTCTCGCGGAAGGCGAAGCGGGCAAGGTGATCAGCGACCACGTTCTCGAGCCGGGTGAGGTTGACCGGGTCGGCGCTGTCGATGCGCATCACCAGGGCATCGGGTTCGGCGTCGAAGGTGCAGACGCGGTCCTCGCCGAACGGCACGGTGCCGTGCTCGGGCGTCGCCTCGACTTTGAACTTGTGGCTCCAGTGCCGGCACAGCTGCTGCAGGTAGCGGCTTGCCTCGGCGGTCTGCACGCGGGCCTGAGAGGTCGGCATTCCGTGGGTCTCCAGAAAAGTGAACGCGGTCATCGGTGGACGGAGCGTCGCGATATCTCGCACATGCGAGATGAACACATCCTGAGCAAGGACTATGCCCGGGCTCACGAGGCTGCCCCCGATCGCTGCCTGAAGGGTCGGCTCGATGCGTTAGCAGTCGTTTAACGGCCGGCACGGCGACCGCCGAACGCGGCGCCGCGTGGCTGTCCTGCACCCCTCGACGTGCCGAATTATGGCGCGCCGCACAAATTCAATCGCGCCGATCGGAGTGTTGAGGCGAAGTCCGCCTGCGAGCGACTTCGCCATCGGGACCGCTTGCGCGACGTTGGCCGAACTCGAACGGTGTCCCATCGTCAGCCGAGATCGGAAGTGCGATCGAGGCGTGGCAACGACGGTATAGCAGAGGATGTCCTGGGCCGGTCCTGCGGTATCTGCCCCTGCAAACCCCTGACGGTTCTGTCCTCATGCGCCTGGATCACGGCCGGACAGCTGCCTCACCCCCGGATCAGGCTCCGTAGGGCACGCCTCGGCTCAATTGGACGCGGCAGCCGATGCCAACGTCAGACCGAGAAAACCCAGATCATCGCAATCCAAATTTCCGACGGACCAGCACCAGGCACGTGAGGCTGATTCCGGCCGCGAACATCAGGAAGAAGCTGGGCGCGAGCGGCGTGTGTGTGACCGCGATCAGGCTCTCGATCCAGAACGGTGCGAAGCCGCCGAAGACCGTCACGCCCACGTTGTAGCTGATGTTCATGCCCGTGCTGCGGGTGCGTGTCGGGAAGATCTCGGCCATGAGCGCCGGCAGGGCCGCGCTGTAGCTCGCCTTCAGGCCGCCGATCAGGGCGAGCACCGGCACGATGACGAGCAGCACCGGATAGCTGATCAGCAGCGCGAAGGCGGGAAACATCAGCACGAACACCGCGATCACCACGATCCGCATGATCGGTGTCCGGCCGACCGTGTCCGACCAGTGCCCCACCAGCGGTGCGACTGTCATCAGCATGACGGCGCCCACGAACGACGCCAGGAAGCCGATCCAGGATGGCAGGCCGAGTTGCTTGACGGCGTAGGTGGGCGTGTAGCTGATCATGTAGTTCAGCGCCGTGGAGGTCGCCACGAGCCCCGTCGCCAGCAGCATGTTCAGCCATTGCTGTCCGAACAGGTCGCGTACGGGTGAGCGCGCGTCGCCCGTCTCGGCCGAGGCCTCGAATTCGGGCGTCTCCGCGATGTTACGACGGATGTAGAGGCCCACGGGACCGATCAGCAGCCCGAACGCGAACGGCAGGCGCCAGCCCCACGCGGCGATCTGGTCCGGGCTCAGCGTGGCGCTCAGGATGACCCCGGACAAGGCCGCCAGAACGCTCGCCAGACCCTGGCTGGCGAACTGGAAGCTCGCGAAGAAGCCTTTTCGCGTCGGCCCGTGCTCGACCATGAAGGCGGTCGACGCGCCGAATTCGCCACCGACCGAGAAACCCTGGATCAGCCGTGCCACCAGCACGCCGACCGAGGCCAGGATGCCGATCGATTCGTAGGACGGCATCACGACCATCATGAAGGTCCCGACCATCATCAGCATGATCGACAGCATCAAAGCGGGTTTGCGGCCGGCTCTGTCCGCATAGAGGCCGAGTACGATCGCCCCGAGCGGGCGCATCAGGTACGAGATGCCGAAACTGCCGAGGGCGATCAGCAGCGACGTGGTCGGGTTGCTGGTCGGGAAGAACAACTTCGAGATCGTGACGGCGAAGTACAGGTACAGCGTCAGATCGTAGAACTCGAGAGCGTTTCCGATCGAGGATGCAATCACCGCCTTGTACATTTGCGATGTACCGCGGACGGGTGTTGCGCTCACGGCCGCGTCCGGTGACAACATATGCTGCTCGATCTCGGTTGGATGAGGCGCGCGCCGTGACGGGCGCCGCTTCAGCGCGCGTCGCAGCGGGGTTTTCAGACGTCGCCGGGCGAGGCTCTAGAATCCGCCGGCATGGCCGTCCTTGCGGGGATCGGAGCCGCCGACGTAGCCGCCCTCGATCCGGCGCACGAGCTGCGCGCCCCCGAACCCGAAGGCGGAATCCGGCGGCTCTCGGACGAGTTCGTGGCCGCGCGCCTCCAGGTCGCCCAGCGTCGAGGCCGGGAACGTGGTCTCGACCGCCACCTGCAGGCCGGCGACGTGGCGCCAGCGGGGCGCGTCCACCGCCGTCTGCGGATCCTGCCCCCACACCTGGGTTCGCACCACAATCTGCACGTGGCCCTGCGCCTGGATCGGCCCGCCCATGAAGCCGAACGCCATCAACGGCGCGCCGTTCCGCATCACGAAGCCTGGGATGATCGTGTTGAACGGACGCTTGCTCGGCCCGACCTGGTTGGGATGGCCCTCGGCCAGGGTGAAGCCGTATCCACGGTTCTGCAGGCTGATGCCCGTCTCCGGGACCACCACGCCGGACCCGAAGCCCGAATAATTCGACTGGATGTAGGAGACCATCATGCCGCCCGCATCGCCGGTGGCGAGGCACACGGTCCCGCCCTCGTTCGGCGCTCCATGCCCGAACACCTGCGCGCGCCGACGGTCGATCAGCGCCGCCCGCGACGCCAGGTAGCCCGGGTCCAGCAGATGGTCGTGGGTGACCTTGGTCATGTGCCGAAGGTCGGCCGCGTAGGCGTAGACGTCCGCGAAGGCGAGCTTCATGGCCTCGATCTGGAGGTGGAGCGCGTCCGCGCCGTCGACCGGCAGATCTTCGAGGCCGGCCGCCCGGAGGATACCGAGGGCCATCAGCGCCGCGATGCCCTGACCGTTCGGCGGGATCTCGTGCAGGCTCACGCCGCCGAAATCCTGATGGATGGTGCCGCACCAATCCGCGCTGTGCTCGGCAAGGTCGCCCTCGTCGAGCGCCGCCCCGTGCGCGCGGGCGAAATCCGCGATCCGGTGCGCCAACGCGCCCCGGTAGAAGCTGTCGCCGCGCGTCTCGGCGATCGACCGGAGCGTGCGCGCGTGGCCGGGCGACCGGAAAAGCTCACCGGCGGCCGGCGTGCGCCCGTCCGGCATGAAGGTGGCCGCAAAGCCGGGCTGGTTCTTCAGTTCCGCCGCGCCGCGCCGCCAGAGCTCGGCGATGACCGGCGAGACGAGGAAGCCCGCCTCGGCGTAATCGATGGCCGGCTCGAACAGGCGCTCGAACGGCAGCTGGCCGAAGCGCCGCGATAGCTCGACCCAAGCCGAGACTGCGCCCGGGACCGTGACGGTGTCCCAGCCGCGATGCGGAAACGCCGTGTGCCCGGCGTAGCGTTCAGGCGTCCAACCAGCCGGCGAGCGGCCGGACGCATTGAGCCCGTGGAGCTTGCCGTCGTGCCAGAGGATGCAGAAGGCGTCCGACCCGATGCCGTTGCCGGTGGGCTCGACCACCGTGAGCGCGATGGCCGCCGCCAGCGCCGCGTCGAGGGCGTTGCCGCCCTGTTGCAGCATCCGCAACCCGGCCTGCGTGGCGAGCGGCTGCGACGTGGCGACGAGATTGCGCGCGAAGACGGGCGAGCGCCGGGAGGCGTAGAGCGCATCGTGTCGGTACTGCATATCGGCCTCGTGGACGTCCCCGGCTGCCAGAACCAATCTCAGCAAGCCTCGTGCCCTTCAAGAGGGCCGGGTCGAGCAGCGGAATCCAATATCCCGACGACCGGGCGCGGTCTTCCCCGCTCAGAGCTTGATCCCCTCGAGATAGCCGCGATTCCATGTCGGGCTGATCAGGATCTCGTTGACGCAGACGGTCGCCGGGAGGCGGGCCACGAACAGGATCGTCTCGGCGAGATCCTCCGATTGCAGCATGCGCGCCTTGTCGTCCGCCGTGACCGGAACGGGACGCTTGTCCAGGATGGGCGTCGCCACCTCACCGGGGCAGATGCAGCAGGAGCGGATGCCATGTCCGCATTCCTCCTGGTTCAGGCTCTCGGAGAGCGCGACCAGCCCGTGCTTGGCCGCCGAGTAGGCCGGACCCGTCAGCTTGGACACGTAACGGCCGGCCCATGACGAGACCTGAATGATCAGGCCGCCCTTCTGGGCGCGCATCGTCGGAAGCACGGCCCGGGATGCGTAGAAGGGGCCGTTGAGATCCACGCCGATCACCGCGTCGATGTCGGCGTGCGAGATCTCGCTCCAGGACCGGTTCGGCACGTTGAGCCCGGCGGAGTTCACCAGGATGTCGCAGCCTTGATAGGCCGCGTGGACCGCCGCCCAGGCGCGTTCGACGTCGTCTGCGCGGCCCATGTCGGCGGGCGCTATCAGGGCCTCGCCACCCGCGTCGCGGACCAGTTCCGCAGTCTGCTCCAGGGCGTCCGCCCGGCGCCCCGTAAGGGCCAGCCGCATCCCTGCCTCGGCGAGCGCCACCGCGGCGGCCTGTCCGATGCCGGACCCGGCTCCCGTCACCCAGGCGACCTGTCCTCTGATATCGCGCAGCATGACGAGCGATCTCCCGAACGTCCTTCGTTGAGGGCCGCGGCCGGGCCTGCGCCGGACGGCGTCCCAGGGTCTACCGGTTGCCGATCCCCGGCTCCCGGAAGCTCATGCGCCGAGCCTATTGCGCGGCGGCCAGGGGACACCCCCCGTCGGCGAGGGGGCGGAACGCCTGCTCGGCCGGGATGGTGTCGAGGAGCTTGTACAGGTCCCATTCGCCCTTCGATTCGGCGGGCGCCTTCACCTCGAACAGGTACATCGGGTGCAACTTGCGGCCATCGACCCGGATCGAGCCCTTGCCGAACAGCGGATCGTCGGTGGGGTTGGCCTTCATCCAGGCCATGGTCGTCTGCGGATCCTTCGACTTCGTCGCCGCGACGGCCTTCAGGTAGTGCAGGAGGCCGGCATAGACGCCCGCCTGATTCATCGTCGGCATGGCGCCGTTGTGGCGCGGCGCGAAACGCTCGGAGAAGGCGCGCGTGCCGGGGTTGAGATCCCAGTAGAAGGACTCGGTCAGCACCAGTCCGCGGGCCGTCTGCAGGCCGAGCGAATGCACGTCCACGGCGTAGACGAGCAATGCCGCCAGGGTCTGACCGCTCTCCGTCAGACCGAACTCGTGGGCCTGCTTGACGGCGTTGATCGTGTCGCCGCCGGCGTTGGCGAGCC
The DNA here is from genome assembly GCF_979253755.1 of Methylobacterium sp. AC315. Taxonomy (NCBI): domain Bacteria; kingdom Pseudomonadati; phylum Pseudomonadota; class Alphaproteobacteria; order Hyphomicrobiales; family Methylobacteriaceae; genus Methylobacterium; species Methylobacterium sp. AC315. The sequence goes on from NZ_CEEDEA010000003.1 coordinate 286,775, forward strand.
CGACCACCTTCGCCCCCGACGCCTGCGCCTGAAGCAGGAACGACGAGAAGTCCGTGGCCGGGAACGGCACCTTGGCGGCACCGAGCACGCGGCCCCCGCCCTTCTGGACGACCGCGGAGGCCTCGTTCTGGAGCGAGATCCCGAACGCGTAGTCGGCGGTGAGGAAGTACCAGGACTCGCCCCCGCGCTTGAGCATCGCGCCGGCCGTGCCGTGCGCGAGGGCATAGGTGTCGTAGGTCCACTGGATCGTATTGGGCGAGCAGGCCTTGCCGGTCAGATCCGTGGTCCCGGCGCCGGAATCGATGAAGATCCGGTTCTTTTCGCGCGTGACCTGGCTGACCGCCAAGGCCACCGAGGACGTCGGCACGTCGAAGATCGCGTCGACCCCATCGCGATCGTACCATTGCCGCGCGATGGCGGCGCCGACATCCGGCTTGTTCTGGTGGTCGGCGGAGACGAGATCGACACGCACGTCGGCGTCGGTCTTGGCGAAATCCTCGATCGCGAGCCGCGCGGCGACCACTGACCCCTGGCCTCCCGTATCGGAGTAGACCCCCGACATATCGTTCAGGACACCCACCTTCACGGTGATTGGCTCCGCCGCGGCTGCCCCGGCCATCGCGCCGCAGGCGATCGCGGCCGAGAGGACGCAGCTGCGGATCAGCGCCATGGTGGACCTCCCGTGGAATGCTTCTCTTTGTGAGTGTTACGAGGGCACGGGCTACAACTCAGCGTCAAGACCGATCGCCATGGTCTGCGAGACACCGAGCCGAAGTCTCGTTCCGCCGGCGCGCATCGCGGCCCGGACGGCTGCGCTTGTCCGCGCGCGCGTGCACTGCGGCCCTTCACGGATCCGGTGTCCGATCCGCCCCCAAGGCGTTGACCCACAGGACGACGGCACGCGTCCGGCCGTCCGGATTGCCGAACCGGTGCGGCCGATGGCTGGCGAAGCGGAAGCTGTCGCCGGCGGCGAGGTCCAGCGTCCGGGCTTCCACCACGAGGGTCAGGCGCCCCTCGAGCACAAGTCCGGCCTCCTCGCCATCGTGGCTGAACAGCTCGTCGCCCGTGCTGGCCTTCGGCTCGAGCACCATGTGGAACAGGCTGAGGCTCGGCGTCCTGCCCGCGGGCGTCAGCAGCTGCTTGGTGATCCCGGCGCGCCAGAGCTTGAGTTCCGCCCGGTCCCGCTCGAACACCACGATCGGGTCGGGGTCCTTCTCCGGGGCGGTCGTCTCGAACAGGCCGCCGATCCCGGTCTGGAGCGTGTCGGCGAGCAGGGCCAGGACGCGCAGGGACGGCGAGGACAGGCCGCGCTCTACCTGGCTGATGAAGCCGATCGAGAGCCCGGTGCTGGCCGCGACCTTCTCCAGGGACAGCCGTCGCTCCTGGCGCAGGGCGCGCAGCCGCTGGCCCACGGCCCGGTCCACGGGATCGGCCGCCATCGGTTCGACTTTGGGCCTGCTCACCGCAGCGTCATCCTGGAGAATCCGTGCCATCTTCATGCACGTGAAATCATCTTGCGTCGAGCCGCGAACCGTGCGGTAATCTTCACGAATATGAAAACAGACGAGCGATAGCGCAGAGCTGCGCTATGCCAGTGTCGAGGATCCGCGCCATGAGACGCCTGCTTCCAAGCCTGGGCTTGAGCCTCGCCCTCCTGATCGCCGGCCCGGCCAGGGCCGAGCCGCCCCTGAGGGTCGGCGCCACGCCGACCGGCTTGCCGTTCACCTTCCTCGACACCAAGACCAACACGATCCAGGGGGTCATGGTGGATCTCGTGAACGCGGTCGGCAAGGAGGCCGGCTTCGCCGTCGCAGTCGAGCCCCTACAATTCTCGACCCTGATCCCGGCGCTCACCGCCTCGAAGATCGACATCATTTCGGCGGCGATGTTCATCACGCCCCAGCGCAAGGAGATCGTGTCTTTCTCGGCCCCGGTCTACAGCTACGGCGAGGGATTGATCGTCCCGAAGGCCGACACCAAGGACTACACGTCCTTCGCCGACCTGAAGGGTGAGACCGTCGGCGCCCAGGTCGGCACCGCCTTCGTCGATCCGTTAAAGAAGTCGGGCCTGTTCGCCGAGGTGAAGATCTACGACGCGATCCCGGACATCATCCGAGACGTGAATTCCGGGCGGCTGAAGGCCGGCTTCGCCGACGCTCCAATCCTGGCCTACTACGTCAAGCAGGGGATGTTTCCCGGCGTCCGGCTGGTCGAGACCCTCAAGCCGACCGTCGTGGCCTCGGTGGGCATCAGCGTGCGCAAGGCCGACACCGCCCTGCTCGCCAAGATCGACGCCGCGCTCGCCAAGCTGAAGGCCGACGGGACCCTTGAGAAGATCCTGACGAAGTGGGGTCTGCCGCCCTCGGCCGACCGGTCCTGAGCTTCATGCGCGAGTTCCTGGCCGACGCGCAGGATTATCTGCCGATCCTGTTCCAGGGCGTGCAGCTTACGGTTCTGATCACCCTGGCTTCCCTTATCGTCTCGACCGTCCTCGGCCTGTTCTGGGCGGTGCTGCGGGTCTCCGGCATCGCTGTGCTGGCGGGGTTCAGCGCGGTGATGATCAACATCCTGCGCGGCATCCCGATCATCGTGCAGCTTTTCTACATCTACTTCGTGCTGCCGGATTTCGGCCTGTCGCTCACGGCGGTGCAGGCAGCGATCATCGGGCTCGGAATCGCCTATTCTGCCTATCAGGCCGAGAACTTCCGGGCCGGTATCGAGGCGGTGGACCGCGGGCAGGTCGAGGCTGCCCTGTCGATCGGTATGGGCTGGTGGATGACCATGCGTCGGGTGATCCTGCCCCAGGCGGTCAAGATCGCGCTGCCGCCCTACGGCAACATCATGATCATGATGCTCAAGGATTCGTCGCAAGCCTCGACCATCACGGTCGCGGAACTCGCCCTCCAGGGCAAGCTCATCGCCTCCTCCACGTTCAAGAATACCAGCGTCTACACCATGGTGGCGCTGATGTACTTGGCGCTGAGCCTGCCGCTGATCCTCCTGGTGCGTCATCTCGAAGCGAAGGGGCGCCACCGGTGATCGTCCTCCAGGATGTGCACAAGCATTACGGCTCGCTGGAAGTGATCAAGGGCGTCTCGGCCGAGGTCACCAAGGGCGAGGTGGTCTGCATCATCGGACCGTCGGGTTCCGGCAAGTCGACGCTGCTGCGCTGCATCAACGGGCTCGAAGCCTATGACGGCGGCGAGATCCGGGTCGACGGCCAGCGCGTCGACCGGGACAAGCGGAGCATCCAAGCGGTGCGGACCCGCGTGTCCATGGTGTTCCAGCGCTTCAACCTGTTCGCCAACCGCACCGCGCTGGAGAACGTCGTCGAGGGGCCCATCCACGTGAAGCGGGAGCCCCGCGCCGAGGTCGAAGAGCGCGCTCGGGCGCTGCTCGCCCGGGTCGGCCTCGCCGGCAAGGAGCACGCCCGGCCCGACGCGCTGTCCGGCGGCCAGCAGCAGCGCGTCGCCATCGCGCGGGCCCTGGCCATGCGTCCCGAGGCGATCCTGTTCGACGAGCCGACATCGGCCCTCGATCCGGAGCTGGTCGGCGATGTCCTGCGGGTGATGCGCGGGCTGGCGGACGAGGGCATGACCATGATCGTCGTGACCCACGAGATCGGGTTCGCCCGGGAAGTCGCCGATCGCGTGCTGTTCCTCGACGGCGGTCGCTTGGTCGAGCAGGGGCCGGCCGCCGAGATCCTCAATCGCCCGCAACACCCGCGCACCCAAGACTTCCTGCAGCGCGTGCTGCATCCGCTCTAGGGATTACCGTGGCCGAACCGTTTCCCCTCGCTCCGTCGCTCTGGGCCACCACCGCACCACCGGGACCCGAGACGCCGCCCCTGTCCGAATCCGGGCACGCCGATGTGGTGATCGTCGGCGGCGGCTTCTGCGGCCTCTCGACCGCCCTGCACCTCGCCGAGCGCGGGATCCGACCGGTCGTGCTGGAGGCTCGCGAAGTCGGCTTCGGCGGGTCCGGGCGCAACGGCGGCCAGGTGATCCCGGGCCTGAAATATGATCCCGCCGACCTCGTGGCCAAGTTCGGGCACGAGCGCGGCGAGCGGCTCGCGCGCTTTGCGGGAAGCACCGCCGACACGGTCTTCGACCTGATCGCCCGACACACGATGGACGTGCCGCACCAACGCGCCGGCTGGATCCAGGGCGCGCATACCGCGGCCGGGCTCGTCGAGGTCGCGCGCCGGGCGGAGCAATGGGCCGGGCTCGGTGCGCCGACCCGGGTCCTCGACAAGTCCGAGACCGCGCGGCTCCTCGGAACGGAGCGATACCTGGGCGGCTGGCTCGACGGCCGTGGCGGTGCGGTCCAGCCGCTGAGCTACGCCCGCGGTCTCGCTCGCGCTGCATTGAAGGCCGGCGCCGCCATCCACGGAGGCAGCCCCGTCACCGGCTTGGCCCGCAGCGGATCGACCTGGACCGTTACGACCGCTCAAGGCGCGCGGCTCTCGACCGAGCGGGTCGTCCTGTGCACCAACGGCTACACGGGCGGGCTTTGGCCCGGGCTCGCGCAGACCGTGATCGCGGCGAATTCCTTCCAGGTTGCCACGAAGCCGCTCTCGGACAACCTCCGCCGCTCGATCCTGCCCGAGGGGCAAGTCTCCTCGGACACGCGCAAGCTCCTGCTGTATTTCCGCCTCGACCATACCGGCCGCCTGCTGATGGGCGGCCGTGGGCCGTTCCGCGAACCGCGCAGTGCCCGCGACTGGGCTCATCTCGAGCGCATTGTCGGCAAGCTGTTCCCGCATCTCGACGGGATCGCGTTCGACCATCGCTGGTGCGGCCGGGTGGCGATCACGCAGGATTACCTACCGCATCTCCACGAGCCCGCGCCCGGGCTCCTCATCGACATCGGCTGCCAGGGGCGCGGTGTCGGCCTTCAATCCACTATGGGCCGGTTGATCGCCGATTACGTCGTGACCGGGGATCCGGACCGTCTGCCACTGCCGCTGACACCGGTCGCACCGCTGCCGCTGCACGCGTTCCACCGCCTGTACGTCTCGGCCATCATCGCCTGGTACCGGCTCAGCGACGGCGGCATCCGCTGACGCGGACGCTCGGATTCACCCTGCCGGTCCGGACGGGCTGTCAGGCCGGCCCTGTCCATCCGATGACCGCCGTCAGCGGGTCGCCCGAGCCTGCCGCGCGCTTCAGGATGCGGGTCTCGACGCGCGCGAAGCCCGCGCGCTGCAGGTATAGGTTGACCAGCTGCGCGTGCCCCTCGCCGTCGAGCGCGCTCCAGATCGCAACCGCCTTGGTCGGGAAGCAGCGGTTCGAGAAACTGATGATCACCGGTGCGCCGGGGCGCAGGATGCGGGCGACCTCGGACAGGACAGCCACGGGGCGTTGTAGGTACTGCACCGAGACGCACATCAAAGCCGCGTCAACGCTCGCCGTGTCGAGCGGTAGGCGCGGCTCGGCGTTGAGGTCCTGCACGAAGTACCGGGCCAGGCGCGGGTTGGCGGCCAGCTCCGCCGCGTTCATGCCGTGGCCGATGACGCTTTCGTAGGCGACCTCGTCCGGCAGGTGGCTGATCCAGCTCGACATCAGGTCGAGGACGATGCCGCCCGCAGGCACGACCGCGCGGTAGAGGTCGGTCACGGCGGCGATCGCGGCCGCGTCGATGTGGGTGACCAGCCGCGGCTGCGCGTAGAACAGCGGATCGGGATGGTGGTCGGGCTTGGCGAATGCCTCCGGCGGCAGCTCCGGCAGGTCCTGGGTCATGATCGGTCCACCTTTGTCGGCCGCAGCACCGGGATCGTACACCGCGCGCTGTGATACGACCGTCCCGCCGCTTGATCGCGTCCGCCAACGGCGCCGCGTCGATCAGGTGCCGGCGACGATGATGGAGGCGCCTGCGTCCGCGAGGTGCCGCCGCTGGTCCGGTGGAACTGTCGCGTCGGTGACCAAAGTCCAGCGCCGTGGGAGCGGAGCCCAGGCCATCTGCTCCGCGCGCCCGAGCTTGCCAGCGTTGGCCAGCACGATCGTCTCGCGCGCCTGCGCGATCATCACGGATTTGAGCGCGACCTGATCGAGGCTCGCCTCGCACAGGCCGCGTCCAGCGACCACGCCGTCCGCACTCATCACCGTTCGATCCGCGGTCATCCTCTGCAGGGCTTCGACGGCGAGAGGGCCGACGGTGCTCATGCTCGTGGCTCTCAGGCTGCCGCCGAGGACGACGAGATCGATTCCGGGCGCCTGCGCCAGGCAGGGCAGCAGCGCCAGATTGTTCGTGATGATGCGCAGCCGTCGATCGAGCAGGAGGCGCCCGAAGGCCGTGACCGTCGAGCCGGCATCGAGGATGAGGGTCTCGCCATCCGCGATGAGTGCGAGCGCCGCCCGGGCGATCGCTTGCTTCTCGGGGCCGTTGATCGCCGACCTCTGGTCGAGCGTGGTCTCGGGCATGGCCCCGGCCAGGATTGCGCCGCCGTAGGTCCGTCGCACCGCCTTGGTGTCGGAGAGGTGCTGCAGATCGCGCCGGACGGTCGAGGCTGAGACGCCGAACCGTCGGGCGAGATCGTCCACATCGATCTCACCGAGCCCCAGCGCCTCCAGCAGCCGCGCCCGGCGTTCCGTACCGCGCATAGCCCTGCTCTTCCTACCTGCCCGCGACAGGAGGCGCTTCCATCCGTCCCGGCGATCCTGTCAAGCCGCGGATGGTTTCGGCGCCAGCTCGACCGCCTGCCGTAGGGCTTCGATGAGGCTGCGCTCATCCGCGACACCCGTCCCGGCGATGTCGAAGGCCGTCCCGTGGTCGACCGAGGTGCGGATCACCGGAAGCCCGACCGTGATGTTCACCCCGGCCTCGAGACCCAAGACCTTGATCGGGCCATGACCCTGATCGTGATACATGGCGACCACCATGTCATAATCGCCCCGACCGGCTAGGAAGAACAGGGTGTCGGCCGGCAGGGGGCCACGAACGTCCCAGCCCTTGGCGCGACAGGCCTCGACCGCCGGCGTGATCTTCTCCGCCTCCTCGCCATGACCGAACAGACCGTTCTCGCCCGCATGCGGATTGATGGCGCAGACGCCGATCTTCGGCTCGGCGATGCCGGCCTTCACCAGCACCGCGTGCCCGCGGGCAATGACGCGCTCGACGAGTCCCGGCTCGATTCGCGCGATCGCGTCGATCAGGCCGATATGGGTCGTGACGTGGATCACTCGCAGCTTGGGGGAGACCAGCATCATCGAGACTTCCGGCGTCCCGGTGAGATGGGCCAGCATCTCGGTGTGGCCGGGAAACTTGTGACCCGCCGCGTGCAGCGCTTCCTTCGACAGGGGCGCTGTGCAGATCCCCTGCGCCTGACCCGCCTGGACGATCTCCACCGCCGCCGCGATGCAGCAATAGGCGGTCTCGCCGGCGATCGGGGACAGCTTTCCGAACGGTAGGTCGTCGGGCACGCATTTCAGATCGATGCACTGGACCGCGTCGGTGTCGAACGCCGCGTCGCCGGCATCGGCGAGCGCGTCGACCCCGATCGTGGCTCCGACGATGCGTCCGGCCTGCCGAAGGCGCCCGGCATCGCCGACCACCAGCGGACGGCAGATCGCGTGGACCTCCGGATGCGCCAGCGCCTTCATGATGATCTCCGGCCCGATGCCGGCGGGATCGCCCATGGTGATGGCGATGGTCGGACGGGTCATGTCAGGCTTCCTTCAATTCGCGCTCTGCGCAGGCGGTCACGAATGCGCGTGAGGCTATCGGCATCGCCGAACGCCCCGGCTTTCGTGGCGATAGGGATCGAAAGCCGGCCCAGCGTGACGCCGAGCGAGACGCCCGGCTCGATCTCGTCGGCCAGCTGGATTCCGTGGATATCGAAGCGCGTCAACAGCGCCGCCGCGGTCTCGCCGCCCGTGGCCGCCAGCGCCCCGATCTGCTCCGCGATCGGCGCGAGTGCGTCTGCGAGCCCGTGCGCGAGCCGGGGCCCGAGACTCATGTCGGGGTCGGCGCCGATCAGGATCTCGACCAGGACATCCTGACCAGCCGTCAGCCGCTCCGCGAGCTCCGCCGTCAGATGCCCCTGGCCTTCGGAGGCCAGCAATGTCTCCGGGGAGACCGGCAGATGCGCCACGGCACCGTCGGCAACGAGACGCTTGGCGCCGGCGCGCGAGACTTCGGCGAGTGAACCGACGACGAGGAGCGTGCCGCGCCTGTCCGGCCTGATCCGGACCGGCTCGCGCGCAGCCTTCGGCCCGGCGGCCGCAAGTGCGTGCGCCAGCCCGGCACTGCCGATGAAGCAGGCCGACGGCGTCGCTGCCAGGCCAGCCTCGGCGATACGGTGCAGATCGTCGTCGGTCTCGGCATCGCAGACGACGATTTCGTCAGGACCGGCGGCAGCCTCCGCCAGCACTTCGGCAAGACAGCCGCTGCGCACCGTCGGCAGGGTGATCGTCCTGGCCCGTGTCCCGGCAGTCGCCAGCATCGCGCCGAGGTCGGCACTGGCGTAGGTATGATCGCGCCGCCAGACCTCCGCCTCTTCCAACGGACGGCCGCCGACCCGCATCCGGCCGTCCACCGTGGTCCGGCCCGTCGCGGGGAAAGCCGGTGCCAGCACGCCGAAGGCCGGTTGACCGGACCAGTTACGCAGATGCGCCAGCGTTGCAGCGCTCTCGGCGGCGGGCTGCCCCCGCATCGTCGAATCGATCTTCTTGAACAGGCGTCGATCCGCGCTGTGCAGCCGCTGCAACAGGGCGGCATGGCGCCCGGCTGCGGCCTGCGCGGACAGACCGCGGCTGTCCGCATCGTACGACAGGATCGGAACTCGATCGTCCGGAGCCGCATCGCCCCAGATCACCGCAGCCGCGCTCCCACGCCGTCGGAACGCGATCGCGCAGTCGGCGGCGCCCGTCAGATCGTCGGCGAGGATGAGCCAGCGCGCGCTCATCTCAGGCACGGCTGACCGGCACGGGACCAACGGGCTCTCCATCGAGCGCCTCCGTCTCGTCCTCTCCACGGCCGACGACCCGCGCGGTCCAGGCCGTGACGATCGGGACCAGGATCGCCGTGACGACGACGCAGGCGGCGACGAGGATCGTCGCGGGACCGGCGGCATCCGTGTAGGCCGGATTGGCCGCGGCCACGATCGCCGGCACGGCTGCGGCATTGCCGGCCGTCGACGCGGCGGCAACGCCCGCCACGCCCGTGCCGCCTGTCAGGCGATCGGCGAGGAACAGCGGGATCCCGGTGAGAACCACGACCGCGACCCCCATCGCCAAGCCCAGCAGGCCGGCTTGCCACACCTTGGTCAGATCGAGGCCCGCCCCGAGGGCGAAGGCGAAGAACGGGATCATCACCGGAATCGCGCGGCTCAGGAACGCGCGCATCTCTCGGTCGAGGTTCCCGATGATCATGCCGACGAGGAGCGGGAGAACCGCGCCGACCAGCGTTTGCCAGGGAAACGCCGAGAGGCCGGCGACGCCCAGCGTCACCATCGTCAGAAAGGGGCCGCTCTCGAGCGACATGACCGTGTAGGCCCCGACATCGCGCGGGCGCCCGTATTGGCCCATCAGCGCCATGTAGAGACCGCCATTCGTGTCGTTCATGCTTGCGACGATGGCCAGGGTGGACAGCCCCGCGAACATTCCGGCGGCAACCGGCGCCTCACCGAGAACCCGTCCGAAGATCAGCCCCAGGATCAAGGCGATCCCGATCTTCACGACGAGCAGGGTGCCACCTTTCTTGACGATGTAAGGGGTGGCGCGAAAATCGATGCTCGCACCCATGCAGACATAGAAGACGGCCAGGATCGTCAGAGCACCCGAGAACAGCGCCCCCGTGAAAGAGCCAAAATACTTCGGCGTTCCTGGGAAGAACGTCGCGATCAATGCGCCGGTGAGAAGGGGCACGACCATCATGCCGCCCGGGACACGCTCGATCGCCCGCTTGATCGGGATCTGCATGCTCGTTTCCTCCCTGCGTAATGCGCGCGAATTTTTGTATAACGGGCGGCAAAACCCACCACGCATGGCGAACAAATTGCGCATTCCGCGCAAATCGTCAATTCGGATGCGTATTTCGCGCACGGATCGGGCCCGCCATTCCCGTCCGCAACGCCTTCTTCAGGTTCCTCGGCGTGGCACAGGCACCGCCGTCAACCCAGGTCTGCGGATACTGTCCGCAGCGCTGATGGCTGGGACAGGGTCTATCGAGGCGCTGTGTTCATAGGAACTCAAGGTATAATGGCCGATATTGATCAATTTCAGCGAGGTATTATTTGATATTTTTAACTGGTATATTTGGGTGTGACGGACTTCAGAGTACGTCAAATATGCTTCCATGCGTCGAGCACAGGACCGGTAGCCGTATCTGGCTTCGCAGCGCCGATGAAGATTACGACTGGGCCATGAGCCTCGCGACGGGGATCATAGAAATCCAACAGGCCCGGATGGACGTTCTGGATGAAATCCGGATAGCGGCCGTCTCGGCGGAGCAGGTGATCGATCACGACTTGGTCTCCATGCACCGCGTTCGGGACCGGGCCGCAGGAACCGGCCGCCATCCAGCGCGCGGGATCGGCCGTGAAGGTCGCGTAGAGGCCTGCGAGCTCGTCCCCGTCCCAGCGCAACAGGGCACTGGAGAGCCGGCCGTGGTGGAAATAATCCTCCATGGCGGCGAAGCCGGGCTCGGCCAGGGCGTCGGCCGGTCCGGTGAGGACGGTATCGAGATCACACAGCAGGGCCGTGCCGCGCACGAGGCCTGGACGGAACGCCTCCATCTTGGCCCACCAGGCCGGCCAGCCGTGCCGCAGCGGTACCCGCTCGACACCCGCTACATCGAGCGGAAGGTCGGTCAGGCAGAGGAACCGGTCGAAGGCCGGCGCGTGGCGGCGCACGCCCTGGGCCAGGCGCTCGACCCAGGTCGCATCGTAGCGCCCGCCACTCCTGAGGACGGTGATCAGCGTGGTCATGATGCGTCCGACGCCTCGGGTGGGTGCAGGCGCAGGCGCCCGGCTGCTGCGGCCTCTGCGAACCAGGCCCGCTCGGCTGCCCAGGGATGGCCGGGCCACCCCGCGAAGCCGAAGCCGTGGATGTTCACCTCACCAGAATCCGTGGGGCGGTCGAGCAGCAGTGCGAGGCTCACCAGGAAGCCGGTGCTCGGGTTCGGGCAATCCTTGGTGCCGCGCGCGAGCCGGCGCCTCGCCTCGTCGTGCAGGGCCTCGGGCAGGAGATGGACTGGCTTGCCGAGGGGCCGCAGCAGCACCAGCGCCTCGCGGGTCCAGCAGATCGGTTCAGGCGCGTTCGCTTCGGCAGGCAGCATCGGGAACGGCAGGATGAACGCCTCTGCCTGCCGGACCACCGGGCGGTCCAGGAAGCCTGGATCGGCCAGCCATTCCCGCATCTGCCCGCCGCGATTGACCAGGGCCAGATGCGTGACGCGCGAGCCTGTGCGCCCGCCGAAGCCCGGGGCGTTGTTGAAGCGCACGACTTGGTGGGCCGCGTCGATCGTGCGCGCGACCGGTCCGATCCCGGGCGCGTTTCCGACGATGGCGATGGAGCCGCGCGGGTCAGCGCGCTCCGGGCGGAGGGAGTCGAGGGCGATGGACATGGGCGGCTGGGTCGCGAGGAACAGCCAAGGTATGGCACCGGCTCCGCGTCGCCAGGGCGCCGCGACAAACCGGAGCGCTCGGTGAAGCCCCCACGCCGCTGCTTCGTTTGCGCCGCCGACATGCTGGCGCCGAACGCGCGGGTCCTCGATTTCCCGGGCGGGTGGCGGCGACTGTTCGCAATCGGGTGTGCCTCCTGCGGCGTGCTGATCGATCCGGATGCGGACGCCGACCGATGCTGGCGGGATCTTGCTGGGCGGCTCGCCGCGCCCGTCTTCGTTCCCGACCCGGAGGCGGGCTACGGCCTCGACCTCTACACCCTGCGCAGCGCCGCAACCCGGCTCGGCCGCGGGATCCGCACCCTCGGCCCGGCTGATCGCATCGCCCTGCTCCAACCGCACAGCGTGCGCGCCGCCCAAGGCGCCCTGTACGACCTCGATGGCGCAGAGCGGCGTCCGGTCTCGCTCGGGGTGATCTGCCGCCCGGCCGAGCGGGACTCCGTGCTGGCGGCGCTGCCGGCGCAGGCCGTTTGGACCTCGGATGTCGCGATCCTGCTGGATGCGCAGGCTGCCCCGGCGCTTGCCGTTAATGTTCCGGGCTTCGCTCCCGGCGCCGTGCGGCTGGCGGCGCGTCCCCTTGCGGGCGATTTCGCCGCCCAACGCAACGCTCTGCAGGACCTCGCCCGCAACGACTGGATGCTGCAGCTCGACGCCGACGAGGTCCTGGATCCCGAGACCGGTAGGCATCTCCCGGCGCTGGCAGCGCTCGCCGAGGCCGGCGACGTCGTGTCGGTTGGGCTTCCCCGGTGCAATCGTGTCGACGGCATCCTGTCGGATGTCTACCCGGACGTGCAGTACCGGCTGAACCGGACCGGGACGCGCTATGTCGGCCGCGTGCACGAGCGGCCGGCGCTGCCCGGCGGCTGGCCCCGGAGCTTCATCGCGCTCCACGGAGCGATCGACCATGCACTCAGCGGTGCCCATGTCCGGGCACGCTCCCAGCACTACGAGGCGCTGGATCCGGGGCGCGGGCGGCCGGACGAGCGGGAGGCGCTGCTGCGACCCTACCGCGCCTGATCGATCGCCCGCCGGTAGAGGTCCAGGGTTTCGCGTCCGAGGCTCGTCCGGTCGAACCGGCCAGCCGCCGTCAGCGCGCGGGCTCGGTAGGCCGAACGCAGGGCGGGATCGCGCAGGAGCGGGCGCAGAGCTTCGGCAACGGCGGGGCCGGTCGCCGCCCGCGCCAGCGGCCCCGCCTCGGGGGCGCCGACGAAGGCCCGGGCACTCGCATCCTCGGCGCAGGCCACCACCGGCCGGCCATAGGCCAGGGCCTCCTGGTAGACGAGGCCGAAGCTTTCGTAGCGCGAGGGCGCCAGGACGACGTGCGCGCCCGCATAGGCCTCGGCCAGGCCCTCCGCGTCGATCCGGCCGCGAGCCCGGATGCGGCTTCTGGCGGCATCCGACAGGTCCGCCGGCAGGTCGCCCGGGGGGACCCCGACGAGTTCGAGCGAGAAGGGCGGAAACTCGCCTCGCACCTGTTCTGCAGCCAGGATCGCCATGGCGTCGAGCAGGGCGTCGAAGCCTTTGCGCGCCTCAGCCCGGCCGACGAACAGCAGGCGCACCGGTCCCGCCCCGTCCGCCGGATAAGGCGCCGCCCGGGCGGCGGCCGCGATCTCCGACGGTAGGCTGAGGCCTATGACCGCCTCCGGCCTCCCACCCGACAGCCCGTAGGCCCGGGCGATCACACCGGCATGCGCCGCCGTGTTGGCGATCAGCCCGGCGCTGCTTCTGGCCTGCCGGCGCTCCAGTCGGTCGGCGGCGGCGCCGTCGAGGCGATGGCGCAGGTTGGGGCGGCCTTCGCGGGTGAAGGCGGCGGGCGTCGAGCTGCGCGTTACGATGGGCGGGTCCCGGCGGCCTGTGAGCAGCACCGCCGGGGCGTACCAGTTCGTCGCCTCGACGACGGCGAACGCCGCCCGGGCGTGCTCAGCCAGCACCGATTTCCGGAAGGCCAGCGGCGCCGCGAGATGACCGACCGTGCCCCAAAGGCGCAGTCGCGACAGCAGGCTTTCAGGCGGTATCGCGATACCGAGCACGGTGACGCCGCCGACCCGCTCCCGGCCGGTCCGGTCTAGGGTGAAGACCGTGACGTCGGTGCCCGCCTCGGCGAGGCTTTCGGCGATCTCGCGGGCCGCCGTCGAGAGGCCGCTAGGGGATGGCGGGTAGTCCCAGGCCAGGAGCGCCGTGCGCATCAGCGGGCGAGCAGGCGACGGTAGAGTGCGAGGTAATCGCGTGCCATGCGCTCGGCGGTGAAGCGTTCTTCGAAGGTTCTTCGAATGTGCGCTCGGTCGAGGCTGGCGACTCTTCGCATAGCCTTCACGGCCTGCGCCTCGGACTCGACGATGAACCCCGTCACGCCGTCTTCGACGATCTCCGGGACCGATCCGCGGTTCCAGGCCACCACCGGGGTGCCGCAGGCCATCGCCTCGATCATCACCAGCCCGAACGGCTCGGGCCAGTCGATCGGGAACAGCAGCGCCCGGGCGCTACCCAGGAGCGAACCCTTCTGGGCATCGTCCACCGGCCCGAGATAGGTCGCGTCGGGCCCGAGCAGCGGGCGGACCTGGCGGTCGAAATAGGCGGGGTTGCCGACATCGACAGTGCCGCCGAGACGGATCGGCATCCCGGCCGCCCGGGCGACGCGGATCGCGGTGTCCGGGCGCTTCTGGTCGGTCATCCGGCCCACGAAGGCGACATGCGCCTCCGGCTCGGCCCGGAAAGCGTAGCGGTCCCGATCGATGCCGTGATGCACGATCCCGGCGCGGTTGGACGCCGGGATGCCGGATTCCTGCGCGGCCGAGATCGCCGCCACCGGAAGATCGGGGAAGCCGGCGAAAAACAGCGCCCGGTCGAGCTCGTCCACCCGCCAATGCACCGTGGTCAGGCTGCGCGTTCGGGCCGCGCCGAGCAGCGCCGCGTGCGCGAACTCGCCGTGGCAATGCACGATGTCGAAATCGGGCAGCCGCAGCCGCAGCGCCTCCAGCTGCAGCGCGTCGAGCACCGCCGGAACCCCGGGCGCGACCCCGCCGTGGCGTTGTTCCAGGGCCGCGAGGCTCGGGTAATCGCCGACACGGGGTAAGTCTGTCGCACTGTCCGAGGAGGCAAATAACGTTATTTCCACGCCCAAGCTTCGAAGCGCCGTGCTGAGATCGTGCACAACCCGCTCGGTGCCGCCGTGATGGTTTGGGGGAACGGGAAAAATGTTCGGCGCGACTTGGGCAACACGGATCACGACGCCCTCTTCACATAAGTTAAGTTGGCAGGCGCGGTCGACAGCTTCAGCAAACGCCTGATGTTCGTCCTGCACGTCGCCCTGCAGGGCTGCCTGCGCGGCCGCGATGTCGTCTACGGCCTGACCGCCGATACCGGCGGCCACATCCGCTACCTGCTGGATCTCGTCGCCGCCTCGGCCCAGGATTTCGGCGTCGCCGACATCGTGGTGGCGACCCGCTTGTTCCACGGATCGCCCGGCCCGGACTACGCCGTGCCCGAAGAGCGGATCTCCGACAAGGTCAGGCTGGTGCGGCTCCCGAGCGCGGCATCGGGTTACCGGTCCAAGGAGGCGATGCACGCCGAAGTCGCGAGCTTCGCCGAGAACCTCATCGCCTGGATCGCCGGGCAGGCGCGCGCGCCCGACCTGATCCACGCCCATTACGCCGACGCCGCCGCGGTGGCGGCGATCGTCGAGGCGCGGCTGGCGATCCCGTTCGTGTTCACCGCCCACTCCCTCGGGCGGGTCAAGGCCGCGATGCTCGGTGGTGACGCCGACGGAGCCCCCGACCTCGCCCGCCGGATCGCCACCGAGGAGGCGGCACTCGCCCGGGCCACCCTGGTCATCGCCTCGTCCAGGGACGAGGCCGAAGTCCAGTATGCCGGCTACGAATCCTACAATCCCGGCCGCGTCCGCGTCGTGCCGCCGGGCAGCGACCTCGCGCGCTTCGCCGCCGCCGAGCCGCATCCGCGGGTCGATGCCCTGATCGACCGCTTCCTAGACGATCCCGCCAAGCCGCTGTTGCTGGCGCTGGCCCGGCCGGTGGCGCGCAAGAACCTGGCGGCCCTGGTCGAGGCCTATGGCGAGAGCCCGGAGCTGCAGGCCCGGGCCAACCTGGTGATCGTGGCCGGCACCCGCGGCGACATCGACGCCCTCGACGGCGACATGGCCGCGACGATGCGCGACCTGCTGGTGCTGATCGACCGCTACGACCTGTACGGCCGCGTGGCCTACCCGAAGACGCACAGGCCCGACGACGTGCCGGCGATCTACGCCTATGCCCGGGAGCGCGGCGGGATCTTCGTCAATCCGGCGCTGAATGAGCCGTTCGGCCTGACGCTGCTGGAGGCGTCGGCCGCCGGCCTGCCCCTGGTCGCCACCGACAGCGGCGGCCCCAACGACATCGTCGAGACCTGTGGCAACGGCCTGCTGGTCGATCCCCGTGACCCCACGGCGATCGCGCAAGCCTGCCTGCGCATCCTGTCCGACCCCGCCCTGCGCGCCCGCTACGTGGCCGGCGGGGCCCGCGCCGCGGCCGCCTACGACTGGGACCGGCACGCCGCGCGCTACCACGCCCTGCTGCGGGCCCTGCTCGCCCCAGAGCCGCCCCTGCGGACGCCTGCGCAGCTGCTGGTCTGCGATATCGACAACACCCTGGTCGGCTGCGAGGCCGCGCTCGGCATCTTCAGGCGCTGGCGCAGCGAGCAGGCGGGCCTGGCCTTCGGGGTCGCCACCGGTCGCTCGTTCCACAGCGCCATGGCGATCCTGGAGCAGCAGGCGAGCCCCCGACCCCAGGTGATGATCACGTCGGTCGGCTCCGAGATCTACCACCTGGACGCCAACGGCGTGACCTACACGGCCGATGCCGCCTGGCGCGAGGCGATCGCGGCGGATTGGAACCGGGAGGCGGTGCGCGCGGCGCTCGCCGGCATCCCGGGGCTCCTACCGCAGGGTCCGCTGGAGCAACGCCCGTACAAGCTGAGCTATTTCGGGGGCGATGCCGCGGCCCGCCAGGTCGAAGCGCATCTCGCCGAATCCGGTCTCGATGCCCGGGTGATCCACAGCCACGACCGCTACCTCGATGTCCTGCCGGCGGCAGCCTCCAAGGGCACCGCGGTGGACCATGTCCGCGCCCTCTACGGCCTGCCGGAGCGGGCGGTGTTCGTGGCCGGCGATTCGGGCAACGACATCGAGATGCTGCGCGTGCGGGTGCAGGCGATCATCGTGGCGAACTATTCCGACGACCTCGCCAGCAACGCGGCGCTGCAGCACTCCTACGTCGCCCGTGCCTCGCATGCCCGCGGCATCATCGAGGGCGTGGCGCATTTCCGCCGGATGCTGGCCCATGCTTCCTGACATTGAGCCTCCTGAGGCCGTATCGCCGACGCCCGCGCCGAGCGTGCTGACCCTCGTGCGCGGCCGGGCCGGATGCCTGCGCAACCTGATGCGCGGCCTCGCCCGGCAAACCGTGCGCCCGCGCGAGCTGGTGATCGCCTGGATGCAGCCCGAGCCCGCCCCCGGCCTGCCCGATCCCGGCTGCCCGGTGCGTCATCTCCACGTGCCGGGCGAGCCGATGCCGCTTGCCGCCGCGCGCAACCGCGCCGCCGAGGCCGCCGCCGGCGACCTGCTGGTCTTCCTCGACGTGGATTGCATCCCGGCCTCCGGCCTGGTCGGCGCCTACGCGGCGGCCGCCTCCGGCGCCGGGGGGCTGCTCCTCGGCGAGGTTCTGTACCTGCCGCCGGAAGCCGGGCCGGCGCTGGACGCGTCCGATCTCGACGACTCAGCCCTCGACAGCCTCGGCCGCCCCCACCCGGCACGGCCTCCGGTGCCGGAGACGGGGCTGCGCCGGGAGCCCGATCCCGGCCAGCTCTGGGGGCTGTCCTTCGCCCTGCCGGCTCGGGCCTGGCGCTCGGTCGGCGGCATGGACGAGGGCTTTACAGGTTATGGCGGCGAGGAGACCGACTTCGCCGCCCGCCTCGCCGCCACGGGCCTGCCGACCGACTGGGTCGCGGGGGCGCGTGCCTACCATCAGCACCACCCGGTCCACGTGCCGCCCCTGCAGCACTTCGCGCCGATCCTGGCCAACGCCGTCCGGTTCCACGCCCGCCACGGGCGCTGGTGCATGACGTACTGGCTCGACCAGTTCCGCGCCGCCGGGCTGATCGATTGGAGCGAGGCCGCCCCGGTAATCCGCCTGATCCGCAAGCCGACCGCCCCGGAGGTGGTCGCCTCCCTCCGTCCCGGCGCCCTGTTCTCATGAAGCAGACCATGAAGAAGCCGATTGCGTTCTTCGTCCACCACCAGGGACGGGGCCACGCCAACCGCACCATGGCGGTCGCCGCCGAATTTGCCCGTGACCGGCCGGTCTCAGTGCTGACCGCCGGCCCCCACCTCTTCGACGGTTTCTCCCGCGACATCGAGATCGTGGCCCTGCCCGACATGATCGGCGCCGCGGTGCCGACCGCGCGCCTCTACGCCGAGCCGACCCCGCAGGTGATGCATTGCGTGCCCCTGGGGCTCGCCCCGATGCGCCGGACCATGCGGACCATCCTCGATCATCTCGACGCGCGCGAGGTCGGCCTGTTCGTGGTCGACGTCTCGGCCGAAATCGCGTTGCTCGCCCGGATCGCCAGCGTGCCGGCGGTGCAGATCCGGATGCACGGCGACCGCTCCGATATCGGACATGTCGGCGCCTACGAGGCCTGCGTCGGGATGCTGGCGCCGTTCGACGCGCGGCTGGAGCAGGCGGACTACCCGGCGGCGCTGCGCGCCAAGACCTTCTACAGCGGCGGCCTGTGCACCAGCCTCGACCGGATTCCCGACCGGGCCGAGGCGCGGGCGAAGCTCGGCCTCGACCCGCAGCGCGAGATCGTCGTGGCCGTGACCGGCGGCGGCGGCAGCGGCACGCCTTACGCGCCGCTCACCGTGGCGGCGCGGGCCGAGCCCGACGCCCTGTGGCTGACCCTCGGGCCGACCCACCGCGAGGGTCACGAGACCGATTTCGCCAACCTGCGCGAACTCGGCTGGGTGCCCTCGGTCACCGACTATCTGGCGGCCGCCGACATCGTCATCGCGTCCGCGGGCGACAACACGGTCCACGAGGTCGCCCGGGTCGGCGGCCGCCTGATCGTGATGCCGGAATGGCGCTACTTCGCCGAGCAGACCCGCAAGGCCGAAGCCCTGGTCCGGCTCGGGGCCGCCGTCCAGGCTCCGGCCTGGCCGGGCGACCTCCAGGGCTGGCGCGACCTCCTGGCTCGTGCCCGCGTCCTCGACGGCTCCGTGCTGCACGGCCTCTACGCCCCGGACGCCGCATTCCGCGCCGCCGACTGGCTCGAAGGGCTCACCGACGCGCTTTGGCTGGGCGCCGAAGAGCCGGGTCCGCTTCGCGTCGTCGCGACCGGCTGATCCCCCGCCGCCACCCCGTCCATCATCCCCCCGGAGCCCGACTGTCGCATGTCCACCGTTTCCGTCGTGACCCTGGCCAAGGGCCGGCCGGCGCATCTGCGCAACGTGCTGCGCGGCCTGGAGCGCCAGACGCAGGCCCCCGCCGAATTCATCGTCGCGGTGATGCAGGACGAGCTCTACGACCTGCCCGAGACGTCGTTTCCGGTGCGCCAGATCCGGGTTTCCGGACATGAGCTGCCGCTCGCGGCCGCGCGCAACCGCGGCGTGGGCGCGGCCACCGGCGAGGGCATCGTCTTCCTGGACGTGGACTGCATCCCGGCCCCCGACCTCGTGGCCGATTACGCGCGCGGGCTCGCCGAGCTCGACGGCCTGCTGATGGGCGAGGTCCTGCACCTGCCCGAGCGCGCCACCGCGGGCGCCTGGCGCTACGCCGACCTGGCGGCGAGCGCGGAGCGGCATTCCGACCGTCGCGGACCGCCGGCTTCCGGCATCG
Source organism: Methylobacterium sp. AC315 (assembly GCF_979253755.1). Lineage (NCBI taxonomy): Bacteria > Pseudomonadati > Pseudomonadota > Alphaproteobacteria > Hyphomicrobiales > Methylobacteriaceae > Methylobacterium > Methylobacterium sp. AC315. The sequence goes on from NZ_CEEDEA010000003.1 coordinate 306,280, forward strand.
AGATGTGCAACGATTACCGCTGCTTCTGGTCGCTCAACTTCGCGATCCGGCGGGCCACCTTCCTTGCGCTCGGCGGCTTCGACGAGCGCTATGCCGGCTATGGCGGCGAGGACACCGATTTCGGCAAGATCCTCGACCAGAGCGGCACCCCGATCGCCTGGATCAAGGGCGCGCTGGCCTATCACCAGTACCACCCGCACCACATGCCCCCGGTCCACCACCTCGACAGCGTCGTGCGCAACGCCGAGCTGTTCGAGGCCAAGTGGGGCTACCGGACCATGGGCCACTGGCTCTACGCGTTCCGGGTCATGGGCCTGATCGACGACACGCCCGACCAGCCGATCCGGATCCTGCGCCGGCCCGACGCCGACGACCTCGCCCTGACCGGGCAGCAGAGCCACCAGCCCTACACAAACTCGGCGTCGGTCATCCGGTATCTGGAATCCCGGGTCGGCGCGGCGGCGACCGCGTGAGGATTGCGCTCCTCGCTCATATCCGCCACCCGGTCGCGCCGCCCTTCACGGGGGGTATGGAGGCCCATAGCTGGCACCTCGCCGAGGGGCTGGCGGCCCGCGGCCACGACGTCGTGCTGTTCGCGTCTGGCGACAGCGATCCGCGCTTCGCGATCGACGCCGTGGTCCCGGAGCACCACGAGCGCGTCTTCCCGGGTCTCGAGCATCGCGGCGATCCGGGGCTGCGGGCTTCTGTCGATGACGGCTACGCCGCCGCCTGCGACCGGATCGCGGCGGGCGGGTTCGACGTGCTGCACAACAACAGCCTGAGCCGGCTGCCCCTGGAGCGCCGGCGGACCGCGCAGGTCCCCACCGTCACCTCCCTGCACGTGCCGCCCTACGAGGCCCTGCGCGGGTTCGTTCACGACAGCCCTGGCCCGGGTCACCGGATCACCGTGACGTCGCGGGCGCAGGGGCAGGCCTGGTGGCCGGAGGGCGCACCGCCGGAGGTGTCGGTGCTGCATAACGGCGTCGACCCCGCGGCCTGGCCGTTCCGGGAGCGCGGCGACGGCAGCGCGGCCTGGTCCGGGCGGCTTGCGGCGATCAAGGGCGCCCACCACGCGATCGCGGCGGCCCGGCGCGCCGGCATCGCGCTGACGCTCTACGGCCCGGTCGAAGAGCCGGATTACTGGGAGGACCGGATCGCCCCGCAGCTCGGCGGCCCGATCCGCTACGGCGGCCATCTCGACGGCCGGGCGCTCGCCGCCGAGATCGGCCGCGCCTCGGTCTTCCTGTTCACCCCGTGCTGGGACGAGCCGTTCGGTCTGGTGGCGATCGAGGCGATGGCTTGCGGCCTGCCGGTCGCGGGCTTCGCCATGGGCGCGGCCCGGGAGGTGGTCGGCGAGGCCGGATGCCTCGCGGCGGCCGGGGACGAGGCCGGGCTGGCCGGTGCGATCGGCACGGCGCTGGCCATCCCGCGCCCGATCCCGCAGGCCCGGGTCGCGCGCCTGTTCACCCGCGACCTCTGGCTCGACCGCTGCGAGGCGCTCTACGCGCAGGCGCGCGGCTAGGGCTTTGCCGGCGGTGCCCCGTCGGGGTTCGGGATTACCTTTCCGGGGTTCATCCGATCCTCGGGATCGAGCGCCGCCTTGATCCGGCGCATCAGGTCGAGCCCGACCGGGTCGGCGTAATGCGCCAGCTCGTCGCGCTTGATCAGGCCGACGCCATGCTCGGCCGCGATCGAGCCGCCGAGTTCGTCCACGATGTCATGCACGATGCGGTTGAACCGGCCCCATTCCGCCAGGAACGCGGCGCGATCCAGCCCGGCCGGCTGCGTCAGGTTGAAGTGGATGTTGCCGTCGCCGAAATGGCCGAAGCCGCAGGGCCGCAGGCCCGGCATCGCCGCGATGCAGGCCGCGCTCGCCCGCTCCAGGAACGCGGGCAGCGTCGAGAGCGGCACCGAGACGTCGTGCTTGATCGAGGCGCCTTCCCGGGTCTGCGCCTCCGGCACGCCCTCGCGCAGGGCCCAGAGCGCGGCGTTCTGGGCGCCGCTCGCCCCGATGGCCGCGTCGGCGATCGATCCCGATTCCAGGGCCTCCCCGAGGGCGGCTTCGAGTTCGGCCCGCGTGTCGGCGTCGGGCCGCGCGGACGACACCTCGATCAGCGCGTAGGCGCCGTGATCGCCCGAGAGCGGCCGGACCGTGCCCGGGACGTGCCGCAGCACGATCTCCAGGGCGAAGGGCGGCAGGTACTCGAAGGCGGTGAGGTCGCGGTCCATCCGCGTGCGCAGGAAGACGAACAGGTCGAGGGCGGCGCGGGACGAGTCCAGCCCGACGAAGGCGACGCTGGTCGAGCGGGGACGCGGGAACAGCTTCAGCACCGCCGCGGTGACGATCCCCAGCGTGCCCTCGGACCCGATGAACAGCTGCTTCAGGTCATAGCCGGCATTGTCCTTCCGGAGCGCCCGCAGCCCGTTCCACACCCGCCCGTCGGCCAGAACCACCTCGAGCCCGAGGACGAGGTCCCGGGCGTTGCCGTAGGCCAGCACGGCGATGCCGCCGGCATTGGTGGCGATGCCCCCGCCGATCCGGGCGGAGCCCCGGGACGCGTAAGAGAGCGGGAACAGCAGGCCGGCCCGCTCGGCGGCGTCCTGAACCTCCGAGAGGATCATCCCGGCCTCGACCGTGATCGTGGCGTCGACCGGATCGACCGCGCGCAGGCGCGCCATCCGTTCCAGCGACAGGACCACGCCGCCCTGCGGGACGCCGCCCCCGGTCAGCCCGGTATTGCCGCCCAGCGGCACCACGGCGAGGCCCGCCTGGGTGCAGGCGCGGACCGCGAACGCAACTTCCTCGGTGCTCCCGGGCCGCAGCACGGCCAGCGCCGCGCCCGTGAACAGCTTGCGGCTCTCGATCAGGTAGGGCGCGAGGTCCTCGGGCTCCGTGAGCACGTGGCGCGCGCCGATCCCGTCGCGCAGGGCGCTGAGCAGCGTGTCGTGGGAGAGGGAAGGGGGCGTCATCACTGAAATTTTGTAGGCCAGCCGGCGCCGGTTGCAAGCGCCGGGATGGCGCGGGCCCCGGCAGGCTTTACAACGCTCCTGCACGCCCGGGGCACCCGCGCCCGGTTTCCAGCACGCTCCACCCCAGAGGCCGCGATGCTCTCCGTCATCCAGAATCCCCCCCGGATCGCCCTGCCGATCGCCGGCAGCACCGACCTGTTCCCCGTGCGCCGCGTCTACTGCGTCGGCCGCAACTACGCCGCCCATGCCCGCGAGATGGGCGCCGACCCGGACCGGGAGCCGCCGTTCTTCTTCATGAAGCCGGCCGACGCCCTGCAGATCGTCGGCGCCGAGCCGACGCCGCACACCTATCCGCCCCAGACGCAGAACTACCATTTCGAGGTCGAGCTCGTGGCCGCGCTCTCCGGCGGCGGCAGCGACATCCCGACCGAGACCGCCCTCGACCAGGTCTACGGCTACGCGATCGGCCTCGACATGACCCGGCGCGACCTTCAGGACGAGGCCAAGAAGCTGTCGCGGCCCTGGGACCTCGGCAAGGCGGCCGACGGCTCCGGCCCGATCGGTCCGCTGTTTCCGGCCTCGGCGATCGGCCATCCGGCCAAGGGCGCGATCACGCTCTCGGTGGACGGCGCGATCCGCCAGACGGGCGACCTCGCCGACATGATCTGGTCGGTCGCCGAGCAGGTCGCCTACCTGTCGCGCTACTTCACCCTACAGCCCGGCGACCTGATCTTCACCGGCACGCCGTCGGGCGTCGGCCCGGTCCGGCGCGGCGAACGCATGGTCGCGGCGATCGCCGGCCTTGGCGAGATGACCCTCGACGTCGTGTGACCGCGCGCACCATGCTCCTCGACCGGCCGCTCCTCCGGCGCCTGTTCCACCTCGGGGCCCTCGCGTCCCGGGGCATGACGCTGGGCGTGCGCGGCGTCGCCCTCGATACGCAGGGACGGGTAGCCCTGGTCCGGCACACCTACGTCAGCGGCTGGCACCTGCCGGGCGGCGGCGTCGAGCGTGGCGAGACTGCGGTCGCCGCCATGGAGCGTGAATTTCGCGAGGAGGCTGAGATCGCTGCCGCTGCGCCCCTGCGCCTCCACGGGCTCTACCGGAACGCCGGGGCGGCGCCCCGGGACCACGTCGCTGTGTTCGTCCTATCGGCCTTCACGGTGCTGCGGGACAAGACCCCCGACCGCGAGATCGCCGCCTTCGGGTTCTTCCCGGTGGATGCGCTCCCCGAGGGCACCACCCGGGCGACCGCCGCGCGGCTCCGGGAGATCCGGCAGGGGCTCGCACCCGACCCGGATTGGTGAATCGACAGGAACCGCAAAAGAGACGCTTGCGTCGCCCGGCGGAATGGTGTTTAGAGAGCCGCGCCGGGGGCCGCCGGCACGAAAGTCCAGGCGGCCAGGCACTAGTGAGCGGGTGTAGCTCAGGGGTAGAGCACAACCTTGCCAAGGTTGGGGTCGAGGGTTCGAATCCCTTCGCCCGCTCCAGTTTTTCTTCCCAACCAAATCTTTGCAAAACGCCCGACGGGCGTTTTTTGCATTTGCGGCCGATGTGGCGCCCGCGCGCATATCCTTGGATGCGCGTTGGCCGGCCGTACCGGAACGCTGTCGTGCGCTGGACGATGCCTGACGTGGCTCCGCGCTCAGCCGCGCACGCCGTCGGCGAAGTGCTCGCGGATCCAGCATTCTCCCGAAATCCGGGCGCCGTTCTGCGTGACGAACGCGTAGGGAGAGCGTTCCACGACGGTTCCGCCGCCGGCGCGGATGACCCAGCGGTAGCAGCGCGGATCGCGCGCGCAGGGAATGACTTCGACGCTATGGGCGGGTATCAAATCGATGGACATGGATCGTAAACGTTCCACGCCGGACATCCGCTCCGATCGACCGGCGCACGTGATTACTTAAGTGTGGAATCACACGCTCACAATTGTCGGATCGGCCCGTCGGCGCCTCGGACGAGCCTGACGGCAACGCAGGTTCGATCGGGGCGGCGCGTCGAGGCACGCCGTCCATCTCGCGACTCGCCGCTCAGGATGTCCGCGCCCGCCGGCAAACCCACTCGTCGCCGATTACCGTTCGCACCAGAGGACACCGCATGCCGATCAAGGCGCTCAACGACCGCAAGAAGCTGTCGGGGGATTTCAACGACGCCAACGACGCGTTCATCGACGAGGTACTGAAAGCCCTCCAGTCCGGCCAGATTCCGATGGATCTCGCCCGTGCCTACCTCGCGCATCCCGTCGCGATGATGCACACGGATGGGGCTCAGGCGGTGGCCAACTACTTCGACCGCATGCTGGCGCAGCGGCCGACCATCGACTGGACGCCCGGCGACTGAACGGCCCGGGCCAGGAAAGGGATTGCGGATGACCCTCGACGAGGTCGAAGACCTGAAGCGCGCGCGCGGCGCCCTGGCGCGGCAGCGGAACGCCATCGCCAAGCGATTGGGCGGGATCGACGTGGCCCCGATCTCCATGGCCGAAGACCTCACCCGGACGCTGCTGGCGATCGAGGCCGTGGACCGCGCCCTGGTCGATGCCGGACAGCCCCATGTCGATATCGGCGCCGCGCACGAGGCATAGGCACGAAGCCTAGGAACGGACGGGGCCGGGGGCATCGACCGCCGGGCCTTCGTCGAACCTTGCGCCCCGCGCCCGCGCGGGCATACAGGCGAGACGGTGCGAGGAGACCTGACGATGACCGACCGCCTGCCCGGCTTCAACACGTTGGCGATCCATGCGGGCGCCGCCCCCGACGCGAGCACGGGCGCGCGGGCCACGCCCATCTACCAGACCACCAGCTTCGTGTTCGACGACGTCGATCACGCGGCCTCGCTGTTCGGGCTGCAGGCCTTCGGCAACATCTACACCCGGATCACCAACCCGACGAACGCCGTGCTGGAGGAGCGCATCGCGGCGCTGGAGGGGGGGACTGCGGCGCTCGCCGTGGCCTCGGGTCACGCCGCCGAGTTCCTCACCATGCACGCGCTGATGCAGCCGGGGGACGAGTTCATCGCCTCGAACAAGCTGTATGGCGGCTCGATCAACCAGTTCAATCACTCCTACAAGAACTTCGGCTGGTCGGTGGCGTGGGCCGACAACGACGACCCGGCCTCGTTCGAGGCGGCGATCACGCCGCGCACCAAGGCGATCTTCTGCGAGTCGATTGCCAACCCGGGCGGGGTCATCACCGACATCAAGGCGCTCTCGGACGTCGCGAAGAAGCACAACATCCCGCTGGTCGTCGACAACACCATGGCGACACCGTACCTGATCCGACCGTTCGAGCACGGGGCCGACATCGTCGTGCATTCGGCCACCAAGTTCCTGGGCGGGCACGGCAATTCGATCGGCGGATTGATCGTCGACGGCGGCTCGTTCCAGTGGGCGGGGGATTCCCGCTACCCGATGATGAGCCAGCCCCGGCCGGAATATTCCGGCATGGTGCTCGCCGAAACCTTCGGCAATTTCGGCTTCGCCATCGCGTGCCGGGTGCTCGGCCTGCGCGATCTCGGCCCGGCCCTCTCGCCGTTCAACGCCTTCCTGATCCTGAACGGCATCGAGACCCTGCCCCTGCGGATGCAGCGCCATTCCGACAACGCCCTGGTGGTGGCCAAGCACCTGGCGCAGCACGAGGCCGTGTCCTGGGTCAGCTACCCGGGCCTAGAGACCGACCGCTACCACGCGCTGGCCAAGCGCTACACGCCCAACGGCGCCGGCGCGGTCTTCACCTTCGGCCTGAAGGGCGGCTACGAGGCCGGGGTGAAGCTGGTCTCGAACCTGCAGCTGTTCTCGCACCTGGCCAATATCGGCGACACGCGTTCGCTGGTGATCCACCCGGCCTCGACCACGCACCGCCAGCTCACCGACGCGCAGAAGACCGCCGCCGGGGCGGGGACGGAGGTGGTGCGGCTGTCGATCGGCCTGGAGGATCCGGCGGATCTGATCGAGGATCTGGACGGTGCGCTGGGGGCTTGAGAGCGGCCAGAGACACGTCGAGGTGTCATGGCGCCGGATCGTCCGCGGCATCACGGTGTGATGCGGGCAGGAGGTCGACCCCATGGCTGACACGCTGATCCCGGCCAGTATCGGCTCAGCCACGGAGGAAGAGGCAGCTGCGGTCCCGGCTACGATAGGCCTGACGGTGCCGATGCCGTCCGGCTGATGCTGGTCCGTGTCGCGCGCGACAAGGCTCTGCCCTTCGAGCCGCTCATTCCGAACCTGACGACCCTTGCCGCCATGGAGAAAGCGCGGCGGGGCGGCTTGGTTCGGTTCGACAGCGTGGCCGCATCAATGGCCGACCTCGATGCGGACGATGGAATGCACCGGCCAGTTCAGGCAGGACTACAGGCGCGAGATGAAGGGGCGTGATCGCGCAACGCGAGTTGCAGATCTGTCGCCCGTAATCGATGCTTTGATGGTCGATCAGCCGCTGGACGCCCGTTATCGCGATCCCGCTCTGGTCGGCAATTGGCACGATCATCGTGATTGCCACATCAAACCGGATTTCGTGCTGCTCCATCGCTTGCCGGATGCGCAGTCGATCAAGCTGGTTCGTCTCGGCTCACAGGCTGAACTCGGCCTTTGACGCCGTCGCGTTGCCACAACGGCATCCGGAAGGACGGTCGCGAAGTGGTCGCTTCGCCGCAAGACCTTGCGAAACCGCGCCGCTCGCGACCGTCTGTCGAGTTTGGCTTCGCATGAAAGCCGGTCTTTGAACCGGCCTTCGGCGCGCGCCTAAAAAACCTCGTCCGCCAGCGCCATCGTGGACTCCGAGCCCGCCTTGATCCGCACCAGGCGCAAGGCAGTCTCCGGCAGCATGCGCTCCATGAAGAACCGGCCGGTGGTGAGCTTGGCCGCCCAGCGGGGCGAGGCGTCTTCCGCCTGCTTGGCCAGCGCCGCCTTGGCGATCCGCGCCCACATGTAGCCCAAAGCCACGAGGCCGAAGAGGTGCATGAAGTCCGTCGCCCCGGCGCCGGCATTGTCGGGCTTCGAGAAGGCGTTCTGCATCAGCCACATGACGGCGCCCTGCAGGTCGTTCAGCCCAGCCTGGAGCGGCTGGGTGAACGGCGCCATCGCGGGATCCTCAGCATGGTCCTTCAGGAAGGTCTGAACCTCGCCCAGGAACGTCATCATCGCCCGGCCGCCGTCCTTGGGCAGCTTGCGGCCGATCAGGTCCATGGCCTGGATCCCGTTGGCGCCCTCGTAGATCATGGCGATGCGGGCATCGCGCACGAACTGCGACATGCCCCACTCCTCGATATAGCCGTGGCCGCCGAACAGCTGCTGCGCCTCAACCGCGTTGGCGAAGCCCCGATCGGTGAGCACGCCCTTCACCACGGGGGTGAGCAGGCCGAGATGGTCGTCGGCCGTCTGGCGCTCCTTGGCATCCTCGGACCGGTGCAGGATGTCGGCTTGGAGGGCCGTCCAGAGCATGAGGGCGCGCGCGGCCTCGTTGAAGGCGCGGATCTGCATCAGGGTGCGGCGGACATCCGGGTGGACCAGGATCGGGTCGGCGGCCTTGTCGGGGGCCTTGGCGCCGGTCAGCGCCCGGCCCTGGAGCCGGTCCTTCGCGTAGGCGACGGCGTTCTGGTAGGCGACCTCGGACTGGCCCAGCCCCTGGACGCCGACCGCGAGCCGCGCCTCGTTCATCATCACGAACATGGCGTTCAGGCCGCGGTTCTCCTGGCCGACCAGCCAACCCGTGGCGCCGTCGTAGTTCATCACGCAGGTACTGTTCCCGTGGATGCCCATCTTGTGCTCGAGGGAGCCGCAGGACACGCCGTTGCGGGCGCCGAGCGACCCGTCAGGGTTCACCAGCACCTTCGGGACCACGAACAGGGAGATGCCCTTGGTCCCGGCCGGCGCACCCTCGATTCGGGCGATGACCAGGTGGACGATGTTCTCCGCGAGGTCGTGCTCCCCCGCCGAGATGAAGATCTTGGTGCCGGTGAGGCTGTAGGAGCCGTCGCCGTTCGGCACCGCCTTGGTCTTGAGCAGGCCGAGATCCGTGCCGCAATGCGGCTCCGTCAGGTTCATGGTGCCGGTCCAGGCGCCCTCGACCATCTTGGGCAGGTAGAGCGCCTTCTGTGCCTCGGTGCCGTGGACCAGGAGCGCGGCCATCGCGCCCTGCGTCAGCCCCGGATACATCCCCAGCGCCAGGTTCGCCCCCGAGGCGAATTCCTGCATCGCCGTGTTGACGGTGTGCGGCAGGCCCTGGCCGCCGAACGCCTCCGGGACTGCGAGGCCCATCCAGCCGCCCTTCGCGTAGGCATCGTAGGCGGCCTTGAAGCCGGTCGGCGTGCGCACGCTGCCGTCGGGCTCGCGGCGGCAGCCCTCGAGGTCGCCCACCCGGTTGACCGGAGCCAGCACCTCCTCGGCGAGCTTCGCACCCTCGCGCAGCACCGCCTCGACCACGTCCGGGGAGGCGTCTGCGAATCCGGCCAGGTTGTCCCGGTTATGGAAGCCCAAGACGTCGTTCAGCAGGAACAGCGTGTCGTCGACCGGGGCGCGATAGTGAGGCATGACCTGATTCCCCCTCGCCGGGCTGATCGCCGACATCGGCTCGCCCGTTTGCCAGCATCTAAGCGCGCCCCCGGCTCCGGAGCAACGGTTCTGCGGTCGCGTGCGCGGGAAGTGTCAGGGGCTTGCACGTCAGCGCCGAAGATTACTGGGCCGGCCTCGCCTTAACCGTGTGTTTACCAAGAAAGTTAAAGGTCGCCCCGAACGATCCGGCGCCCGCGTTCCGTGGATACCGTCTCTCGGTCCCGCCCCGCGAACAGGATCAACGCCGAACGCTGCCGACGACAGGCCTCCGATGACCCGCAACGCCATGCCGCAGCTCGACAGTTTCGACCCGGAGGTGCTTGACGCCGCCCGGGACGTCGCGGCGCGGGCGGGTGTCCCGCTCGAGACCTGGATCGCCTCGGTGGTGCCGCAGCAGCAGGGCCTGCAGGGCAACCGCCGGCAGCGCCGCCGCCAGCAGCGGGCCGAGCAGACCGCGCGCCCGGACAGCCGGCTCGAGAGCGACCGGCAGGCGGATATCATGGATCAGCCGGGCGGCTCCCGGTTCGAGCGGACGGCCGAGACCCGCCAGGAGCCAAGCCCAGATTCCTATGGCCAGGGCTTCGCCGCCCTGATGAGCCGGATCGACGGACTGAACCGGACCCTGGACGAGGAGCGGCGCCTGACCCAGGAGGCCGAGACCCGGCGCCTGGCCGAGATCGAGACCCGGATCGAGCGCGCCCTGACGGCGGCGCCGGTCCAGCAGGTGACCGAGCGTCTCGGCGACATCGAGCGGCGGATGTCGCAGCTCGGCGAGCAGATGGCCTCCGGGCGCCCCGCCGGCCGCCGCGGCCGGCCGGATGCGGTCGAGATCCGCAACGCCGTCCAGGATATCCGCCAGCGCCAGCGTGAGCTGTCGGAGGGCGTCGGTGAGCGCGCGCTCGCCGCAGGCCGGTCCGATGGCGGCGTCGTGGCGAGCATGCGGATGGACCTCGCCCGCCGCCTCGAGGCGCGCGTCGAGGATATGGCGGCGCCGTCCGCCGCCGTGTCCGAGCTGCAGAGCGAGACCGTGCGTCTGCGCGAGGCGATCAATCAGCTGGCGACCAGCCGCGATGTCGGGGCACTTGAGCAGGCCGTGACCTCGCTCGCGCACGGCATCGAGCGGGCGCAGGTCGGCACCGACCTCGCCGCGATCGCGGCGCCGGTCGAGCAGGTCCGGGCCCAGGTCGAGCGGCTGGCCGAGGAGGTCGCCGAGAACGTCCACACCCGCGTGGCCGACGACGTGCGCCGCCTGGCCGAGCGCCTCGACAGCGTCGCCGCGGCCGGACAGGCCGGTTCGGACGGCCACACGCTGGCGGGTCTGTTCGCGGAGCTCGAAGAGATCCGCCGCCTGATCGGCGCCCTGGCCGGCCCGGAGCGGATCCAGAGTCTGGCCAACAGCCTACAGGCCGTGAGCGCACAGATCGCGCAGCTCCAGCGCATCGGCAGCGAGGCCAGCCTGCGCCCGCTGCTGGAGGAGATCCGCAGCGATGTCCGCACCGGCGCCCCGGCCGCCATCGCCGAGCAGATCCAGACGCTGGCCGACAAGGTCGACGGCCTCTACACCCGCGATCAGCGGTACGACCGCGCCGAAGCGTCCGATCCGGCTCAGGCCGGCGACATGGCCTCGATCCACGCGATGCTGCGCAGCCTCGCCGAGAAGGTCGATCAGGTCGGCAGCCGCCCGGAGAACGAGGGCCTCGACGCCCTGGAGAAGCAGGTCGTCTCGCTCGCGGGCCGGCTCGATGCCCCCCGTAGCGGCGATCCGGCCCTGGCAGGCCTCGAGCGCACCATGGACGACCTGCTGCAGCAGGTTGCGGCCCTGCGCGAATCGGCGCCGAGCGAGGCCGTCGTCGAGCGCGCCGCGCGCAACGCCGTGGCCCAGACCCTCAAGGGCTCCGGCCTGCCGAGCGCCGAGCTCGGCGAGATCGGCCTCCTGCGGGCGAGCCTGGCCGACATGCAGGCCCGGCAGATCGCCTCGGACCAGCGGCTCGGCGCCACCCTGGAGGGCGTCCAGTCCGCCCTGGAGCGCCTCGTCAACCGGCTCGGCCCAGCCGATTCGACCGCCGCGCGCCCACCGTCGCTGGACGAGCGGCTCCTGACCTCAACCAGCCCGGAGGCGCGGGTCGCGGCATCCGACGCGTCGCGCTTGGCCGACGACCTGCTGGAACCCGGCAGCGGTCGTCCGGGCCGGGAGCCGCGCGCGGTCCGTGACACCGCCATCCGCCGGCCGGCGCGGGAGCGTTCGGCCGATCCGGCGCGCGGCCGCCCGGTTCCGGAGGCCGGCGGCGAAGCCGACATCAAGACCAGCTTCATCGCGGCCGCCCGTCGCGCCGCCCAGGCCGCCCAGGCTGAACTCGCCGCCGAGGCGCCGGCCGACCGCCGGGACCTGCGCGCCCGCATGGCCGAGAGCGAGCCGGAAGCCGCGGGTGAGAGCCGGCTCAGCCGGTTGCGGGCGGAGATCAACCGCCGGCGGCGGCCCCTCTTGCTCGGCCTCGCCGCCATCGTGCTGGCTCTGGGCGCGCTCCAGGCAATTAGCATGCGTGCCCCCGACGAGGCACCGCGCACGGTCCAGACCTCGCAGGTCGCCCCGAGCCGGGCCGAGCCCGCCCGGGACGTCCGCCCGGAGATAGCCGCAGAGGCTCCGGCGCAGAAGCCGCCGGTGGCCGACCCGGTGACCACGCAGGCCCTGCCGACGCCGCTTCCCGCAGAGGCGCGGGCGGCCGCCGTCCGGGCTGCTGTGCCGCAGGTCTCGGGCATGAACACCCTGCAGGCGGATCTGGGCACGGTTCCGCCGGCCCTCGCCAAGGTGAAGCAGGCGGCGCTGGACGGCGACGGCACGGCGATCTGGGATCTGGCAGCGCGCGAAGCGGACGGCCGCGGCATGCCCCGCGACCTCTCGGTGGCCGCGAAGCTGTTCGAGAAGCTGGCAGGGGCCGGTTATGCCCCGGCCGAGTACAAGCTTGCCGGTCACTATGAGAAGGGATCCGGCGTGGTCCGGGACCTCGACAAGGCGAAGCTCTGGTACGGCCGGGCCGCCGAGCAGGGCCATGCCCGCTCGATGCACAATCTGGCAGTGCTCTACGCTGAAAACCCCGCCGCCAACGGCAAGCCCGATTTCGCCTCGGCGGCCTCGTGGTTCCGACAGGGCGCCGAGTTCGGCGTGCGCGACAGCCAGTACAACCTGGCGGTGCTCTACGCCCGCGGCCTCGGCCTGACGCAGGATCTGGTGCAGTCCTACGCATGGTTCTCGGCCGCCGCCGCACAGGGCGACGACGACGCGGCTAAGAAGCGCGACGACGTGGCGAACAAGCTCAGCCCCACCGACCTGGCCAGCGCCAAGAGCCTCGCGGCGACCTTCAAGCCGCGCAAGCTCGATCCCGCCGTCAACGAGCCGCCCGCCGCGAAGGACGGCATCACCGCGCCGATGTCGCTCCTGGGTGCCCCGACCCCGAGCCCGAACGGCTTCACCGCTCCGGCCCGCAAGTCGTAGCGGCCGCGCGAACCTCCTCCCGGCCGATGGCCATCGGCTTTCGGCTTCGATGGTGATGCGGGAGGCGATGCGCTTCCGTGCCCGTGTGTCTACGGACCACATGGGTTGGACGATTCAGTTCCTGAGGATCGATACCCCATACCTGATAACCCGCCCCGTCATTCCGGGCTCGCCTGCGGCGCCCCGGAATGACGGCGTGTGGCCGCATCGATCCCCCCCGCGCGATGAACGAGACTGCTCTTTCCGCGCGTGCTTTCGCGGGATTGAAGCGCGTCCGGCGCGTCGCGCCGTGCGTGCACCCACGGTCTCGCCCGAGCCGTGTGTCCCGCGGCGCGGCGTGGGGCGTTTCAGGGTCCGGACGCGTGGTCCGAGAACCGGCGGACGCCTGCTGTGTTTTGCCGCCCTGATCCCAGCTTGACCGGTCTCACGCGATGCGTGAACGCTCGGGTCGGGCGATACCCGCCCGCGTAAATACGGCGTGGCGGCCGCCCGTGCGGCGGCTCGGAGGATGGATGGCGCACCGGAACCCTGTCCCGATGAGCGCGCTCGTGCTCGGCGTGGCCGGCCTCATCCCGTTCCTGGGCTTCGCGGCGCTCGCAGTCTCGGGCTCGGACGGCGGCTTGAGCAGCATCGGTCTGTCGCCTCGGACGATCCTGTCGGCGTATGGCGCGGTGATCGCGTCGTTCCTGGGCGGCATCCGCTGGGGCGCGGCCGCAGCCCGCAACTCCGGCAACGGGGATTATGTCGTCGCGATCGTGCCGTCGCTGGTGGCCTGGGCCGCGATGGCGGCGCCGGCCCCCTGGGACTTGCGCGTGCTCGGCGTCCTCGTCCTGGCCTGGGGCCTGATCGATCAGGATCTGCCCCGACGCGGCCTCGTGCCGCTCTGGCTCGGCCGCCTGCGGCTGGTCCTGTCCGGCGTGGCCGGAGCCGCCTTGTTGGTGGCATCCTGAGCGTCGGAACGGCCGTCCTACCGGATCTTCTTCTCAGCCGCTGCGGCGATGTCTTGGCGGCGCAGCAGCGCGGGCGACACCGGCGGTGACCGCCGACGCCCGGTGGTGGGGATCGGAGCATCGGATAGGCGCCGGGTCGAAAACGACGGCATCGGCCGCATTGGATCGCATGCATCTCTGGGGCGATGACCGGCCCTCGGAAACCAGGGCCGCCCGGAGCCGCCCGAAAGCGCATCGCCTCGGATCGACGTCGAGCCTCTGATTCCAAACGATCGCTGCGGCCCGTCAGATCTGCCCTCCGGCGAAGAGCGCCCTAGCTGTCGCTGGCCATCTCGCGGAGCAGCCGCATCACGGCGTCGCGGCGGGCGGGTGACTTGATGGCCCGGAACAGCGACGTGACCTCGTCGCACTGCGCCGCACTGACCCCCGACGGATCGGCCGGCATGCAATCGACGCGGAAGAAGTAGGACGCCGGCACGTCGAGCGTGGCGGCGATGCGCTCCAGAAGTGAGCGCGTCGTCGGAGAAGTCTCATCGTCGATCATGGACACGAAACTCGCACTCGATCCGCTTCGCACATCGGTGCCGGAGGCGACCCCGGCCGCGGGACAGATTTCGGTCACAACCTATCGCCGAAGCGTTCAAGATGCCATCCTCAGGTTGTGGTGGTCTGCGATTTGTCGCGCTACGTGTAAAATCCGGGGCGAGCATGCCGCAAGCGAAGCATTTGGACAGGACGTTCAACCTCTTACGCGATCTCGACCGCGCGGCGACGCCGGACGAGATCGCCCATCTGCTCGTGGGCGCCTTCCGCGGATATGGGGTTTCCTACGTGATGGCCGGCATCGTGCCGGAACCCGGGCTGCCGCCGCGGCGCCACGGCGGCTTCGTCCTCGCGAGTACGATGCCGGAGGAATGGGCCCGTCGTTACGTCACCCGGGGCTACGCCCTGCACGACCCGACGGTTCGTCGGCTCTGCACCAGCGCCGTCCCGTTCGAATGGAATGCCGTACAGGCCGAGACGCCAGTCGGCGGCCGCGTCATGGACGAGGCCACGGAGTTCGGTATCCGGGCCGGCCTGACGATCCCCTTCGTGACCCTCGACGGCGAACCGGGCGGGATCAGCTTTTCCGGCGCGGCGATCGAGATCGAGGCGGCAGACCGCATCGCGGTCAATCTGGTGGCGACCTACGCGGTCGGGCAACTGCTCCTGATGAACAGCCGTCCCAGCGCAAGCGAGCCGGTGCGCCTGTCGCCGCGGGAGCGCGAGACCCTGCAATGGGCCGCCGAAGGCAAGACCGACGCGGAGATCGGGATGGTGATGGGCATCACCGCCTCGGGCGTCGATTATCATCTGCGCTCGGCGCGCACGAAGCTCGACACGGTCAACAAGGCGCACACCGTGGCGCAGGCGTTGCGGGCCGGCCTCATCACCTGAGGGCGGCACCCGCTGGGTCCGCGATCCGGCGTCAAATCCACGGTTGCATCGGCGCTGGGCGATACACGTAACCCTACGGTTTTACGTAGTACACACCCGAGCCCGAACGCGGAACACTCACGGCATCGAGACGTGAGGTTGTTTCATGATCCATGTGGTCACCCCCGCCAACGCCTGTCGCTATGGCGACGCGATGGAGCAGGCTTGGCGCCTGCGGCACCAGATCTTCGTCGAGGAGAAGGGCTGGACCGACCTGGCCCGTCCGGACGGACGCGAGATCGACCAGTTCGATACGCCGCACGCGGTGCACTTCCTGGCCATGGAGGGCGATACCGTCATCGGCTACAGCCGCCTCCTGCCGACCACGCGCCCGCACCTCCTCTCCGACGTCTACCCGGAACTCTGCGAGGGCGCGCGTCCCGCCGGCCCGCACCTCTGGGAATGGACCCGGCAGGGCGTCGCCCGCTCGCACCGCGCCCGGGGCCGTGTGGTCAACCCGGTCTCGATCGCCCTGCTCACCGGCATCGTGGAATGGGGCATGGCGCACGGGCTCACCGGCCTGCTGCTGCAGATGCCGACCCTTTACATGATCCACGTCATCCAGCTGCATTTCCGCGCCCAGCCGCTGGGCCTTCCGGTCCAGATCGGCGGCGAGGACATCATGGCGGCGACCGCCGCCTTCGACGCCCGCACCCTGGCGCGCCTTCGCACGGTCCACGGCGACAGCCGCTCCGTCCTCGTGTCCGAGCCGGCCTACCTGGCCGCCTGATGAGAACCAACGCCATGAACGATAGCCACCTGGACACCCTCGCGGCGCAGTGCCTCTCGGTGCGCGACCTGATCGATTCGGTCGGCGATCCGCTGATGCGGGCCGCGATCGACCTGCTGCTGATCGAGGTCGGCCGGGCGCTGGCCCAGAGCTGCGGGGGGGATGGACAGGCTGAGGCCTGACCCGGACGAACCGCGTACCGCCCTCCGGCGGCCGACGGCGACCTCGAACAAGAACGGCGGACGCCTCGGGGCGCCCGCCGTTCGGATTCCGACAGGAATGGACCTGTCAGACGCCCATCGCGGTCTTCAGGTTCTGATCGACCTTGTCGAGGAAGCCCGTGGTGGAGAGCCACTTCTGATCGGGTCCGACCAGGAGCGCGAGGTCCTTGGTCATATGCCCGGCCTCGACGGTGTCGACGCAGACCTTCTCGAGGGTCGCCGAGAACTTGGCGAGGTCGTCGTTGCCGTCGAGCTTGGCGCGGTGCGACAGGCCACGGGTCCAGGCGAAGATCGAGGCGATCGAGTTGGTCGAGGTCTCGCGGCCCTTCTGGTGCTCGCGGAAGTGCCGCGTGACCGTGCCGTGGGCGGCCTCTGCCTCGACGGTCTGGCCGTCCGGGGTCATCAGCACCGAGGTCATCAGGCCGAGCGAGCCGAAGCCTTGCGCGGCGGTGTCCGACTGCACGTCGCCGTCGTAGTTCTTGCACGCCCAGACGTAGCCGCCGGACCACTTCAGGCACGAGGCGACCATGTCGTCGATCAGGCGGTGCTCGTAGGTGATCCCGAGCGGCTTGAACTTGGCCTCGAACTCCTCCTCGTAGACCTTCTGGAACAGGTCCTTGAACCGGCCGTCATAGGCCTTGAGGATGGTGTTCTTGGTCGACAGGTAGACCGGGTACTTGCGGGCGAGGCCGTAGTTCAGCGAGGCGCGGGCGAAGTCGATGATCGACTGGTCCAGGTTGTACATCGACATCGCGACGCCGGCGTCCGGGAACTTGAACACCTCCTTCTCGATGACGGTGCCGTCGTCGCCCTCGAACTTGATGGTCAGGCGCCCCTTGCCGGGCACCTTGAAGTCGGTGGCGCGGTACTGGTCGCCGTAGGCGTGGCGGCCGATCACGAAGGGCTGGGTCCAGCCGGGCACGAGGCGCGGGACGTTCTTGCAGATGATGGGCTCGCGGAAGATCACGCCGCCCAGGATGTTGCGGATCGTGCCGTTGGGCGACCGCCACATCTCCTTGAGGCCGAATTCCTGCACCCGCTGCTCGTCGGGGGTGATGGTGGCGCACTTCACGCCGACGCCGTGGCGCTTGATCGCCTCGGCGGCATCGACCGTGACCTTGTCGCCGGTGGCGTCGCGGTGCTCCACGCCGAGGTCGTAATATTCGAGGTCGACGTCGAGATAGGGATGGATGAGCTTGTTCTTGATCTCGGCCCAGATGATCCGGGTCATCTCGTCGCCGTCGAGTTCAACGACGGGGTTCGCTACCTTGATCTTCGCCATGGACCGATGCCTTCTCGCGTTGTCCCCGCGCACGGCATGCAAGGGCCGTGCGGTCGCCCGCCCAACCGTCGATTGGGTACGTTTCGCCCCGGCGACATAGCGCGGCCCTTCCGGCAGCGGAAGGCGCGGGCTGTCATCCGGGCGGCATCGTCACCCGGCCCTCGACGGGCGGTCGCCGGCTGTGCCAGAGGGCCGGCATGACGACCCAAGACCCGCAGGACCAGGCACCGGCCAAGCTCACCGAGGTGCCGGCCGGAATCGCCCCGGTGGTGATCCTGGTGGAGCCGCAGCTCGCCGAGAATATCGGGATGACCGCCCGGGCCATGGCCAATTTCGGCCTGTCGGAGCTGCGCTTGGTCAACCCGAAGAACGGCTGGCCCAAGAAGGGCGTGCGCGAGGCGGCCTCGGGGGCGACCCACGTGCTCGACCGGGCGACGATCCATGCCAGCGTCGCCGAGGCGATCGGCGATCTGCATTACGTGCTCGCCACCACGGCGCGGGAGCGCGGTCAGATGAAGCGGGTCTTCGCGCCTGAGGACGCGATGGGCGAGGTGGTCGCCCGGCAGGGGCAGCGCGTCGCGGTGATGTTCGGCCGCGAGCGGGTCGGGTTGATGAACGACGAGGTGTCGTTGGCCGACGCCATCATCACCTTCCCGGTCTCGCCGGACTTCCCGTCGCTGAACCTGGCTCAGGCGGTGCTGCTGGTCGGCTACGCCTGGCGGCAGGCCAGCGGCCGGGCTGTGCTGCCGTTCTCGGGCGAGCTGCTGTCGCCGCCGGCGAGCCGCGAGGCCCTGATATCCCTGTTCGGGAGCCTGGAGGCGGCCCTCGACGGAGCCCGGTTCTACCCGCCCGAGAAGCGCGACATCATCGCCCGCAACATGCGCGACATGCTCCACCGCATGGGCCTGACCGAGCAGGACGTGCGCACCTTCCGGGGCGCGTTGCGGGCGCTGACACGAAAAGAACCTCAGAAAGGGGCCTGACCTGGGCAGCTGATCAGGCGTCGACTTGCATGTCGGGCGGCTTGCCGCCGCCGAAGCAGCGCCCGACCGCCTCCCAGAACGCCGCCTGCTCCTCCGGGGTACAGAGGGCCACGCGGGCCTCGACCAGGGCCCGGCCCTCCCGCGCATCGGCCGTCGCGGCGACGTCCGCCTCGCTCGGGTGTTCCGCCTCGTTCATGAAAGCCTCCGCAACCGGTGAAAAAAGCCGGCCCGTCCCGGCACGGTTCCGTTATGCGCCGCAATCGGGCATGGAGGCGCCGCGTGTCCGTTCCCGTCCGCGGGGCGGCGCGGATCGGTCTGGCCGCCTGCCGGCGGGAGAGGGCGGGGTACCGGGTGCGGCTCAGCGTCGACAATCTCGCCTGCCGCCGTTCCGGCCGGCGGATCTTCTCCGGCCTGACCTTCGCCCTCGGGCCCGGCGACGCCCTGGCGGTGACCGGGCGGAACGGCGCGGGCAAGTCGAGCCTGCTCGCCATCCTGACGGGCCGGCTGCGGCCCGATGCCGGGCGCATCGCCTTGTCCGAGGTCGGCGAGGCGAGCCTGCCCGAATGCCTCCATGCAATCGGCCACCGCGACGGCCTCAAGAGTTCGCTGTCGGCCGGCGAGAATCTGCGCTTCGCGCAGAGCCTCCTCGGCGCTCCGCGCCTGTCGCCCCGGGAGGCCCTGGACCGGCTCGGCCTCGGCCACGCCCACGATTTGCCGGTCGGCTATCTGTCGGCCGGCCAGAGGCGGCGCGTGGCCCTGGCGCGGCTGCTGGTCTGCGCGCGCCCGCTCTGGCTCCTGGACGAGCCGACCGCGGCCCTCGATACCGGCTCGCAGGCCCTCCTCGCTGGCCTGATGGCGGCCCACCGGGCGGGCGGCGGCCTGGTGATCGCCGCCACCCACCAGCCGCTGGGCCTCGACGGGGCGGCGGAGTTGCGCATCGAGCCCGGGACCGGGCCGGAGCCCGAGCCCGCGGAGGATTGGGCGTGACCCGTGCCATCCTCGCGCTGATCGCCCGCGACCTGCGGCTCGCCGGCCGCGTCGGCGGCTCCGGCGCCCTGTCGCTGGTGTTCTTCCTGATGATCGTCGCCCTGGTGCCGTTCGCGCTCGGACCCGATCTCAACCTGCTGTCGCGGATCGGCCCGGCCATCCTGTGGCTCGCCGCGGTGCTCTCGACCCTGATCGGCCTCGATCGCTTGTTCCAGGCCGACGAGGAGGACGGATCCCTCGACCTGATGACCGCCGCCCCGGTGCCCCTCGAAGGCGTGGTGCTCGCCAAGGTCACGGCGCACTGGCTGACGACGGGACTGCCCTTGGCGCTGGCCTCGCCGCTCTTCGGCCTGCTCGTCGCCCTCGACGGCACCGCCATGGGCGCCACCGCGCTGACGCTGCTCGCCGGAACCCCGGCACTCAGCTTCATCGGCGCGGTCGGGGCGGCGCTGACGGCCTCGATCCGCCGGGGCGGGCTGATTCTCGCGGTCCTGGTCCTGCCGCTGATGATCCCGAGCCTGATCTTCGGCGTCTCGGCCGCCCAGGCGGCGACGGGGGGCACGGTGCCGTTCCTCGTGCCGCTCGCGGTGCTAACGGCGCTGACCCTGATCGCCGCCGTGGTCGGGACGCTTGCGGCGGCGGCGGCTTTGCGCTGGCCGGAGTGACACGTGATCACCTGCCGCCATGCCTCAAATCATCATATCGAATTGTCTCGATCTAATCCATTGAGTTTTCGGACAAGATCTTCAGTAGATAATCGTATTCTCCGTCGATATCTTCCGTGCCGCGGAATGTCGAAATTTCTATATGATTGTCATCGAAGCACTCTATTTCGAGTCGCAGACCATATAATGTCGCATCAACCCTAATTGTGTCTGGACGGTCACGGGCGAGACGAAATTTAACTTTCGATTTTTCGAGAAGATTCAAAATTCTAAAAATAGATACAGATTCCATTCTTATGCCTCCTACTTCTTGAAGCGATTATCAAATAATAGTTTATGTGCTTTCTTGGCTCCGGGTTCATTAGCTCGCGCGGCAGCCTTCAAATCTGAGACATCCATTCCGAGGAATTGTCGAGGGAATTCGCGATAAATTTTTCCTACGCAGTTGGCCTCGATATACTCCTGGCATGTTTCGGCAATTTGCTGATAATTTGATCCAGGGCGCGAGTTTTCCGCTTCACGCGCCCACTGTCCGGCATTGGGTTGGCCGGCGGGTACACGAGGCTGTTCTGGCGAATACGCTCGTTGAAGAGCAAGTCGCAGCTTTAAAAGCTTAAATTCGAATGTGAGGCCAGCCACAAGGCTGCGTAGCAACGCCACTTCGAATGACGGATTTGAGCGTAACGCCATTCACGGACGGCCCTCTTTCCCATATGGACTGAGAGACTTGTATCGGAATTAAAGCCTATTTACAAGGAAAAAATGACCACCCGAGAACCTATGATGGCTTCGCCGAAGCTCGCCGTGTCGCTGGGCTTGCTCCGACCGATGCGTTGACGCGACATCGGACCGTGTCTATAGAGCGCGCTTCGCCGAGAGGCCGCGCTTTCGCGCGCGCTGCGTCTCGGCTATCGCCTGACAACCTGATGCGACGACCGATTCCCGGCTGAGCCGGCCCGTCGGCATCGCCCGACGAAGAGAACGAGGACTCCATGGCCAACACCGCTTCGGCCAAGAAAATGACCCGCAAGATCGAGAAGCGCACGGCGGTCAACCGCTCGCGCCGCTCGCGCATGCGCACCTTCGTCCGCAAGGTCGAGGAGGCGATCGCCGCCGGCAACCAGCAGGACGCGCTGACCGCTTTGCGGGCCGCCGAACCCGAGATGATGCGCGCTGCCCAGCACGGCATCGTTCACAAGAACAACGCCTCGCGGAAGGTCTCGCGCCTGGCCGCCCGGGTGAAGGCGCTGGCCGCCTAATCCCGCCACCGCAGCACGTAAGACGACACCAAGCCCGGCCTTCGCGCCGGGCTTTTTCGTGTCCGCGTTCCGGAGCGCCGCCGGCCGGCCTGGTCCGGCCCGGGTCGCGAAGCGTTAACCCTAGGCCAGAATTTCGCACGTTGCGGAGTCTTGGGGTGGCGTGTAGCTTAACAAAAACTGACTGTGTTCAAGAAAAGACCGCCGATTTCGGGACGTGAGCGAATCATTCCGATTCGCCAAGACTCTATCCAGCGACCCGGTTGAGTCGGAGAAGACTTGCAGTTGCGAATCTGGGCCGTCCCCACAAGTCCCACTGTTAAAGGAACTGTAGGTAATTGTTGATAGGCTCTTCCAATCGGCAAAAGTTCCTTGGTGGGGAGTTGACTCCGCCAGCGGAGTCTGTCCCGCCCGATTATGCGGGACGCTGAGGGCGTAAATCGTGCGTACGCGCGGCCTGCGGGTTTCCGCCGGCGGCGTCGGGAGAGCCAGTGATGCGTGTCGACGGAACGGTGGCGAGCGACGACGAGGGCGGCCGCAGCGGCGGCAACATGGATTTCGGGCCCGCCTGGGCGCGGGTGAAGCGTCGGCTGCGCGCTGAGCTGGGCGAGGATGTGTTCGCCAGCTGGTTCGCCCGCCTGGAACTGGAGGGCGTGACCGCCGGGACGGCGCGGCTGACGGTGCCGACGCGCTTCCTCAAGAGCTGGATCGAATCACACTACCTCGACCGGGTGCTCGGCACCTTCAAGGCCGAGGCCGAGGAGATCGGCCGGATCGAAGTCGGCGTGCGCGGCACGGCCGCCCCGGTCCGTCCGGCCGCCGTCGGCGCGCCCAAGGCCGGACCGGCCAGCGGCCCGCTGGCCCGGCTCCACGCCACCGGGACGCCGAC
Source organism: Methylobacterium sp. AC315 (assembly GCF_979253755.1). NCBI lineage: Bacteria > Pseudomonadati > Pseudomonadota > Alphaproteobacteria > Hyphomicrobiales > Methylobacteriaceae > Methylobacterium > Methylobacterium sp. AC315. Next base: position 328,726 of record NZ_CEEDEA010000003.1, read on the forward strand.
ACCGGTTGCGGCCGTCGCCACGCCGTCGGAGCATCGCTCCGCCGATGCGGGCGGTGACCTCAGCGGCACGCCGCTGGACGCGCGGCTGACCTTCGCGAGCTTCGTGATCGGCCGCTCGAACGCGCTGGCCCATGCCGCCGCCGAGCGGGTCGCCCGGCACCAGGGCGAGGGCGCGCTCTACAACCCGCTCTACCTCCATGCCGGCGTCGGCCTCGGCAAGACCCACCTGCTGCACGGCATCGGCCATGCCGCCCGCGAGGCCGGCCGCCGGGTGATCTACCTGACCGCCGACCGCTTCATGTACGGCTTCGTCAACGCCCTGAAGACCCAGTCGGCCCTCGCCTACAAGGAGCGTCTGCGCGGCATCGATCTGCTGATCCTGGACGACGTCCAGTTCATTCAAGGCAAGTCGATCCAGGCGGAATTCGGCCACACCATCAACGCGCTGATCGATGCCGGCCGGCAGGTCGTCGTGGCGTCCGACCGGCCCCCGACCGAGCTGGAGGCGCTGGACGAGCGCGTGCGCTCGCGCCTGGGCGGCGGCCTCGTGGTCGAGATCACGGCCCTCGACGAGGCGCTGCGCGTCTCGATCCTGTCGGCGCGGCTCGCCGCGGTGCGGGCGGCGCATCCGGGCTTCGACGTGTCGCCGCAGGTCGCGACCTACGTGGCCCGGGCGATCACGGCCAACGGCCGCGACCTCGAAGGCGCGGTCAACCGTCTGCTGGCCCACGCCACGCTCACCGGCACCGCCGTCACGATGGAGACCGCCGAGAGCGCGATCCGCGACCTCGTGAAGAACCGCGAGCCGAAGCGCATCAAGATCGAGGATATCCAGAAGCTGGTCGCCTCGCGCTACAACGTCTCGCGCTCGGACATCCTGTCGGAGCGGCGCACCGCCGCCGTGGTCAAGCCGCGCCAGATCGCCATGTACCTGTCGAAGGTGCTGACCCTGCGCTCGCTGCCCGAGATCGGTCGCCGGTTCGGTGGACGCGACCACACCACGGTGCTGCACGCGGTGCGCAAGATCGAGAAGCAGATCGGCGAGGATACAGTTCTCGGCGACGAGGTCGAGCTGCTGAAGCGGATGCTTCAGGACTAGGATCCCGAACGGGCCCCAGGCCACCCCTCAACCATCCTAACGAGCGCGCCCGATCGAACCCCGATCGGGCGCGGTTCTGTTTTACGCGGGCTTCACGCTTGGCCGATTCGCCACGGTCCGGGATGGTGCGACGCGTATCCGCCGTGGCAGACTGGCGCCCAGCGAGTCGGCCCGGTAAGGCCGCGTCGCCAACAGGCAAGAACACGCTGGGGAACGCCGATGCCCGAAGCCTTCATCTACGATCACGTCCGCACGCCGCGCGGCCGTGGCAAGGCGGACGGAGCCCTGCACGAGGTGACGGCCCTGCGCCTCGCCGAGACCGCCCTGCGGGCCCTGAAGGACCGCAATGGCCTCGATACCGCCCTGGTGGATGACGTGATCCTGGGATGCGTCGACCCGGTGGGCGAGGCGGGGGGCGACATCGCCCGCGCCGCCGCGCTGGTGAGCGACTATGGCGACCACGTCCCGGGCATCCAGATCAACCGCTTCTGCGCGTCGGGCCTCGACGCGGTGAATTTCGCCGCCGCGCAGGTGATGAGCGGCCAGCACGAGATGGCGGTGGGGGGCGGCGTCGAATCGATGAGCCGCATCGGCATCGGCGCGTCCGGGGGCGCCTGGCCGGTCGATCCGGCGATCGCCATCAAGTCGTACTTCATGCCGCAGGGCGTCTCGGCGGACCTGATCGCCACCAAGTACGGGTTCTCGCGGGACGATTGCGACGCCTACGCGGTGCGATCGCAGGCGCGCTCGGCCAAGTCCTGGGCGGACGGGCTGTTTAACGGCTCGGTGGTTCCGGTCCGCGACGTGAACGGCATCACGCTGCTCGATCGCGACGAGCATATGCGGCCGGGCACCGACATGCAGTCGCTCGCCGCGCTGAAGGCCTCCTTCGTCCAGATGGGCCAGATGGGCGGGTTCGACGCGGTGGCGACCGACGCGCACCCGGATGTCGAGACGGTCAACCACGTCCACCATGCCGGCAATTCGTCGGGCATCGTCGATGGCGCCGCCGCCGTGCTGATCGGCTCGCAGGCGGCCGGCGCCGCCGCGGGCCTGCGGCCGCGGGCGCGGATCCGGGCGTTTGCCAACATCGGTTCGGATCCGGCCCTGATGCTCACGGGGCCGGTGGACGTCACGCGCAAGGTTCTGGCCCGGTCCGGGCTGAGCCTCTCCGACATCGATCTGTTCGAGGTGAACGAGGCCTTTGCGGCGGTGGTGCTGCGCTTTTGCCAGGCGTTCGACCTCGATCCCGAAATCGTCAACGTCACCGGCGGCGCGATCGCCCTGGGCCACCCGCTCGGGGCGACCGGCGCGATGATCCTCGGAACGGTGCTCGACGAGCTGGAGCGCACCGGCAAGGAGCGCGCGCTGGTGACGCTCTGCATCGGTGCCGGCATGGGCACCGCCACGATCATCGAGCGCGTCTGAGCGACGGTGCGGCGCGGGGGCCGGTCACGGCCGCTCCCCAAAGCCCGGGAACGCTGCTAGAGGCGCGGGCGACGGTCGGCCCGAATCCGGGCCGGACGATAAAACATTGGGAGTCGAGCCCTTGAACCGCCTGATCGCGACGCTCTGCCTGGGCGTCTCCCTGAGCATACCGCTGGCCGCACGTGCCGACGATGCGTCCGACCGTATCACCGAAGCCACGTCGCTGGTGAATAAGACCCTGATCAAGAACCTTCAGACCGGCTTCAACGTCGCCCTGGAGAAGACCGTTGCGGCGATGCCGGAATCGCGCGCCGAGGCCGTGCGCAAGGAGCTCACGGACGAGTTCGAGAAGCAGCGCGGCATCATGATCGAGGGGCTGTCGAAGGAATACGCCCAGAAGTTCACGCTCGCGGAGCTGAAGCATCTGGACGAGATCTACGCCGATCCGACCTACCTCAAGTTCCAGACGATGAACGCCGACCCCAACTCGGCGGTGACGGCGATCTCGCAGAACTCGGTGACGAAGTTGCTCAACATGCTGGCGGTGGCCGCCGCCACCGACAACGCCCCGAAGACCGGTGCGCCGCCGGTGCCGCCCCCGGCGGCTCCCCCTGCACCGGCGCCGAAGTAGCCGATGCCGTTCCCCGCGCGCGATCGGCTGGTCTCAGGCCGCGCGCGCGGCCGCCCGATGGGCGAAGCCGTCCACCCGGGGCAGGTCTTCGAGCTTGGGCTTGGCGAAGTGATAGCCCTGCACGAGCGTGATCCCGAGACCGCGCAGGGCATCGAGTTCCCCCGCGGTCTCGACGCCCTCGGCCAGAACCGTGACGCCGAGCGCGCGGGCGATGGCGATGATTCCGGACACGATCGCGTGGCGGCCGGAATCCGTGTCGATGCTGCGCACGAGCTCCATGTCGATCTTGATCAGGTCGGGACGGAAATTCGCCAGCAGGTTCAGCCCCGCGAAGCCGGCGCCGAAATCATCGAGCGCCGTCAGGAAGCCCTGCCTGCGGTAGGCGGCGACGATGCGCTTCACATGCTCGATGTCGCGGAACCGCTCCTGTTCGGTGAACTCGAACATGATCCGCCGATACGAGAAGTCGACGCGTCGCGCGGCCTCCAGCGAGGCGCGGATGCAGGCGTTCGGCTCGTAGACCGCGTTCGGCATGAAGTTGATCGACAGCCGCGTGTCGCTGTCCCGCGGGAACAGGCGCCCGGCCAATTCGATCGCCTTGACGCGCGCGGCCTGGTCGAACTGGTAGCGATTCGCGTCGGTGACCCGGTCGAGGATGGTGCCGGCCGGTTCGCCGTTGGGCCCGCGCACCAGGGCTTCGTAGGCCCAGACGTGCCCGGATCCGAGGTCGAGGATCGGCTGAAACGCCATTGTGAAGTCGAAATCGAGGGCGGCCCCGTCGCGGCATGCGCGGCAGCCAATGTCCTTCGTCATATGCCGAATCCGTCGGTACCCCCCGACCGGCGGATCATGCGCTACGGCGCTCAATGCAACCTTAACGTACAACCACCGGCTTTTAGACGGCGTGACTTTGGGAGGACGGCACGATGACGCTGACCGATTTCCGTTTTGAGACCGATAGAGACGGCGTTGCGGTGGCGACCTGGGATATGCCGGGCCGTTCGATGAACGTGATCACCGAAGCGGTGATGGATCAGCTCGAGCAGATCATCGAGCGGGTCGCCTCGGACGCGGCGATCAAGGGTTGCGTGATCGCCACCGGCAAGGACAACTTCTCCGGTGGCGCCGACCTCACGATGCTGCAGGGGCTCGGCCGGGCCTATGAGCAGTTGAAGGCCGAGCAGGGCGAGGAGGTGGCGATGCGCCACTTCTTCGAGGCGTCGCGGCGCCTGTCGCTGCTGTTCCGGCGGCTTGAGACCTGCGGCAAGCCGTTCGCTGCCGCGATCCAGGGCTTGTGCCTGGGTGGCGCCTTCGAGCTCGCCCTGTCCTGCCACCACCGCATCGCCTCGGACGATGCCAAGACACGGCTCGGGCTGCCGGAGATCAAGGTCGGGCTGTTCCCGGGCGGCGGCGGCACCCAGCGGGTCGCGCGGCTGATGCAGACCGGCGACGCGCTCCAGATGCTGTTCAAGGGCGAGCAGATCCGCGCGCCGATGGCCAAGGGCATGGGGCTGATCCACGCGGTGGCGCCGCAGGCCGAGATCGTCGAGCGCGCCAAGGCCTGGATCCGCGACGGCGGCTCGGCGGTGGCACCCTGGGACGTGCCGAAGTTCAAGGCACCCTCCGGCAAGGTCTACTCGCCCGCCGGCATGATGATCTGGCCGCCGGCCAACGCGATCTACCGCCGCGAGACGCACGACAATTACCCGGCCGCCAAGGCGATCCTGGCCTCGGTCTACGAGGGTCTGCAGCTGCCCATGGACCTCGCCCTGCGGGTCGAGAGCCGGTACTTCGCGCATATCCTGCGCTCGAAGGAGGCGGCGGCGATGATCCGCACGCTGTTCATCTCCATGGGCGAGCTGAACAAGGGTGCCCGCCGGCCGAAGGACGTCCCGGCCACCAACCTGAAGCGGGTCGGCGTGATCGGCGCCGGCTTCATGGGCGCGGGCGTCGCCTACGTCACGGCCCAGGCCGGGATCGAGGTCGTCCTGGTCGACCAGTCGATCGAGGCCGCCGAGAAGGGCAAGGCCTACGCCCACACGCTGATTACCGGCCAGATCAACAAGGGCCGCGCCAAGACCGCGGACCGCGACGCGCTGCTCGGCCGGATCACCACCACGGCGGATTACGCCACGCTCAGCGGTTGCGACCTCGTGATCGAGGCGGTGTTCGAGGACCCCAAGGTGAAGGCCGAGGTGATCCAGAAGGTCGAGGCAGTGATCGGCGCCGATACGATCTTCGCCTCCAACACCTCGACCCTGCCGATCTCCGGCCTGGCGAAGAACTCGCAGCGGCCAGACCGGTTCGTCGGCATCCATTTCTTCTCGCCCGTGGAGAAGATGATGCTGGTCGAGATCATCAAGGGCGAGGCCACCGGGGACGCGGCGCTCGCCACCGCCCTCGATTACGTGCGGCTGATCAAGAAGACGCCGATCGTCGTGAACGACGCCCGCGGCTTCTTCGCCAACCGCTGCGTCGGCGCCTACATCCTGGAGGGGCACAAGATGCTCGCCGAGGGCGTGCCGCCCGCCATGATCGAGAGCGCAGGGCGCCAGGCCGGCATGCCGGTCGGGCCGCTCTCGCTCAACGACGAGGTCGCCCTCGACCTCGTGCTCAAGATCGCCAAGGCCACCGAGGCGCAGGTCGGGGCGGATGCGGTCGACCCCGCCCAGAAGACGATCCTCACCGCCATGGTGGAGGGCCAGGGCCGGCTCGGGCGCAAGAACCGCAAGGGGTTCTACGATTACCCCGAAGGCGCACCCAAGCGCCTCTGGCCGGGCCTGGCCGACCTGCAGCCCAACCGGATCACCCCGGAGGCAGTCGATTTCAACGAGCTGAAGCAGCGGCTCCTGGTGGTGCAGGCGCTGGAAGCCGCCCGCACCGTCGGCGAAGGCGTGGTCACCGATCCCCGGGAGGCCGATGTCGGCTCGATCCTGGGCTTCGGCTTCGCCCCCTTCACGGGCGGCACCCTGTCCTACATCGACTTCATGGGGGCGGCCTCCTTCGTGGCCCTCGCCCGCGGCCTGGAGGCCAAGCACGGCCCCCGCTTCCGGGTCCCCGACACCCTGGCCGCCATGGCCGAGCAGGGCGGAACGTTCTACGCGGCGGAGAAGCGCGCAGCCTGATCTTTCAGCAGACCCTCATAAGACCAGGGACTGAGAGCCGTTCCCGATCGCTCCGGGAACGGCTCGGCTTACTGCGTCTCCGGCTAATTGGACGTCGGCATGTGGCTTCGAGCGATGTCGAGCGCCCAGTCACGGTGCTTCAGCATTGCCTCGCGGCAGCCTGATCCTCATCACGCGACACGGAGCTTCGCACCGAGCATCCGGGCGAGCAGTTCCACATCGCCGGCGTTGTCGGAAAGCAGGTCGGTGATGTCTCCGACCTCCAGCGCCTTCACGTGGCGGCAGCGCATGCCGTAGCGGCCCGCCGTGCAGGTGCATCTGAGTTGCGGGCCGCCCGTCCGCTCTTCCAGCACGATGTCGTATCGCTTGCCGGTCGAGCCTCGCACGGAGAAGCTCAGCGCCGAGGGGGCGGCCGGGAAAGCGGCCAGCGCGCGGTCGCTGATCGGTCCCGCAGCCTGGCGGGGGAGGGACGGGCCGCCCGTCACCCGGGTGACCGGGACGCCGATCGCCGCCGCGAGGCCGTGGACGTCCGGCGTCTCGGTCTGGCGCATGGCCGCCAGGGCGATCGCCGCGCAGGCATAGGCATCCTCTCCGGCGTCGTGGTGCTCGAAGCGGATTCCGAGGCGCCGGGCCACCTTGCCGAGGCCGCAGCCCTCCGGTGCCGGGAAGACCCGGCGGGCGATCTGGACGGTGCAGAGATAGGACAGAGCCGGAACCGGCAGGCCCGCCCGGGCCAAGCCCGCGCGGAGCACGCCGATGTCGAAGCTGGCGTTGTGCGCCAGGATCAGCCCGCGGGTCAGATCGCCGAGATAGGGCGCCATCACGCCGGCGAAATCCGGCTCGTTGGCCACGTTGGCGGGCAGGATGCCGTGGACCCGGATGTTGCCCGGCGAGAACCGCATCTCCGGCGGCCGGATCAGGTGGCTCTCCCGGCGCACGACGCGCCCGTCCGCGATCCAGGCAAGACCCACCGCGCAGGCACTGTCGCGCCGCTCGTTGGCCGTCTCGAAGTCGAGGGCCAGGACCGTCATCGCGGGTGGACCATGCCGTGGAACGTTCTCGGGGTGTTCCCGAACCGTCTAAGCCCCCGCGACCAGCGCTTCAACCCTGCGCCACCATCCCGAGCCAATCATCCTCCGACACGACCCGGACGCCGTGCTTCTCGGCATCCTTGAGCTTCGAGCCGGCCCCGGGGCCCGCGACCACGAGGTCGGTCTTGGCCGAAACCGATCCGGAGACCTTCGCGCCGAGCCGCTCGGCCACGGCCTTGGCCTCGTTGCGGGTCATCTTCTCCAGGGTGCCGGTGAAGACCACGGTCTGGCCGGCGAAGGCCGAGGCGGCCGCCGGACGCTCCATCGGCGCGACCGTGACTTCCGCGATCAGGGCCGTGACGGCGTCGGCATTGTGCGGCTCGGAGAAGAACAGGATCAGCGCGTCGGTCGCCACGGGCCCGATCTCGCCATCGTCGGCAAACAGCCGGTAAGCGTCCCCGGGCTTCTGCTCGGCGGCCCGGGCGAGGGCGGCCCGCACGGCATCGGCATCGCCGTAATGCTGCAGCAGGTTTTCCCGCTGGGGGGCGCTGAGCCGCGCGCGCGGCGCATCGGACGGTGCGTCGGAATGTGCGTCGTCAGGAAAGCCGAGATCGAGCAGGCGGTCTCGGGTCGTGTCGCCGATCCTGTCCACGGACCGCAGCTCGACCCAGTCCGGCCCCGGCTGCACGGCCGCCGCGTCCTTGATCGCGGCGATGAGGGACGGCATGTCCGAAAACCGCTTGGCCAGCGCCTTGGCGGTGGCCTCGCCGATCTGCGGGATGCCGAGGGCGAACAGCAGCCGGTTCATCGGGACCGACCGGCGGGCCTCGACCCCGGCCAGCAGGTTCTTGATCGCCTTGTCTTCGTCGTCGCCCTTCCTCTTGGCGGCCTTCTTCGGCGGCTCGATGGCGCCGGCCTCGGCGCGCCGCTCGGCCGAAAGCGCCTCGCGCCGGGCCACGACGGCCGCCTTCAGGGTCTCGAAATCCAGGCGGAACAGATCAGCGGGCTGGCGCACCAGCCCGGCTTCGAACAGCACCTCGATGTAGGTCTCGCCGAAACCCTCGATATCGAAACCGTTGCGCGAGACGAAGTGCTTCAGCCGCTCGACCCCCTGCGCCGGGCAGATCAGGCCGCCGGTGCAGCGCCGGATCGCGTCCGGGCGTCCGGTGCGCGGGTTGACCGCCCGCACGGCGCGGCTGCCGCAGGCCGGGCAGGTCTCGGGGAAGGCGTAGGGCTGCGAATCCGCCGGGCGCTTGGCGAGGTCGACATCCATCACTTTCGGGATGACGTCGCCGGCCCGCACCACGGTGACGGTGTCGCCGACGCGGATGTCCCGGCCGTCGCGGATCGGCGCGCCGTCGCCCCCGACGCCCTTCACGTAGCCCTCGTTGTGGAGCGTCGCGTTGGACACGACCACGCCGCCCACCGTCACGGGCCGCAGCTTCGCGAGGGGGTTGAGCGAGCCGGTGCGGCCGACATTGATGACGATGTCCTCCACCACCGTCGTCGCCTCCTGGGCGGCGAACTTGTGCGCCAGCGCCCAGCGCGGCGAGCGGGAGACGAAGCCGAGCCGCTTCTGCAACGCGAGGTCGTCCACCTTGTAGACGACGCCGTCGATGTCGTAGCCGAGCCCGGCCCGGTCCGCCTCGATCCGGCGGTAGTGACCGAGAATCGCGTCGATGTCGGTGAACGTGCGGGTCAGGGGGTTCACCGGCAGGCCCCAGCTGGCGAACCGTTCGAGGGCGCCGGACTGGGTCTCGGCGATCGGTGCCGAGAGCTCGCCCCAGGCATAGGCGAAGAACTTCAGCGGCCGGGACGCCGTGATGCCGGGATCGAGCTGGCGCAGGCTGCCGGCGGCGGCGTTGCGCGGGTTGGCGAAGAGCGGCTTGCCGGACGCCTCTTGGCGCACGTTGATCGCGGCGAAATCGGCGTGGGACAGGTAAACCTCCCCACGGATCTCGCAGATCTCCGGCCATCCGGTCCCCGCGAGCGAGGCCGGTATGTCGTGGACGGTGCGGGCGTTGGCGGTGACGTTTTCGCCGACCTCGCCGTCTCCGCGGGTGGCTGCCGTCTCGAGCGCGCCGTTCACGTAGCGCAGCGACAACGACAGGCCGTCGATCTTCGGCTCCGCCGTGAAGGCCAGGGGCGCGTCCTCGGGCCAGCCCAGGAAGCGCCGGACCCGAGCCGCGAACTCGGCGACTTCCTCCGCATCGAAGGCGTTGCCCAGCGAGAGCATCGGCACGGCGTGCCGCACCTTGGCGAACTTCTCCGAGGGCTTGGCGCCGACCGACGTGCTGGCCGCCCCGGTCCCGGCGAGATCGGGAAACCGGGTCTCGATCTCCTCCAGCCGGCGGCGCAGGCGGTCGTACTCCGCGTCCGAGATCTCGGGCGCGTCCTCCTGGTAGTAGAGCCTGTCGGCCTCCTGGATCGCGTCCGAGAGCCGGGCATGCTCGGTGCGCGCCTCCTCGGCTGTCAGGTCGAGGTCGGGCGTGTCGGGCTTCGCAGCTGGCATGTGGGCGTTCTAGCGCATCGCGGGCCCGGGGGGAGTCGGCCGCCCTGCGACATCCCCGATTTCCCTCAACCGCCCGGGGCGAGCAACTCGCCGCGGCCGACCAGGAGGGCCGCACCCAGGAACACGGTGGCGACCAGGATTGCCACGGCGGACAGCGGCATCACCGGGGCGAGCCATCCGGCCGAAGCCGTCCCGGCGACCGAGCCGAGATTCATCGCCGCCATGTAGACCTCGAACTGCGTCGCCGCGCCGGCGCGTCCGCGGCTGGCCTGGAGCAGGGCGGGCATCAGCGCGACGATCAAGAGACCCGGCAAGGCGTTGGTCAGGGCCAGGATGAGCGGTGCCGCGGAGCCGAGAAGGCCGGCACCGATCAGCACCCCCGCCAGCACGAAGGTCGCCGCGCTCGCCACGAGCAGGATTCTCAGCGGCCGCACCGGCCCGACCCGATCGGACCACAGGCCGATGGTGAACGCGCCCGCGGTGCCGCTCACGAGCGCCAGCCCCGCCTGGAGTCGGGACAGGGCCGCGGGCTCCCAGCCGCGGCCTTGGAGCAGGTCGACCGAGAAGGGCAGCTCGAACAGCCCAAGGGCCCCGTCGAGGCCGAAACACAGGGCCAGCAGCTGCAGCGCCCGCTTTCTGCGCAGCGCGATCCCAAGGCGGCGGAGGAAGCGCAGGAACGGGACCCGTCGGGGATCCGGTCCGCGCCGGTCGAGCGACAGCAACGCGTCTGCGGGTGCTTCGCGCACGAGCAGCATCGGCAGGCTCGCCAGCAGACCCGCCCCGAGCAGCACGGAGAGGCTGACGGTCAGCCCGTACGTGGCGAGCGTCCAGCCGAGGATCGCCGCGCTGAGGCTCGTGCCGACGACGAAGCCCGCGCGCGTGCAGGCGCTGACCCGGCCCAACTCTTCCGCGGGTACGTGGTCCATGATCATCCGGTCGCATGCGGTATCCAGCAGCGAGGCGAACAGGCTGTGGACCAGGAAGGCGATGCCGAGCAGGCCCACCTGTTCCGCGTCGAGCAACAGCATCAGGGCCACCGCCGCGTGACACCCGAGAAGCGCGGCCACCGCGAAGGGCCGGCGCCGGCCCATGCGCAGGTTGCCGGACCGGTCGACGAGCGGCCCCCACAGGATCGGCTGGAGCGTCCAGGGCAGCCCCGCCAGGGCGAAATGAACCCCGACCTCGGTTGCCGACACCCCACGCGCCGTAAGGTGGTTGGCCAGGGCGGTGAGTGAAAAGCCGGCGATCAGACCTTGATAGAGGTAGGTCGCGAAGAAGACGCCGTAGCGGGCGCGCCGCCCCGCGAGGCTCGGCAATGCCACGCCTGTCGGAGCCGGCCGAACCCTCAAGTCGCCCTGCACTTGTCGGCCCGGTGCCGCACGACGATGCTCCTCCCCCCGCCGCCACCGGATCGAACCCGTGCCGCCCCACCCTGAACAGCCTACGTCGTACGCCCGGACCTCGCGATGGGTCGCGTGAGCGCGGCCGACATCTGGATCGTCGATCTGGCTTTGTCGCCGGGTCAGCTCGATCGGTGTGCGCCCGTCCTGGATACACACGAGCGCGACCGCGCCGCGCGCTTCATGCGGGCGGCGGACCGCATTCGGTTCCAGGCGAGCCACGCGGCCCTGCGACTGATTCTCGGAGAGGCGCTGGGCAGCGCGCCGGGCGCGATTCGCGTGGAGGCCGGCGGGGCCGGAAAGCCTCGCCTGGCCGGTGCCGCGCACGTCGCCTTCGACTTCAACCTGTCCCATTCCGGTGAACGCGCGGTCGTCGGCGTAGCGCGCGGCGCGGCCATCGGCGTCGATGTCGAGGCGATCCGGCCGATCCCGGATCCGTTGCGCATCGCGCGCGGGCATTTTGCGGCGGATGAGGTCGCAGCCCTCGCCGGCCACTCCCACGAGACGATGGAGCCCGCCTTCTTCGGCCTGTGGACGCGCAAGGAGGCCGTGGTGAAGGCGCTGGGTGCCGGCCTCTCGATGTCGCTCGACCGTTTCAGCGTCAGCGTGCCGCCCGCCCGCCCAAGGCTCCTCCGCATGCAGCAGGCCGGCGACTGGACGCTCACCGAACTCGATTGCGGTCCCGGATATGCCGCGACGGCCGCGCTGCGCTGCGCGGCGTCCGAGATCACGGTCCGGCATCTGGCGGGCGATTGGACGACCCGTCTGCGCTGACCGCCCAAAACCGCCCTTGCGGTACGGGAAAGGCGCAGCTATAAGCCCGCTGCCGGCAGTTGCGGACACGCAAGCCGGCCTTCGGAGTGTAGCGCAGTCTGGTAGCGCACCACGTTCGGGACGTGGGGGTCGCAGGTTCAAATCCTGCCACTCCGACCAAGCTCCTCTCGGGGCTGACGGTCTTCCCGCTTTCTTGCTTCAGCACTTGGCGGCCTGGGCCGCAAGGCGTGGGTGCGGGCTACGCCCCTCGCTACGGCGATTGCTTGTCCGCCGTCGCCTTGCTGATCCCGTCCACCGCACGGACCGCTAATTCCCGCGACGGCTCGGTCCGAAGCGAGTATGCGCCCTGCCTATGGCCTTGGAAACACCAGCCGGTCCAAACCCCGTCGCCGCGGCGGCGTCCGTGTGGGTGGACTATGCGCGACAATTCCTCATCGGCGCAGCGCTGGTTGGGATCTCCGTGGTTGTCGGCATCGCGATCCTCGACCCCTACGGATTACGGGTGGCACCCGGCCATCCGCCGGGTCCGATCATGGATACGAACCAGCGGCTGTCTTATCCGCAGATCGCCCGCGGCGGTGCCTTCGACGCCGCCGTGTTCGGCACCTCGACAGCGCGGCTGCTGGACCCGGGCGCCCTCGATTCCGCCTTCGCGGCGCGCTTTGCCAACCTGGCGGTCAACGCCGCGACACCGGATGAGCAAATTCGGCTGGCCGAGCTGTTCGTGGCCCACCGGCCGGTGAGGGCGATCCTGTTCGGCCTCGACACGACCTGGTGCGCCGCCGATCCGCCGGCCCGCAGCGCCAACGCCTTTCCGGACTGGCTCTACGAGGCCGGCACACCCTGGGGCGTGCTCCGGCAGGTCAGCCTCCGCTCGCTCACGATCGCTGCGCAGACCGGACTGGCGCGCCTCGGCCTCGTGCAGACGCGGCTGAGGTCCGACGGCTATGCGGTCTTCACGCCGCCCGAGGTGCTGTACGATCCCGAGCGCGCCCGCACTCATATCCGTGCCGGCGCGCGCGATCCTGCGACGCCCGCCGATCCACCGGATGCGCCGATGCCGGCATTGGCGCGGCTCGATGCCCTGCTCGCTCGACTGCCCGGGACCGCGACGAAGCTCGTCGCCTTCATGCCGGTTCACGCGGTCGCGCAGGGGGTGCCCGGCACGCCGGCCGGCCGCCGGGAGGCGGCCTGCAAGGCGCGGGTCGCGGAGATCGGTGCCCGGCACGGCGCCGTGGTGGTGGATTTCCGCCGTCCCTCGCCGATCACCACGCGGGACGACAATTACTGGGATGCGCTGCACTACCGCCTGCCGGTGGCGGCGCGGATCGTGGCGGACCTGAAAGACGCCGTCCGCCTCGGGACCGACGATCCGGACGGCACCTATCGCGTGCTGGCGCATCCGTGACGCGGATCCTCAGCCGGCAGAAGCGCGTTCGGCCCGCGCCCAGCCCTCGCGGGTGGCGGCGCAATACTCCGTGAACCGCCCCGCGCCGATTGCCGCCCGGGCGCCTGCCATCAGGTCCTGGTAGTAGGCGAGGTTGTTCCAGGTGAGCAGCATCATCCCCAGGATCTCGTTCGACCGGACGAGGTGGTGGAGATAGGCCCGGGAATAGTCGCGCGCCGCCGGGCAGGTCGAGGTCTCGTCCAGCGGCGCCGTATCCTCGGCGTGGCGGGCGTTGCGCAGGTTGACCCGGCCGTTGCGGGTATAGGCCAGACCATGCCGGCCTGCGCGGGTCGGCATCACGCAGTCGAACATGTCGATGCCCCGGGCCACCGCCCCGAGGATGTCGTCCGGCGTGCCCACTCCCATCAGATAGCGCGGCTTGGCCTGCGGCAGGTGCGGCTCAACGGTCTCGATCATGGCGAACATCACCGCCTGCGGCTCGCCCACCGCGAGCCCGCCCACCGCGTAGCCCTTCAGGTCGAGGTCGGTGAGCGCGCGTGCGCTCTCGACGCGGAGCGCCGGGATGTCGCCGCCCTGCACGATGCCGAACATCGCCTTGCCGGGTTGTTCGCCGAACGCCACCCGGCAGCGCTCGGCCCAGCGCAGCGAGAGGTGCATGGCCTTCTCGATCGCCGCATGCTCGGCTGGAAGCCGCACGCATTCGTCGAGCTGCATCTGGATGTCGGAGCCGAGCAGACCCTGGATCTCGATGGAGCGTTCCGGGCTCATGTGGTGCGCGGTGCCGTCGATATGCGAGCGGAAGGTCACGCCCTGCTCGTCGATCTTCCGCAGGGCCGAGAGCGACATCACTTGGAAGCCGCCGGAATCGGTCAGGATCGGCCGGTCCCAGTTCATGAATTTGTGCAGGCCGCCGAGCCGCGCCATCCGCTCCGGGCCCGGACGGAGCATCAGGTGATAGGTGTTACCCAGGACCACGTCGGCGCCCAGTTCCCGCACCTGCCCCGGATACATCGCCTTCACGGTCGCGGCGGTCCCCACCGGCATGAAGGCCGGCGTGCGAATCTCTCCGCGCGGCGTCGCGATGGCGCCGGTGCGGGCGGTGCCGTCCTGCCCGTGCAGGGTGAAGCCGAAGGGCAGGGTCTCGGTCATGGGATATCCGCGCGCGGGCCCGGAAACAGCAGGCTGGCGTCGCCGTAAGAGTAGAAGCGGTAGCCGCTCCGGATCGCGTGCGCGTAGACCGCCCGCATCGTGTCGAGGCCCGAGAACGCCGAGACCAGCATGAACAGGGTCGAGCGCGGTAGGTGGAAGTTCGTCACCAGGGCGTCGACCGCGCGGAAGCGGTAGCCGGGCGTGATGAAGATGTCGGTCGGCCCCGAGAAAGCCGAGAGCGTGCCGTCGGGGCTCGCGGCGCTCTCGAGGAGGCGTAGCGCCGTCGTGCCCACCGCGACGATCCGGCCGCCCGCGGCCCGGACGGCATTGAGGGTGGCGGCCGTATCGGCATCGAGGATGCCGATCTCGGCGTGCATCCGGTGGGCGTCGGTGTCGTCCGCCTTGACCGGCAGGAACGTCCCGGCGCCGACATGCAGGGTGACGTGGTGACGCCGCAGGCCGGCCGCGTCGAGGTCCGTGAGCAGCGCGTCCGAGAAATGCAGCCCAGCCGTCGGTGCCGCCACGGCACCGGGATGCCGTGCGTAGACAGTCTGATAATCGGTTGCGTCGCGGGCGTCGGTGGGGCGCTTGCCGGCGATGTAGGGCGGCAGGGGCAGCGCGCCTTCCTGGGCGATCGCCGCGTCGAGTTCGGCGCCGCCGCGGTCGAAATCCAGCACGATCTCGCCGCCCTCCGCCTTATCGGCGACGATGGCCTGGAGCGCACCGAACTGGATCGCGTCCCCGGGGGTCAATCGCTTGGCCGGGCGGGCGAAGGCGCGCCAGCGCGCGGGCGCCTCCCGCAGGTGCAGCATCACCTCCGTGCGCTGGCCCGGCGCCCCCGGGCGCGTGCGCACGCCGTTGAGCCGCGCCGGGATCACCCGCGTGTCGTTGAAGACCAGGGCATCGCCGGAGCGCAGCGCTGCCGGCAGGTCGCGCACCGTGCGGTCCGCCAAATCCTCGCCGGGGCGTACGACCAGGAGCCGCCCACCGTCGCGCGGCTCGGCCGGGCGCAGGGCGATGCAGCTCTCCGGCAGGTCGAAATCGAACAGGTCCACGCGCATCGCCGGGTGCCTGCACCGAACCGGACGCGGTTTCAACCTCGGAACCGGTTCGCCGCGCCGCCTGTTCACGCCACACCGAGGACGGAGACGCCCGAACGATGCCCTGGTACGCCGTGCGCCCCCGTGATGCCGCAGACCCGCGCTGGCCGCTGCCTGGCACCGAACAGATCGTGCTTAAGGCCGACGATCCAGATCAGGCACGGTCGAAGTTCGCGGAGGCCTATCCCAGCGAGCCCTTCGGAAGCCCGGCCGTACCGGTGCCGAACTCCGGGCTCGGGAGTTTCAACGGTGACGCGGACGCGCTGATCGTGGCCGAGACCGGCGAGCCGCCAGCGCCACGGGACTGAACGTCATGGTCAGGATCAGCCGTCCCGCCCGCATGACCCTCGACGGCCAGCTCGTCGGGTACTGGGACCGTGAAGCCGCGCGGCTCGACACGATGGCCACCGCCGCGCGCTTCGCGTGGCAGCGGCGTCGCCTGATGCGCAAGGCGACCGAGGCGCGGGCCAAGGCCGAGCGGAGCCGCCAGCGCGAGGCGGCCCGCAGTCCGGCTCCCGGTCCGACCGAAGCATAGCCGAAGCTAAGACTCTTTCGGCAGCGTCGAAGCTTTGCCGTGGCCTGAGGCAAGCTGCATCCCGTATGGGCACGTCGACTCGTGATCGGCGCATCCCATGGACCGGACCCAGAAAGCAGCCCTCTTCAGCGCCGGCATCGGCTTGGTGGTCACCGGGCTGAAGTTCTACGCGGCCTGGCTCACCAGCAGCCTGGCGCTGTATTCCGACGCGCTCGAGAGCATCATCAACGTGGTGGCGGCGATCGGCGCCTTCGTGGCCCTGCGTGTCGCCGCGCGTCCGGCCGACGCCGAGCATCCCTACGGCCACCACAAGGCGGAGTTTTTCTCCGCGGTGATCGAGGGCGCCCTCATCGTGGTGGCCGCCGTCCTGATCCTGCGGGAGGCGTATTTCGGCCTGCTCGCCCCAAAACCCTTGGACACGCCAGCGGTGGGTCTGGCGATCAATCTCGGGGCGGGCGTCATCAACGCCGCCTGGGCCTGGGCGCTGATGCGCTGGGGCCGCGCGTGGCGCTCGCCGGCCCTGATCGCAGATGCGCGCCACGTCTTCGCCGACGTCGTGACCTCCTGCGGCGTACTCTTGGGCGTCGCCGCGGTCTGGGTAACCGGCTACCCGGCCCTCGACCCGGCGGTGGCCGGGCTCGTGGCACTCAACATCCTGTGGTCGGGCTTCCGGATGGTGCGCGAATCCGTCGATGGCCTGATGGATCGGGCCGCGTCCCCCGACGTGGTCTGCCAGATCCGCTCGCTGATCTCGCAGCACGGGGAGGGCGCGCTCGAAGCCCACGACGTCCGCACCCGTTCGGCCGGCCAAGCCACGTTCATCGATTTCCACCTCGTGGTTCCGGGCAGCATGACGGTCGAGGCCTCGCACGCCATCTGCGACCGGCTGGAGAGCGCCCTGGAAACCACGATCCCAGGTGCGGTCGTGACCATTCACGTGGAGCCGGGCGAGGAAGCCAAAGCCCGGGGCCTGCCGGTTCTCTAGGAGCACGCGAGCCCTACGCCGGCGCATCAAACCCAGCCAGAAACGTCGCCCGCGGTATGATCCGGGGACGACGCTCCATCCGTGCCAGCAGCCCGGCCGCCGGGACCTGCGTCAGCTCCAGGCGTGGAACGGCGGCGCGACATCGTTCAGGGCGTGATTGCCGACGATGGCGACCTTCCAGCGCACCGGATCATGCAGGGTATGGGTCCGGGCATTGCGCCAGTGGCGGTCGAGGTTCTCCGCCGCCAGCGTCGAGCGGGTGCCGGAGAGCTCGAACAGCTTGTTGGAGGCGGCCAACGCGACCTCGGTCGTCAGCACCTTCGCCTCCGCGACGGCGAGCTGGGCCGCCGCGACACGCTCCGCATCCGGCTGTGCGACCGCCGCGTCGAGGGCGAGCCCGGCCCGGTCGAGCAGGGCTTCCGCTGCGTGCTGCCGAATGGTGAGGTCGCCGACCGCCTGGATCGTGTAGGGGTCGTCGGAGGCCCGCTCCTGACCGCTGTCGATCCACGGGCGCGCCTTCTCGCGCACGAACGCGATCGTGTCGTCCAGGGCCTCGCGGCCGATGCCGGCATCGACCGCCGCCTGGATGACCTGGAAGATGGCGCCGTCCGACCGGGGCGCCTCGTAGCCCTTCCAGGCCGGCACCAAGTGTGTCTTCTCGACCCGGACATTCTCGATCAGCACCGTGCCGCTCGCCGTGCCGCGCTGGCCGAAGCTGGACCAGTCGTCGATCACGGTGAGTCCTGGCGCGTTCCGCTCGGCGATGGCGTACCAGGCCCGTCCCTCCGCATCGAGGGCGACGATCGGCACCAGGTGAGCGAGCAATGCCCCGGTGGCGTAGAACTTCTGGCCGCGCACGATCACGTGGTCGCCGTGATCGGTGAACCGGGTGTCGAAATCCGCGGCCCGCTTGGTGCCGCGCTCGGAGAACGCGTTGCCGAACCGTGTGCCGCGCAGAACCGCCCCGAACAGCAGACGCTGCTGCGCCTCGTCCGAGACCGTCCGGATCGACGCAACGATACCGAGGTGGTTCTGCGAGATCTGGCCGATCGCCGGATCGGCCGCCGAGATGATCGCGACGACCTGCGCGAGGGTCTTGTAGGACACCTCCGGGCCGCCGAACGCCTTCGGCACGTTGATCGACCACAACCCGCTCTGGGAGAAGGCGTCGAGCTCCGCCAGGGGCCGCGCGTGGTTCCGGTCGCGTTCCGAGGCGCCGCGTCGAAACTCCGCGGCGAGGTTCCGGGCGACCGCCAGCGCCTCCGTGTCGTCACGGATCACATGGGCGGGCGAGGCCGGGCTGGCTGGCCCCGGCACACCTTGGCGCGGCAGGGGGTCGAGCGCGCGCGCGTCGACGGCGATGTTCATGATGGCTCACTCCGAACGGGGCGGAAATCTTTCGGGCGGGCAGCCATCAGGCCGCCTCGGCGCGCGTCTCGCGGGCGGCTTCGAGTGCGCGGACCCGGGGGATCACATGTGCCCCGAAATACGCGACCTCCTCCTGGAAATGGAGGAAGGCCAGAAGCGCGAGGTCGGCCCCCGCATCCTTCAGCGCGAGGATCCGCTCGGCGATCTGGTCCGGTGTGCCGATCAGGTTGGTCTTGAAGCCGTCATTGTACTGGACGAGGTCGTTGAAATCCGACTTGGCCCAGTTGCCTTCTCCCTCGGGCGAGGCTTTCCCGGCATTCTTCACCTCGTGGCCGAACGCCTTCACGGCGTCCGGATCGGCGTGGTCGATGATCTCCTGGAGGACGGCGCGGGCCTCCTCTTCGGTATCGCGGGCGATCACGAAGGCATTCACGCCGATGCGCGGGTTGTTGCCGATTGCGGCGGCCTTCGCGCGGACATCGTCGACCTGCGCGCGGATGTTCTCCGGCGTGTTGCCGTTGGTGAAGTACCAGTCCGAGACGCGCGCTGCCATGTCGCGCGCCGCCCGGGACGAGCCGCCCTGGAAGATCTCCGGCAGCGGGTCGGCCGGCTTCGGCTTCAGGGTATAGTCCGTGTAGCGATAGAAATCGCCCCGGAAGGTGAAGTTGTCCTGGGTCCAGATCCCCCGGAGGCTGCGGATGAACTCTTCCGAGCGCCGGTAACGCTCGTCGTGGTCGAGCCAGGGCTCGCCGATCGCGCGGAACTCGCCCGAGAACCAGCCCGACACGATGTTGACGGCGATCCGGCCGCCGCTCAGCTGCGAGATCGTTGCGATCTGCTTGGCCGCCAGTGTGGGATGCCAGGGGCCTGGCAGCAGCGCGGCAATCACCTTGATCTTGGAGGTGGCGGCCAGCAGCGCGTGGCTGAACGCCACCGATTCGTGCTGATATTCGGCGCCGTAGCCAGCCGTGAAGCGGATCTGGGTCAGGGCGTAGTCGAAGCCGGATTCCTCCGCGATCTGTGCCAGGCGCCGGTTGTAGTCGGCATCCCAGCTCGTGCGCTGCGGGATCTTGCTGATCACGAGGCCGCCCGAGACGTTGGGCACCCAGTAGGCAAAGCGGATCGGATCAGGCGGCGTGTCTTTGAAACGGTCGGTCATGGCGCGCTACCTCTGTCGCGCGGGGACGTTGCCCCGCGGCGTCTTCGAAGGATCGCGACAAACTGAATACAAGATGCAGGCTTGCGCGACCGCTAATGAACACGCAAAGTATTCCGCGTTGACGATGCCGGGTCAAAGGAACGCGATGCCGTTTTAGACGCCCGTCCTGTTGCATTCTTCTGCGCCGAACTCACTCAGCGGCGGGTTTATTCTCACACTGTGCCGACGCCATCCGAATCGTTCAGGCGTCGATAGGCGAACATGCCGAACACGCCGATCAGGCAAAGCGCCAGCGCGAACCACGTGAAGGCGTATTGCAGGTGGTTGTTCGGCAGATCGACCTTCAGCTGACCGCCCCGTGGCCACGTGGTCTGATCCGGCACCGCGTCGGCCTCGATCAGGTAGGGTGCCGCGTCGGCGACCCCGCGCGCGGCAGCGATGCTGGCGACGTCGCGGGTGAACCATTCGCCCCGTGCCGGATCCGCCTCCGGCACGAACATCCCCCGCGCCTCGCTGACCCGGAGAATCCCGGTGACGGTGGTCGGGCCCTCGATGAGGCCATCCCGGCGGTCGGCCTGGGTCTTCAGCTCCGTGGGCACGAAGCCGCGGTTGATCAGGACGACACCGCCATCCGCGCGCTGAAACGGCGTGATCACGTAATAGCCCTGGAGCGCCCGGCCCGGCGTCTCGCCGGCCGCAAGTCCGTGGACCAGCGCCTCGCGATCGTTGTCGAACCGGCCGGAGACCCGCACATGGCGGAACTCGTCCCGGCCGGGATCCCAGGTGCCGGGTTCAGGGGGCGCCACAGGCTCCGCCTTCGTCTGCCGGACGATGCGGGCGATCAGCTCTTCTTTCCAGGTCTTGCGCTCGATCTGCCACGTCCCGAGACCCAGCAGGATCGCCAGCGCGATCAGGGATGCGAGCCCGGGTGCGACGAGGTCACGCCAGGCGGCCGCACGCGGCGATGTGCGACTCACTGCTCGAAACGTCCCTGCTCGGCCTTGTTGCTGTACTGGAGGGCGATCAGCATGCCTTTGAGCGGCCGGACCAGGATCAGGCTCAGACCGATCGAAAGACTGCCGGCTACCAGCGCGTGGACCCAGATCGGCGGCTCGTAGGTGATCTCCAGCCACAGAGCCAGACCCACCACCAGAAGGCCGACGATCGACATCACGAAGAAAGCCGGCCCATCCGCCGAGTCGAAACCCGAATAGTCGAGCCCGCAGGATTCGCAGGACGGCCGCAGGGTCAGGTAGCCCTTGAACAGATGGCCTTCGCCGCAGCGGGGGCACCGGCCGCGGAGGCCGGTGGGGACGGGCGGCAGCTGCGGATAGGTTCGTTGGTCCACGTGAGCACTCCAGACTGGCCCAGGCGAGCGCATGCGCGCCGCCTCACAGCCATTCCCTCGATATGGGGATCACGCCGAGTCGCACACGAAAAAGGGCGGCCTGAGCCGCCCTTTCACACCCCCGCCATGCGGTGACGAGATAGCAGCGCTCAGTGCGCGGCGCCGTGGAAGACGCCCGAGCCCCAGACGTAGATCGCGGCGAACAGGAACAGCCACACGACGTCAACGAAGTGCCAGTACCAGGCGGCGAACTCGAATCCGAGGTGCTGGCGTGGGGTGAACTGGCCCGCGTAGGTCCGGTACAGGCATACGGCCAGGAAGATCGTGCCGATGATGACGTGGAAGCCGTGGAAGCCCGTCGCCATGTAGAAGGTCGACGAGTAGATGCTGCCCGCGAAGCCGAATTCGGCGTGGCTGTACTCGTACGCCTGGCAGGCCGTGAACAGCACGCCCAGCACGATGGTCAGCCACAGGCCGTACTTGAGACCCTTGCGGTCCCCATGCAGCAAGGCATGGTGGGCCCAGGTGACGGTCGTGCCGGAGGTCAGCAGGATCAGGGTGTTCAGCAGCGGCAAGTGCCACGGATCGAACGCCTCGATGCCCTTGGGCGGCCAGACGCCGCCCGTGAACTCGACCCGGGAGGCCTGGATCGGGTCGGCGGTGTAGAGGGCCGCCTCGAAGTAGGCCCAGAACCAAGCGACGAAGAACATCACCTCGGAGGCGATGAACATCATCATGCCATACCGGTGATGGAGTTGGACCACGCGGGTGTGATCGCCGGAATTGGCCTCGTGCACCACGTCCTTCCACCAAGCGAACATGGTGTAGAGCACGCCGAAAACGCCAGCCCCGAAGATGTAGGGACCCGGGGTCAGGGTACCGATCTGGAGGCTCTTCATCCAGAACACGGCGCCGAACGCCATCAGGAAGCCCGAGAAGGCGCCCATCAGCGGCCACGGACTCGGGCTTAGAATATGAAAATCGTGATTCTTGGCGTGCGCCTCGGCCATCGTCCCGTCGCTCCTCACCCTGACGCCCCGCGCCGTTCCCGGCATCCGGCCTATCGCTCTTTGGCTGGGCGCCACATACGGGACCCCCAAGCTTGTCCGCACACTTAGTCGGTGCCGACCTGTGTTGTCACGCGTTCGCGATCAGAAATCGCGCTTCGTGCCCGAAGCCCCCGTGGTCGCGACCGCCGCCGTCACCGGCTGGCCGTTCTTGGAGGCGAAATACGTGTAGGACAGCGTCATTTCGGAAAGATGCGCGGTGTTCGAATCCTCCCGCACCGCCGGGTCGACGTAGAAGACCACCGGCACGTCCAGCGTCTCGCCGGGCTGCAACGTCTGCTCGTTGAAGCAGAAACAGGCGATCTTGACGAAGTAGCTGCCCATCAGGCCGGGCTGGACGTTGAAGGTCGCGACGCCGGTCGATGGCTTGGCGCCGGTGTTCTGCACCCGGAAGAACACCGTCTTGGTTTCGCCGAGCTTCGCCTCGACGGTGTTGGCTTCGGGGGCGAACTTCCAGCTCAGGCCCGGCGCGACGTTGGTATCGAAGTGCACCACCATGCTGTCGTCGGTGCGCGCCGCCGACGCGAGGGCCGGGCCCTGGCGCGGCGTGCCGTCGTAGCCCGTTGCCTTGCAGAACGCGTCGTAGAGCGGCACCGACGCGAAGGCGAGGCCGACCATGCCGACCGCCAGGCCGGCACACGCGATCGCCGTGCGCTTGGCGCCGCGAAGCGGATCGGGATGAGGTTTTGTCATCGTGCCCCTCAGAGCGGACGGCTGAGGATCTGCGGGCCGAGTTTGACGATCGTCAGCACGAAGAACAGCAGGACCCACGCACCCAGGGCCAACGCGATGGCCACCGAGCGCTTACGCCGGCGCGCCTCCTCGACGGGCGTGAGCTGGCGATAGGGGACTTCCGGATCCGGCATGGCGATTAGACCAGGACCGGCAGGAAGAGGCCGAAGCTCTGCTCGGCAAGCAGCGCCGAGAACAGCGCGAACAGGTACAGGATCGAGAAGCCGAACATGCCCATCGCAGCCCGCTTCTCGGCATCGCCGGTGCGATTCCTCAGGACGCGGACGCTGAAGGCCAGCATTCCGAGCCCGCCGATCACGGCGATCACCGCGTAGAGCAGGCCGCCGAACCCGAGCGCCACGGGCGCAAGCCCGAGGGGAAACAGGAACACCGAGTACCAAACGATCTGCCGGCGGGTCGAAGCCGGCCCGGCGACGTTGGGCATCATCGGGATGCCGGCGCGGGCGTATTCTTCGGCCTTGATCAGTGCCAGCGCCCAGAAATGCGGCGGCGTCCAGATGAAGATGATCGCGAAGAGTACGAGGGACTCGATCCCGACCGAGCCGGAGACGACGGCTTGGCCGATCACCGGCGGCAGGGCACCGGCGGCGCCACCGATGACGATGTTCTGCGCGGTCGCCCGCTTCAGCCACATCGAATAGATCACCGCGTAGAACACGATGGTGAAGGCCAACAGACCGGCGGCGAGCCAGTTCGCCGCGAGGCCCAGCACAAGAACCGATGCCACCGACAGGAACAGCCCGAAGCCGAGCGCCTCCTCGGGCGAGATCCGCCCGGCCGGGATCGGCCGCTGCGCGGTGCGGGTCATGACCGCGTCGATGTCGGCATCCCACCACATGTTGAGGCAGCCCGACGCCCCGGCGCCGACCGCAATGGCCAAGAGCGAGATCACGCCGATGGCCGGCGGAACGTGGCCCTGGGAGACGACCATGCCGACCAGCGCGGTGAAGATCACGAGGACCATCACCCGCGGCTTGAGCAGCGCGAAATAGTCCGGCACGTCGCCGCCGACCGCCGTAAAGGTCGGGGCCGGTGCGTCCGGTCTGATCGTGTTCGTCAGGCTCGTCATCGCGTCTGCCGCTGTTGTGTCGGCGCCCGGCCACGCGCGTCACGGCCGAGTCGTGTTTCGAAATCGATTCGTTCCAAGGGTCAGCGCGAGCGGGACACTCGGCTTGTGCGGATCACCCGTCTTGGTCGCCCTTGCCGGGAAGTCGCCGTGGCGGCTTCCGGGGAAGGGCGAGGGCCGCGGATGCGGCCCTCGCGGAGACTTGTCAGTGCGCGCCCGGCTCGTCGACGATTCGGGGCAGCGTCTCGAACTGGTGGAACGGCGGCGGGGAGGGGAGCGTCCACTCGAGGGTGGTGGCACCTTCGCCCCACGGGTTGTCGGCGGCCCGCTCCTTCGAGCGGAAGGCCAGCACGACGCCGATCACGAAGACGAACATGCTGAGGCCGAAGATGTGGCCGCCGTAGGTGGAGACCTTGTGCCAGCCCGCGAAGGCGTCCGGGTAGTCGGCGTAACGACGCGGCATGCCGGCCAGGCCGAGGAAGTGCATCGGGAAGAACAGGACGTTCGCGCCGATGAAGGCCAGCCAGAAGTGCAGCTTGCCAGCCCATTCCGGGATGATGTGGCCGGTCATCTTCGGGAACCAGTAGTAGACACCGGCGAAGATGATGAACACAGCGCCAAGTGACAGCACGTAGTGGAAGTGTGCCACGACGTAGTAGGTGTCGTGCAGGTACTTATCGACCGCCGAGTTGGCGAGCACCACGCCGGTGACGCCGCCGACGGTGAACAGGAAGATGAAGCCCACGGCCCAGTGCATGGCGGCGGTGAAGCGGATGGATCCGCCCCACATGGTGGCGATCCAGGAGAAGATCTTCACGCCCGTGGGCACCGCGATCACCATCGTGGCGAACACGAAGTAGGACTGCGTCTGAAGCGACAGGCCCACGGTGTACATGTGGTGCGCCCACACGACGAAGCCGACGACGCCGATCGCGACCATGGCGTAGGCCATCGCAAGGTAGCCGAAGACCGGCTTGCGCGAGAACGTGGCGATGATGTGCGAGACGATGCCGAAGGCCGGCAGGATCATGATGTAGACTTCGGGGTGACCGAAGAACCAGAACAGATGCTGGTACAGGATCGGGTCGCCGCCGCCGGCCGGGTCGAAGAAGGTCGTGCCGAAGTTACGGTCGGTCAGCAGCATCGTGATGGCGCCCGCGAGCACCGGCAGCGAGAGCAGAAGCAGGAAGGCGGTGACCAGCTCGGCCCAGGCGAAGAGCGGCATCTTGTGCAGCGTCATGCCCGGGGCGCGCATGTTCAGGATGGTGGTGATGAAGTTGATCGCCCCCAGGATCGAGCCGGTGCCGGACAGGTGCAGGGCAAAGATTGCGAAGTCGACGGCCGGACCGGGATGGCCGGCAGTGGAGAGCGGCGGATAGACGGTCCAGCCGGTGCCGGCGCCGGATGCGCCGGGGGCGCCCTCGACGAACAGCGAGCACAGCAGGGAGCAGAAGCCCGCCACCGTCAGCCAGAACGAGATGTTGTTCATGCGAGGGAACGCCATGTCGGGCGCGCCGATCATGAGGGGCACGAACCAGTTGCCGAAGCCGCCGATCAGTGCCGGCATCACCATGAAGAACACCATGATGAGGCCGTGTCCGGTGACGAACACGTTGTACGTCGCCGGATTGGAGAAGAACTGCAGCCCCGGCTGTTCCATCTCCATCCGGATACCGAAGGAAAGGAACGCGCCGATCATGCCGGCGCAGAAGGCGAAGAGCAGGTAGAGCGTGCCGATGTCCTTGTGGTTCGTCGACAGGAACCAGCGGGCGAAGAACGACGGTTTATGGTCGTGGACCTCGTGGGCCTCGGCATGGGCTGCGGCTGTAGCCATGGATTCGGGTGCCTTGTGGATCTGACGGGTTCTATTCGGTCAACCGGACTTCAGCGGGCTTCGGCGAAGCTTGTTCCGTTGTCGATGCGCGCGTACTTCGTCTTCGCTTCATTCAGCCAGTCGGCGTAGGCCTGCTCGCTGACGACGCGGACGACGATCGGCATGTAGGCGTGACGCTGTCCGCACAGCTCCGAGCACTGACCGTGGAAGGTGCCTTCCTTGTCGGCCCGGAACCACATCTGGTTCAGGCGGCCCGGCACGGCGTCGATCTTGAAGCCGAAGGCCGGCATCGCCCAGGAATGCAGCACGTCCGCCGCCGTGACCTGGATCTTCACGATCTTGCCGAGTGGCACGACCATCTCATTGTCGGTCTGGAGCAGGCGGGGCTGCTTGTCCTCGTCGATGTTGGCATCGAACGTGAAACCGCCGCCGGCCTCGGTCTGCGGGTACTCGTAGGACCAGTACCAGGCATGGCCGATGACCTTGACGATCATGTCGGCCTTCGGATCCGCAAGCTGCGTGCGCAGCAGGCGGAAGGACGGGATCGCCACGGCGACGAGGATCAGCACCGGCACGATCGTCCAGGCGATCTCGATCGCGGTATTGTGGGTGGTGCGCGACGGGGTCGGGTTGGTCTTCTCGTTGAAGCGGAAGACGCACCAGAGGATCAGCCCCAGCACGAAGACCGAGATCACGAGCGAGAGCCAGTGCAGGCCGATCTCGAAGCTGAGGATGTCGCGCGCGTTCTCGGTAACCGGGATCTGCCGGCTCATCTCCCACGGCACCGGCTGACCGAATCCGGCGGCGAGCGCCCCGGATGTCGAGGCGAGCAGGGCGCCGAGGGCGGCGAGGCTCAAGGGTGATCGGGTGATCGTCCGCACCGTCCGCATCTGCCTCTCGTTGCTCCCCTGCAATTTGATTTCCCGTCGGACTTTCCCGTCTTGAATGAGCGCGGGATGGTGCCGACGTGACGGACTGCCGGTTGTGTCATCCGGCATGTATCCGATCGCGGCTTCAGATCACAAGGACGTGCCAGGTGCAACCGCACAAGCGTCGCAGAGGGTGGTTTCCGGCTGATTCGGGTGGCCTCTTAGACGCCTTGCACCGGTCTTTCGCTGCGTTCGATTCGCTAGCGTGGCTTCGTATCCGATGCGATCGCAGCACCGGACGGGCCTTTCGGAGCCGTGGATGTTGACGACACCCCAGGATTTTCCGGCCGAGCTGCCGGCTAGCGCGGTCCCGGCTCCGATGCAGGTCGTGGCCTACGCCGATGCCGCGCCCCGGGCGGGGACGCGGGTGCTCGCCGTCGAGGCGCCGGTCAACCTGGTCTACGGCAGCGTGCCGCATGCCGTCATGATGGCGTCGCCGGCCGACCTGGAGGATTTCGCCTACGGCTTCAGCCTGACGGAAGGGATCATCGAATCCGCCGACGAGATTCGCAGCACGCGCGTGGAGGTTGGCCCGGACGGGCTGCGCCTCCATGTCGAGCTGGCCCCCGGACGTCTGCGCGAGCACCTCGCGCGCAAGCGCGCCATCAGCGGGCGGACGGGCTGCGGTGTCTGCGGCATCGAGGATCTGGCGGAATTGCCACGCGCGGACATACGGGGCGCCCCCGACATCCAGGTCTCGCTCCCGGCGATCGCCCGGGCTCTCGCCGGGCTCGACGCGGCGCAGGTGCTGGGCGCCGAGACCCGCGCCGTGCACGCCGCCGCCTGGGCTCGGCTCGACGGCACCCTGGCGTCCGTCCGCGAGGATGTCGGCCGCCACAACGCTCTGGACAAGCTGATCGGCGCCGCCATGCGGGCCGGCACCGATCCAGCAGACGGTTTCCTGGTGATCACCAGCCGGTGCTCGTTCGAGATGGTCGAGAAGGCCGCGCGCCTCGGTGCGGCCGTGATCGTGGCGATCTCGGCGCCGACCTCGCTGGCGTTGGAGCGTGCCCAAGCGCACGGGATCACTCTTTGCGCCATTGCCCGCGCGGATACGCTGACCGTCTTTACTGGCTCGGAGCGTCTGAGCCCCACCGACTAGAGCAGTCCCAGATCACGTCGCGATCGAGGACGTCTCTCAGTCCTCGCGTCGACGCGCTCGCTTGCGTCGAACCGGTATCGATTTCGGCGGCGAGCGTTCGGGCCAGCGCTACTGGGCTCCGGCGGGCTCTTTCTCGGAGGCGCCGGGGACGATCGTCGCACCGCCGATGATTCGCACCGGCTTCTTGTCCGGCGGCGGATCCTTCCAATCGGCAGCTGGGGGCTTGGCAGCCTCGGCAACCGTGCCCGCTGCGGGCTTGGCCGGTCCCGCCTGGGCCGGACCGGCCGGAGGCGCCTTTTCGATGGCTGCGGATTTCGGCTCAGGCACAGGATCCACCCTGGATGCCTCCACGGGGGCGACCTTCGGAGCTGGCGCCTCCGGAACGTTGCGAAGTGCCGGCTTCAGCTCCGGCGCGCGCCCAGGCGCCAGGGCCCGGGCGACCTTGCGGGGCGCCTCAGGCCGCGCTCGGCCATCCGGATTCAGGCCATCGGGATTGAACTCGGGACGCAGTGCCTCCGGACTCGGGCGGCGTGCCGGACGCGCGGCCCGAGCCGGGACGCCATCGGGCATCGCCGGCCGCAGGAGACGCTGCGGCGCCGCATCCTCCTCGGTCCATCCAAAGCCGGCGCGCGGCTGCTCCAACCGGGCGTAGCTCTCGGGCGAACCGATGCGCTGGCGTCCCACGATCGCGCCGGCGGCCGGATCGACGAACAGACGGACCGGGGCGCCCGTCGGGCTCACGGCGTCGACGACGTAGACGCGCCCGTCGAACCGCGGACGGCTGACGCCGCTGAAGCCGCGGTCGGACAGGCGCCATGCGATCACCCGTGGCGGCAGGATCTCGTCCTCGAAGGCGAATTGCGCGCGGGCGCCCTGGGAGAGGCCCAGCATCAATCCGCCCGACAGAAGGGCTGCACTGAGAACCCGCTGCGCTGCGCGGCGAGACGTTCCGTTCTCGATCATCACTCTGATGCGTTCCCGTTCTGGAGACCCGGCAGAGTATCCGGTTCCGGCATGGTCCGGGCCGGTTTGCCCAGACCTCGACCATGCCGGCGAGGTCGTTGCCCCGCATGCCGCTTGTGCTCGGCACTGGTCGTAGACCGCGTGATTCGGGCGAGATTGCGGAAGCGATTGATGGACGGCGGTTTAAGTGCAGTCGCGGATGCCGCGCCCGCATGCCCGCGCGATCCCTTGCTGAAACGGTTTCAATCTGCCAATTTCGCGACTTAGGACAGCAGAACTGTCCCATTGGCCGCGCATGCCGGCCGTCGCCGTCCCGCGCGCCAGCGGGAAGTCCGGCCGGCGGTCTCGAGCGCGCCAGCACGCCGCTCCTGGAGCGGTCCGGGTTTTCGATGAACGAAGGTCGACGGGCACGTCCTCGCGGGGACCGACCGGATCGCCTGCGGCATCGGGTCGGGACGCCGCACGGTTGCGACTCACGGGCATGAAACATGCTCGCGGGCCGAGGTGCGGCGAAGGGGATCGAGGGAAGGACGAGACGAAGCATGGCACAGCGCGGACCCGCCGAAGAGTTTGCTGCTTCCGAGTTCCAGGCTTCCGCCCCGCGCGGCGGCGCGATGCCGATCACGGTGCGCGATCCCGCTCTGCCCAAAGCCCAGGGCGCCTACGATCCGGCCAACGAGCGTGATGCCTGCGGCGTCGGCTTCATCGCCGACATGCACGATCGCCGGACCCATGCCATCGTTCAGCAAGGCCTGAAGATCCTCGAGAATCTGGACCACCGCGGTGCGGTGGGTGCCGACCCCAAGATGGGCGACGGCTGCGGTATCCTCACGCAGATCCCGCACGGCTTCTTCGCGGACGAGTGCTCGCGCCTCGGATTCGAGCTGCCGCCCGCCGGGCAGTACGCCATCGGCCAGTTCTTCCTGCCCAAGGCCGAGGAGCCCCGGGCGATCATCCAGGGAATCATCGAGGCGGCCCTGGCCGACGAGGGCCTGCCGCTCCTCGGCTGGCGCGATGTCCCGGTCGACCCCGAGGATCTGGGCGTCGCCGTGAAGGCCACCGAGCCGCATCACCGGCAGGTGTTCATCGGCCGACCGGGCTCCGTCTCCGACCAGGACACGTTCGAGCGGCGCGTCTTCGTCGCCCGCAAGGTGATCTCCAACAAGGTCTACGCCCTGGACGACCCGCGGGTGAAAGAGTTCTACCCGGTCTCCGTCTCGACCCGGACCATCGTGTACAAGGGCATGGTTCTGGTCACCCAGATCGGCGACTACTTCCTCGACCTGAAGGACGAGCGTTTCGTCTCGGCGATCGCCCTGGTCCACCAGCGCTTCGCGACCAACACCTTCCCGACCTGGCGCCTGTCGCACCCCTACCGGATGGTCGCCCATAACGGCGAGATCAACACGCTGCGCGGCAACGTCAACTGGATGGCGGCCCGGCAGGCGAGCGTCGATTCGGACCTGTTCGGCAACGACATCTCGAAGCTCTGGCCGATCTCCTACGAGGGCCAGTCCGACACCGCGTGCTTCGACAACGCCCTCGAGTTCCTGGTGCAGGGCGGCTACCCGCTCGCCCACGCCATGATGATGCTGATCCCGGAGGCCTGGGCCGGCAACCCGCTGATGAGCGAGGAGCGGCGCGCCTTCTACGAGTACCACGCCGCCCTGATGGAGCCGTGGGACGGCCCCGCGGCCGTGGCCTTCACGGATGGCCGCCAGATCGGCGCCACCCTCGACCGCAACGGCCTGCGCCCGGCCCGCTACATCGTCACCGATGACGGGCTGGTCGTGCTCGCTTCGGAGATGGGCACGCTGCCGATCCCCGACGAGAAGATTGTTCAGTCCTGGCGCCTGCAGCCGGGCCGGATGCTTCTGATCGACCTGCAGAAGGGCCGGATCGTCTCCGACGAGGAGATCAAGGGCGAGCTCGCCGCCGCGCATCCCTACGCCGACTGGGTCAAGAACACCCAGATCGTGCTGGAAGATCTCAAGCCCGTCGTGGCGCGGGAGACGCGCTCCGACGTGGGCCTGCTCGATCGCCAGCAGGCCTTTGGCTACACCCAGGAAGACCTCAAGCTGCTGATGCAGCCCATGGCCGTCACCGGCCAGGAGGCGGTCGGCTCGATGGGGACGGACACGCCGCTCTCGGCGCTCTCCGAGAAGTCCAAGCTGCTCTATACCTACTTCAAGCAGAACTTCGCGCAGGTCACCAACCCGCCGATCGACCCGATCCGCGAAGAGGCGGTGATGAGCCTCGTCTCGTTCATCGGGCCGCGGCCGAACCTGCTCGACATGGAGGGCGCGTCCCGGCGCAAGCGCCTGGAAGTCCGCCAGCCGATCCTGACCAACGGCGACCTGGAGAAGATCCGCTCGATCGGCCATTTCGAGGACCGGTTCGACACCAAGACCCTGGACATGACC
The DNA here is from genome assembly GCF_979253755.1 of Methylobacterium sp. AC315. Taxonomy (NCBI): domain Bacteria; kingdom Pseudomonadati; phylum Pseudomonadota; class Alphaproteobacteria; order Hyphomicrobiales; family Methylobacteriaceae; genus Methylobacterium; species Methylobacterium sp. AC315. The sequence goes on from NZ_CEEDEA010000003.1 coordinate 359,915, forward strand.
TACCCGGCCGAGATGGGCGCGCAGGCCATGGACGGGGCGCTCGACCGCCTCTGCGACCGGGCCGAGGCGGCGGTGCGCGGCGGCTACAACATCATCGTGCTGACCGACCGCGCGGTCGGTCCGGATCGGGTGCCGATCCCGGCCCTCCTGGCGACCGCGTCGGTGCACAACTACCTGATCCGCAAGGGTCTACGCACCTCGGTCGGCCTCGTGGTCGAATCGGGCGAGCCGCGTGAGGTGCACCACTTCGCCTGCCTGGCCGGCTACGGCGCGGAGGCCATCAATCCCTATCTCGCCTTCGAGACGCTGCTGGCGATGAAGGACGAGTTCCCGCCGGACCTCACCGATGACGAGATCATCTACCGCTACATCAAGGCGATCGATAAGGGCCTGCTCAAGGTCATGTCGAAGATGGGCATCTCGACCTACCAGTCGTATTGCGGCGCCCAGATCTTCGACGCGGTCGGGCTCAACTCGACCTTCGTCGGCCGCGACTTCTTCGGCACGGCCACGACCATCGAGGGCGTCGGCATGGCCGAGGTCGCGGAGGAGACCGTCAGCCGTCACCGCGACGCTTTCGGCGACGCCCCGATCTACCGCAACGCCCTCGATGTCGGCGGCGAGTACGCCTACCGGCTGCGCGGCGAGGCTCATACCTGGACGCCCGACACGATCGCGACGCTCCAGCACGCGGTGCGCCTTAACGTGCCGGAGCGCTACCGCGAATACGCCGCGCTGGTGAACCGGCAGGAGAACCAGCTCAAGACCCTGCGGGGCCTGTTCCGCCTCAGGAGCGCAACCGAACTCGGCCGCCAGCCGGTGCCGCTGGATTCGGTCGAGTCGGCCTCCGAGATCGTCAAGCGCTTCGCCACCGGGGCGATGTCGTACGGGTCCATCTCGAAGGAAGCGCACGAGACGCTCGCCATCGCGCTGAACTCCTTCGGCGGTCGCTCGAACTCGGGCGAGGGCGGCGAGGAGGTCGAGCGATTCAAGCCGCTGCCGGACGGGCGTTCGCGCCGGTCCGCGATCAAGCAGGTCGCCTCGGGCAGATTCGGCGTTACGACGGAATATCTCGTCAACGCCGACATGATGCAGATCAAGGTCGCGCAGGGCGCCAAGCCCGGCGAGGGCGGCCAGCTGCCCGGCCACAAGGTCGACGCCAAGATCGCAAAGGTCCGCTACGCCACCCCGGGCGTCGGCCTGATTTCGCCGCCGCCGCACCACGACATCTACTCGATCGAGGATCTGGCCCAGCTGATCTTCGACCTGAAGAACGTGAACCCGTCCGCGGACGTGTCGGTGAAGCTCGTCTCCGAGGTCGGCGTCGGTACCGTGGCGGCCGGCGTCGCCAAGGCGCGGGCGGACCACATCACCATCTCGGGCTACGACGGCGGCACCGGCGCCGCGCCGCTGACCTCGCTCAAGCATGCGGGCGGACCGTGGGAGACCGGTCTCGCCGAGACCCAACAGACGCTGGTGCTCAACGGCCTGCGCGGCCGCGTCGCCCTCCAGGCCGACGGCGGCATCCGCACCGGTCGCGACGTGGTCATCGCGGCCCTGCTCGGCGCCGACCAGATGGGCTTCTCGACCGCTCCCCTGATCGCGGCCGGCTGCATCATGATGCGCAAGTGCCACCTCAACACCTGCCCGGTGGGCGTCGCCACGCAGGATCCGGTGCTGCGCAAGCGCTTCAAGGGCACGCCCGAGCACGTGGTGAACTACTTCTTCTTCGTGGCCGAGGAGGTGCGCGAGATCCTGGCCTCCCTGGGCTTCACGAAGCTGGAAGAGCTCGTCGGGCGTTCGGACGTGCTCGACAAGGTCGAGGCCATCGCCCACTGGAAGGCGCGCGGGCTCGATTTCACCAAGCTGTTCCATCGCCCCAAGGTGGCGGACGGCATCGCCATCCGGCACGTCGAGAAGCAGCACCACCCGATCGACACGGTCCTGGACCGGCGCCTGATCGAGGGGGCCCGGAACGCCATCGAGACCGGCGAGCCGGTGGTCGTCACCGACGTGATCCGCAACTCGGACCGGGCCGCCGGTGCGATGCTGTCCGGCATGGTCGCCAAGGCGCACGGTCACGAGGGCTTGCCGGACGACACTATCGTGGTGAAGCTGTCGGGCACCGCCGGCCAGAGCTTCGGCGCCTGGGTCGCGGCCGGCGTCACCATCGAGCTGACCGGCCACGGCAACGACTACGTCGGGAAGGGCCTTTCGGGCGGCAAGCTGATCATCCGCCCGAGCGATGCGCTGCGGTCGCCACCCGACCGGACCATCATGGTCGGCAACACCGTGCTGTACGGGGCGATCGCCGGAGAGTGTTACATCCGCGGCTCCGCGGGCGAGCGCTTTGCGGTCCGCAATTCCGGCGCGATCACGGTGGTCGAAGGCATGGGTGACCATGGCTGCGAGTACATGACCGGCGGGGTCGTGGTGTCGATCGGCGAGACCGGACGCAACTTCGCGGCCGGCATGTCGGGCGGCATCGCCTACGTCCTTGACGAGGACGGCTCGTTCTCGGCCCGCTGCAACCTGTCGATGGTCGATCTCGAGCCCGTCGAGGAGGAAGACGACCTGATGCGCCGCTTCCACCAAGACGGCGATCTCGAGACCAAGGGGCGCGTCGACATCCTGGCCGACATGTCCGGCCACGATGAGGAGCGCCTCAGCCAGCTCATCACTAACCATCTCAAGTATACCGGCAGCCCGCGGGCGAAGCAGATCCTCGACGACTGGGCGAGCTTCCGCACCAAGTTCGTCAAGGTGATGCCGGTGGAATACCGCCGCGCGCTGCGCGAGATGGAGATGGCGCGGATGCCGGTGGCAGCGGAGTAAGGCTATCGGTATCGGCGCCCGTGCGACGCGGGCGCCGATCGCGGAATGACGGTTTAATAGGCTGCAGCATCGGTCGATCTGCGGGCCTCAAGGGTTGATCGATGGGCAAGATCACGGGTTTCCTCGAGTTCGACCGGCAGGAGCAGAAGTACCAGCTCGCAGCCGATCGCGTGCGGCACTTCCGCGAGTTTACGCTGCCGCTCGACGAGCACGACCTGACCAAACAGGCCGCGCGCTGCATGGATTGCGGCATCCCGTTCTGCCACGGCCCGACCGGGTGCCCGGTCCACAACCAGATCCCGGACTGGAACGACCTCGTGTTCCAGTCCGACTGGGAGGAGGCGTCGCGCAACCTCCACTCGACCAACAACTTCCCGGAATTCACCGGTCGCGTCTGCCCGGCGCCCTGCGAGGAGGCGTGTACGCTCAACCTCGAGAATCAGCCGGTGGCGATCAAGACGATCGAGCAGGCGATCGCCGACCGCGCGTGGAACATGGGCTGGATCAAGCCCGAGCCGGCGTCGATGCGCACCGGCAAGCGCGTGGCCGTCGTCGGCTCCGGCCCGGCGGGTCTCGCGGCGGCCCAACAGCTGGCCCGGGTCGGCCACGACGTGCACGTGTTCGAGCGCGAGCCGAAGGCCGGTGGCCTGCTCCGCTACGGCATCCCCGACTTCAAGATGGAGAAGCGCCACATCGATCGCCGCGTCCGGCAGATGGAGGGCGAGGGCGTTGTCTTCCACTACAACCAGAACGTCGGCGTGACCAAGCCGGTCGACGAGCTGAAGGCCGAGTTCGATGCGGTGATGTTCTGCGGCGGTGCGGAGGATCCCCGCAACCCGCAGCTGCCCGGGCAGGAACTCGAGGGCGTCCACTACGCCATGCCTTACCTGATCCAGTCGAACCGGCGCGTGGCCGCGGAGCCGATGCGCGGCAACGGCGAAGCCCCGATCCTGGCGTCGGGCAAGAACGTCGTCGTGATCGGCGGCGGTGACACCGCCTCCGATTGCGTCGGCACCGCGTTCCGCCAGGGCGCGCTGTCGGTGACGCAGCTCGACATCCGGCCCCGGCCGCCCGAGCGCGAGGACAAGCTGACGGTGTGGCCGTACTGGCCGACCAAGATGCGGACCTCGTCCAGCCAGGCGGAAGGTGCGGAGCGCGAGTTCCAGGCGGCGACGCTGCGGCTCGACGGCAACAAGAAGGGCCGGCTGACCGGCGTGGTCTGCGCCCGGGTCGACGCCAAGCGGCAGCCGATGCCCGGGACCGAATTCATCCTGCCGGCCGATCTCGTCTTCATGGCGATCGGTTTCGCCGGATCGGTGCAGAAGGGCTTGCTCGACCAGTCCGGCATCAGCGTCAGCAAGCGCGGGAACGTCGAGGCGAACGAGGAGGATTACCGCACCTCGGATCCGAAGATCTGGAGCGCCGGCGACATGCGCCGGGGCCAGTCCTTGGTTGTCTGGGCGATCCGAGAGGGCCGTCAGGCGGCCCGTGCCATCGACGAGGCCTTGATGGGTGCGAGCGTCCTGCCGCGGTGAGGTAGGTTCAGTCCCGGCGCTCCGTGCGAGCGCAGCGCCGGGATCACCACTCAGCCGGGGGGCCAGCGGAAATCGTCGGCGCGGCCGGGCTGGGGCATCGGCGCATTGCCGCGGACCAGCGTCCGCTCCACGGTGCCGAGGTTGTCCGAATCGCGCGGACGGCCGGTCAGCAGCGTCCCGCCGGGGGAGACCTCGGTGCGCCCGAGGGGCACGACCGGCCCGGCCGCGGGCTTGACCGGCAGCGCTGGGACGCCCGGAGGTTCCGGCAGGCTCGGCAGCATCGCGGTGATCTGCCGATCGATCGCCGCGGTGTCGGTGGGCTGGCCGGAACCGTCGAGGCTCGGACCGGGCGTCGCGCTCGGCGCCCCCGGCGCGATAGTCGCGGTGGGCGGCGGATCGGTCAGCGCCGGCGTGGCCGTTCCCATCAGGCGCTTCAGCTCGACATCGGCGAAATGCGCCAGCTTGCGGTCGCCCGCCTTGGTGAAGTGCACGCCGTCGGCGGTCCGCAGCTTGGCGATCTGACCTTCCGGATCCGGGCCCGAGGCCGCGTAGCGGTCGCGGTCGTCGACGAAGCCGGGCCAGATGTCGACATAGGTCGCGCCGGCCTTCGTCACGGTGTCCCGGACGATGTCGTTGAGGCTCGCGAGATCCCGGCTCAAGCTCTCGCTCTGCACCGGCGGAAGCCCGACCCAGACCAGCGGCACCTTGTGGTCGGCAAACACCTTCACGAGGGCTTCGACCCGGGCGCGGTACAGGGCCTTCCAGCGATCGGTGAGCGGATCGACGGTCTCGTCACCTTCACGGATCGGCTGGCGGTCGTTGGCGCCCAGCATGACCAGCGCGTAGCGGACCTTGGGATTGGTGCGCAGGTAGTCTTCGGCGCTCTTGGGCCAATCGACCACGTCCCTACGCACGAGTCCGCTGTCGCCCTTCGCCCGATCGACGACCGCGATGTCGGCGTTGTCCTCGAAGACGTCGTCCAGACCGTGGGCAAGGTGGTCGGCCAGCGAATCGCCGAACACCGCGATCTGGACGTTCGGCGCGGTCTTGGCGATGGCGGGCTTCGGCGCCACCGGCGCCCGGGCGGGCCGCTCCCGGCGCTTGACGGACGGCGAGGGCCGCTGCGCGTCCGCGTTTCCGATCGTGCTGCGCGGACGCGGCGCCCGGTAGGTGCGCTCCGGCGGTGGAGCGACCGGCTGGGGCCGGTCCTCCCACGGCCAGTAGAACTGCCGCGGCGCTTCCTGGGGCGGTGCGTAGCGGGGCTGGCGGGCGCTGGAGCCGTCGTCGCGATAATAGGCATCGCGCGGGCGCCGCCGCGGCGGGGCCTCGTAATAGGCGCCGCCCTCGGGCCGATGATAGCTGTCGCCCCATTGTGCCTGAGCGGGTGTGCCGCCGACCAGGGACAGGCCCGCTTGGCTCAACAGGACGGCGAATCCGAGGATGGCTGGACGCGCCGTACGACGCCAGACTGCGACTCCCATGCAGATCCCGCACCTTGAAGGCGACCGAAAAACACCGGTCGGTAGGCGGCACTATACGGGAGACCGACTTGCGCGTCTAAACCCGCCCTCGGAGGCCGATTACCGCGCCGGATCGTGCCGGCCCTGGACGTGGGCGAGCAACGCCGGCGAGGCATACCCATCCGCCGGCAGGCCGGCCGCGATTTGGTAGCGCCGCACGGCGTCGCGCAGCTTCGGCCCGGCGCGGCCATCGGTCGGGCCCTCGTAGAAGGCGGCGGTCGCCAGACCTGTTTGCAGCGCGCGCAATCCCGCTCCGTCGAGGCGTGGTCCTGTAGGCCAGGGCGCCGCGAGCGCGGGGGCGCCGTCCAGGCGGTCGGCGAGGTGGCCGACGGCCAGCGCGTAGGAATCCGAGGTGTTGTACTGGCGGATCACCTCGAAGTTGCCGGTGATCAGGAAAGCCGGCGCCCCGAGACCGCCGGGCAGGAACAGCGCGGCGTCCCCACGCCCGGGCAACGGCTTTCCGTCCGTCCGCCGGACACCCCGCGCGGCGAAGCCGGAGATCGGCCCGGCATAGGCGTTCAGGTCGAAACCGTCGTGCAGACGCACCTCATAGCCCCAGGACAGCGTCGGATCCCAGCCCAGGTCCTTGAGATAGGCCGCGATCGATCCGAGCGAATCCGCTTCGCTGGTCCAGATGTCCCTGCGGCCGTCGCCGTCGAAATCGACCGCGTGGGCTAGGTAGGTGGACGGCAGGAACTGCACCTGCCCCATGGCCCCCGCCCAGCTTCCGCTCATGCGCTCGGGCGCGATATCGCCGCGCTGGAGGATCGCCAGGGCGGCCAGCAACTCGTCGCGGAACAGCGTGCCGCGATGCCGGGCCTCCGCCAGGGTCGCCAGCGCCCGGATCGTGGAAAGGTTGCCGGCGCTCGCGCCGAAATCGGATTCGACGCCCCAGAACGCCAGCACGATTGGCGCCGGGACGCCGTAGCGCGCCTCGATCGCCTTCAGCGCGCGCGCGAGGGTGCCCGCTCGTGCGCGTCCGTGGGCGATGCGGCCTGCCGAGACCGCGCCGACCAGGTAATCCCAGACCGGCCGCACGAACTCGCCCTGCTGGCGCGTCCGCGCCAGGACGCCGGGATCGGGTGCCGTGATGCCCCGGAACGCGGCCGCGAAGGTCTCGGCCGAGACGCCGCGGGCTTCGGCCTCCGGACGCAGGGACGCGATGAACGCCTGGAAGGCGCCGTTCGGTGCCGTCGGCTTCGCAGCCCGGGCTACCGCGGGGCAGAGGGAGAGGGCGGCAGCGAGCAGGGTGCGGCGCGACGGCATCGCCTCAAGCCCCGGTTCGCGGACTGGATTTGCCCGTTCGGGCCAGCGACTGGTCGAGCCCGGTGGCCCGGTCGTCGCGCGGCACGATTCCCATGCGGCCGGTATCCAGCAGGTCCCAAACCATGCGGCCGCCGATGGATCCGGCCCCGCCTGTCACCAGACCCGTCATGTCGTCCGCTCCGAAGCCGCTCCGAGGGAAGCTGCCGGGAGCCTTGCCCGAACCGGGCACGGGCAGGCAAGGCGCCCACCCCGCTTCATCGCGCGTTCAAACGCCCGGTGAGATATCATCTGGTAACGGCCACTTTAGGTGGTCGCAGACGGGATATTTACGGTGCTTTGCCTCATACTATCGACGTAGAGGCCTTGCGAAGCATCGTGTTAGGCTATCTCACTGCCTGAACCATTGACCGTGTCATCCCATTCTGTTTCCGAGGTTGCCGCTTGATGAAACCGATCCGCAAGGCTGTCCTGCCCGTCGCGGGGCTGGGCACGCGATTCCTGCCCGCCACGAAGGCGGTCCCGAAGGAAATGCTCACGGTCGTGGACCGGCCGGTCGTCCAGCATGTCGTCGATGAAGCGCGCGAAGCCGGCATCGAGCACTTCATCTTCGTCACGGGACGCGGCAAGGCGGTGATCGAGGACCATTTCGATATTGCCTTCGAACTCGAGCACACCCTTCAGGAACGCGGGAAGACCGCTGCCTACGAAGAGCTGAAACGCGATCTGCCCAAGGCCGGCCAAACAAGCTTCACCCGCCAGCAGGCCCCCCTCGGCCTCGGTCATGCGGTCTGGTGCGCCCGGGAGATCGTCGGCGACGAGCCCTTCGCGGTGCTGCTGCCAGATATGCTGAGCCGCGGCTGCATGCAGCAGATGCTCGCAACCTATGAGCGCCATGGCGGCAACGTCATCGCGGTCGAGGAGGTGGCGCCGGAAGAGACGCACCAATACGGTATCGTCAGCGTCGGCGAGACCTACGGTCAGTCGTTCGAGATCACCGGCATGGTCGAGAAGCCGAAACAGGGCACCGCACCATCGAATTTCATCATCTCCGGCCGCTACATCCTCCAGCCCGAGATTTTCGGGATCCTGGAGCACGGGAAGAAGGGCGCCGGCGGCGAGATCCAGCTCACCGACGCCATGATCGACCTGATGGGCACGCAGGACTTCTTCGGCATGCACTACGAGGGCCGGACCTACGACACCGGCTCGAAGATCGGGTTCCTGACCGCGAACCTGGCTTACGCGCTGGAGCGGCCGGATCTCGCCGGCCCGCTGCGCGCCGAGATGGAAAAACTCCTGAAGCAGAGCTGAGGCCTTTGCGCGTTGCGCGCTTGAGCCATGCATTCGACGCGCGGGCGGAGACGATTTTGCCCTTGCGTCTTGTGCGCCGCACTGTCATTTGTGCATTGCGAGATCGCGATGGCGTCGCGGTCCCGTAGCCCTTCTTGGGCGTTTCCTCCCTAGACTTCGGGCCGCTCCTTCGGGAGTGGCCTTTTTTCTTGTCTCGACCTCCTCGTTGCGTGCTCCGTCGATTGATCGACGGGCCCGTGGTCTCGCCGCGGCGGACCTTCCCAAGGCTATGGGTGAGGAAGGCCGTTTCGAACGCCGATTTTCGTGGCGGCGCCGGACGTGGACTGAGTGCAGCCTACTCGGCGGCGATCCGGCTGGGCGTAAGGTCACCGAGATCGGCCGCCACGCCGGCCACAACCGACCGCAGTGCCTTCACGAGGCTCGGGAAATCAGGCGTCGTCGTGAGGCTCGCCTCGTCCATGTACAACGCCCGGTTGACCTCTATCTGCAGAGCATGCCGCCCGAGGTTGGGCTCGCCGTAATGCTCGGTGATGAAGCCGCCCGCGTAGGGTTTGTTGCGGACCACCCGGAAACCCTTGGCGCGGAACGCGGCCTCGAACGCCTCGATCAGGCCCGGCGCGCACGCGGTGCCGTAGCGGTCGCCCAGGACCATGTCGGCCTTGATCTCGGTATCGCGTCCGAGACTTGAGGACGGCATCGAGTGGCAATCGATCAGGATGCAATGGCCGTGCGTCCGCGCCGTGCGCTGGATCAGGCCGCGCAGGACTCGGTGGTAGGGTTTGTACAGGGCCTCGATGCGGGCGATCGCATCGCCGACCGGCAGGCGCCGGGCGTAGATCTCCTGGCCGTCCGCCACGACCCGCGGAACGGTGCCAAGCCCGCCCGCGACCCGCATCGACCGGGTGTTGGCGAATGGCGGCAAACGGCCGTCGAACATGCGTGGGTCGAGCTCGTAGGGCTCGCGGTTCACGTCCAGGAAAGCCCGCGGGAAATTCGCCCGGAGCAGCGGTGCGCCGAGTTCGACCACAGAGGCGAACAGGCGATCGACATGGGCATCCTCGGAGCGGCGCAGAGTGAGCGCGTCCAGGCGCGAGGCGGCGACGAAATCGGGGGGGTAGACGGCGCCGGAATGGCCGGTATTGAAGACGAAGGGCAGGATGTGCGTCGCCGGTTCTTCGACCGCGAAAGCCGGGGCGAAACCGAGGGCGTCGGGCTGTACCGTTTCGGGCGCGGTCATGGGTTACGTGCACACCCCGGCGTCTGGAAAAGCGCGGCGGATACGCAGTGTGGTATGCGGATGATCGCCTGTCCACCCTGATGCCGACGGCCCACAGGGCCGTTTTCGAGACACGCGGCGCCGGCTGCGGGCTCCAATCCTAACACCTTGTTTACCATCGCGTCCCTTTATGGGATCAACATTTCGACTCGAGGGCTCGGAAACGGCCGATGAAAATCCTGCTGGCGGAAGACGACAACGACATGCGCCGGTTCCTGGCCAAGGCGCTGCAGAACGCGGGCTACGATGTCCTGTCCTTCGACAACGGCCTCTCGGCCTACAACCGGCTGCGCGAGGAGCCGTTCGAGCTGCTGCTGACCGATATCGTGATGCCCGAGATGGACGGGATCGAGCTGGCGCGGCGCGCCACCGAGCTCGACCCGGACATCAAGGTGATGTTCATCACCGGCTTCGCCGCGGTGGCGCTCAACCCGGATTCGAAGGCTCCGAAGGATGCCAAGGTCCTGTCGAAGCCATTCCACCTGCGCGATCTCGTCAACGAGGTCGAGAAGCTGATGGCCGCCTGACCGGCCGATCGGCTCTGGATTCACCAGGGGCCGCTGCGGTTGCGGCTCGGTTCGGCTGTGACCACACGGGCATAGGTAAATCGACGGGCGTACTCCTATATGACGGGAGTTCCCGCGCGAGATGACGCCCGCCATGCAGCCGGTCACGATCTACACCACGGCCTGGTGCCCTTACTGTTCGGCGGCCAAGAGCCTGCTGAAGGAGAAGGGCGTCGCCTTCCAGGAAATCGACGTCGAGCGCGCCCAGGGTGGCCGGGCCGTGATGGTCGAGCGCGCCGGTGGCCGCACCAGCGTACCGCAGATCTTCATCGGATCGACCCATGTCGGCGGCTGCGACGATCTCTACGCCTTGGATCGTGCCGGCAAGCTCGATCCGCTGCTGACGGACAAGGCCGATGCCTGAGAGGCGCTTCACCGCCGCCTGCGTGCAGATGCGCTCGGGCCGCGACCCGGGCGCCAATCGCGACGCGGCTGTCGCCGGGGTGCGCGAGGCTGCCGACCGCGGCGCGCATTACGTCCAGACTCCCGAGATGACGTCGCTGGTCGAGCGCAGCCGCGAGCGCCTGTTCGCGCACGTCACCGAGGCCGAGCAGGATCCGACCCTGGCCGGCCTGCGGCAGACCGCCCGGGACACCGGGGTGATGGTGCATATCGGCTCGCTGGCGGTGCGGTCGGGCGACAAGATTGCCAACCGGGCCTTCCTGATCGGCGCGGACGGGGAGATCCTGGGGTCCTACGACAAGCTGCACCTGTTCGATGTCGACCTGCCGAGCGGCGAGCGCTGGCGTGAATCGGCCACCTATACCGGCGGCGCCTGCGCGGTGGTGGCGGCGACCCCTTGGGCGACGCTCGGCCTGACGATCTGCTACGATATCCGCTTCCCGGCCTTGTACCGCGCCCTCGCAGAGGCTGGGGCCGAGGTGCTCACCGCACCGGCCTGCTTCACCCGCCAGACCGGTGAGGCGCATTGGCACATCCTCCAGCGGGCGCGGGCGATCGAGACCGGCGCCTTCATGATCTCGGCGGCCCAGGGTGGAATCCACGAGGACGGCCGCGAGACCTTCGGCCATTCCATGATCGTCGATCCCTGGGGGCGGGTGCTCGCCGATGCCGGCGGGTCCGAGCCGGGCGTAATCCTGGCCGAGATCGACCTCGCCCAGGTCGCTGACGCCCGGGCGCGGATTCCCGCCCTGCAACACACGCGCGCGTTCACAATCGAGCGCATCGGGCCTCAGGTTCAGGCCGTACAGTAAGCAAACCCATGATCCGGTACAGTCTCGTTTGCGAATCCGCGCACGGCTTCGACAGCTGGTTCCCGTCCTCCGAATCCTACGATGCGCAGGCGGAGCGTGGGCTGGTGACCTGCCCGATCTGCGAGAGCGCGAATGTCACGAAGGCGCTGATGGCGCCCAACGTGGCCCGCAGCGATCGCAATGAGCGTCCGGCGCCGGCGGCGCCCCAGGCCGAAGCTCCGATGGCGATGATCGCGGAGCCCGAGCGGCAGGTACGGGCGATGCTGCGGGCGCTGCGCGAGCAGGTCGTGGCCAATTCCGAGCATGTCGGGACGCGCTTCCCAGAGGAGGCGCGCAAGATCCACTACGGTGAGGCCGAGGGCCGCTCGATCTACGGCGAGGCCAGCCCGGCCGAAGCGCGCGCCCTCATCGATGAGGGGATCGACGTCGCGCCGATCCCGATCATGCCCGACGACCGCAACTGAGGCGCACCGTACCGCGGGAGCTCAGGACCGCAGGGCTGCGGTGCCGGCGAACGAGGCCAGGACGAAGGCGACGACGGCGTTCCATCCGGCCAGGGAGATCCCGAGGATGCGCAAGGCCGCCACCGAGCAATCCACGACCTTCGTGTTCTGAAGCGCATTCAGGAATTCGCCGACCTGTCCCGGGTTCGCACCCGTGCCGCCGCCGCAATCGCTCGGGCCCGGCCAGAATCCCCATTCCGCGCCACCATGGTAGACGCCGAGCCCGGCGCCATACAGGAGCCCCAGGGCGGCGAGCCCGAGCGCCAGGCGAGCCAGGCGCTCGGGCGCGAACAGCGCGGCGAGCCCAAGGGGCAGGGCGGCGTAGAAGGGCAGGCGCTCGGTCAGGCAGAGCTTACACGGCGCATAGCCGTAGCCGTACTGCAGCACCAGAACGGCGGCCAGGACCAATGCCGAGCCGAGAGCCAGCCCAAGACCCGCCTTCTTGAGGCGCAGTGCCGACGCGAAGTTCATGGCTACAGGATCACCTTGAACAGCAGGAAGCCGAGGACGATCACGGCGACCGAGATCGCCACGACCACGTTGAGATGCCGATCGAGCACGCCGCGGATCTGGACGCCGTAGCGGCCCAGCAGTCCGGCCAGGATGAAGAACCGGGCCCCGCGGGTGACGATCGACAGCACCGTGAACCAGAACAGGCTGTAATGGGCGAAGCCCGACGTGATCGTGACGAGCTTGTACGGGATCGGCGTGAGCCCCTTCAACAGGATCACCCAATGGCCGTAGCGGGCGTAGGAATCCTGGAAGGTCGCGGCCGAATTCTGCAGCCCGTACAGCCGGATCAGCCACTCGCCGAGGGAATCGAACAGCAGCGCCCCGATCGCGTAGCCGACCAGCCCGCCGAGCACCGAGGCCACCGTGGCGATCGTCGCGTAGAGCCAGACCCGATCCGGACGGCTGACCGCCATCGGGACCAGCATCGCGTCCGGCGGGACCGGGAAGAACGAGCTTTCGGCGAAGGCGACGGCCCCGAGCACGTAGGGCGCGGAGGGCCTGCCGCTGAGCGCGAGGATCCACGCGTAGAGCCGGCGGAGCATTCAGGGTCCGGGTCGTGAGGAAGCGGCCGTCCTTTGAGCACAGGCGCCGCGCCTTGGCCAGATCGGCAATGTCGGCAAAAAACCCGGCCGCGCACCCTTGGCGTGGAGGCCACACTTATGCGAAGAGCCCGACGCGCGCGGGTATGGCGGAATTGGTAGACGCGGGCGACTCAAAATCGCCAGCCGCAAGGCGTGGGGGTTCGATTCCCTCTACCCGCACCATCGTCTCGGCTTCCGAGCGATCGAGCAGCGCGCATCGGACCGGGCCTTTCGCTGCGTCGCCCATGAGAGTCCCCGGTTGTGGCCGCATCGTTGCTCACGCGCGAGCGCTTGCGTCGCGGCCCGTTCGCTCTGACGCCCGACGGATCATCCCCTATCTCTGCCGTCTACGCGGATGCAGGGTCCGCGTTGCGCCGGGGGCGGTAGCGTGAGCCACAACAGACGCGTCGCGATCCTGGGCGCTGGAATGGCCGGCGCCACGGCGGCGCGTCATCTCGCCGAGGCCGGCCTGCCCGTGCAGGTGTTCGACAAGGGACGCGGCGTCGGCGGCCGCATGGCGACCCGCCTTTCGGGCACGATGCAGTTCGACCATGGCGCGCAATTCCTACGTGCGCACGCCGATGCCTTCGCCGCGCGGGTTGCCGACTGGGACATGCGCGGGATCACGGCGCCCTGGGGCGGGGCGATGCGCCGCGTCGGCGTGCCGGGCATGACCGCGCCGGTCCGGGACCTTCTGGCCGAACTTCCCGTGTCCAGCGGTACGACGATCACGCGTATCGTCCGCGACGAGGCGTCCTGGCGACTGACCGACAGCGCGGGCGGGCATCACGGCCCGTTCGCGGCACTGGCGATCACCTTTCCGGCGCCAGACACCGTTACGCTGTTGGCGGCCTCCGGTTTCGCGATGCCCGAGATCCAGCATGCCTCCTACGCACCGTGCTGGTCGCTGATGCTCGCGGTCGATGAGGCGCCCACGGCAGCCCTGATCGAGCCGAAGGACGGTCCGCTCGGGCTCATCGCGACGGACTCGTCGAAACCCGGCCGTCCCGCCGGCATCCGCCTGACCGTACACGCGAAGCCCGATTGGTCGCGCGCGCATCTGGAACTGTCGCGGGATGCGGTCGTGTCCGAGTTGACGCGGGCTGCGGCGGCGTGTCTGGCCGCGCCGCTTCGGCCGAGCTACGCGGAGGCGCATCGCTGGCGCTTCGCCCAGGTCGAGACCGCCTTGGGTCGCCCCTGCCAGTACGATCCCGCGCTCCGACTGGGAGCGGCCGGCGACTGGTGTCTCGGGCCGCGGATCGAAGCAGCCCATGACAGCGGCCTGGCGCTTGCGCAGGCGATCCTCGGCGATCTCGGCCTAGCCGCGTGATCCCGCCCATCGCCTTCCACCCGGCCTACGAATCGAGCCTTCCGGCGGGCCATCGCTTCCCGATGCGCAAATATGGCTTGCTGGCCGAGACGCTGGTGGCCAAGGGGCTGGCGCCGCTCGGCTTCGTCACCCCGGAGCTCGCCGGGGCCGAGATCCTGGTCCAGGCGCACGACCCCGCCTACGTGGCTTCCGTCCTCGCCGTCGCGGTCCCGCCGGAGATCGAGCGCGCCATCGGCCTACCCGTGGATGCTGCCCTGGTTCGCCGCTCGCGCGCCTCCGTGGGCGGGACGCTCCTGGCCGCCCGCCTGGCCTTGGCCGAGGGGCTGGCCGGAAGCGCGGCCGGTGGAAGCCATCACGCACGGCGGCTCCAGGGTGCAGGCTTCTGCGTGCTGAACGACGTGGCCGTCGCCGCCCGCACGCTGCAGGCGGAGGGCGCGGTGAGGCGTGTCCTGGTGGTCGATCTGGATGTCCACCAAGGCGATGGCACCGCGGATTGCCTGGCGCTCTGCCCGGAACTGTTCACGCTCTCGATCCACTGCGAGAACAACTATCCCGCGCACAAGATCGCCGGGGACCTCGATATCGGCCTGCCGGACCGTCTCGATGACGGCGGCTACCTCGACGTGCTGCGCGCCCGGATGCCGCCGCTCCTCGACGCGCTGGCGCCCGACCTGGTGTTCTACAATGCCGGAGTCGATCCGCACCGCGACGACCGCCTCGGGCGGCTCTGCCTGACGGATGCGGGCCTGCTGGCCCGGGATCGGTTCGTCATCGCGCAGGCCCGCACCCGCGCTATCCCGGTCGTTGCGGTGATCGGCGGCGGCTACACCTACGATGTCGAGGCGCTGGCGCTGCGGCATTCACTGGTCTTCGAGGCGATGGCCGCGGAGGCTGCGGCGGACTCCGCCTCCAGGTGAGGCCCGGATGCATCAGGTCCCGGCGGATGAGTGTGGACCGGCGGCCCGGAAAGGTTTTGGGAAGGGTCGCCGCCGAAGATCCGGAAGTCACGGATCGATGAGACGACGCCGGGCGGGCGTGTTGAACAGCTTCGCCCCAGGCAGACATGCTGAAGATCCAGTGACGCCATTGGGACTCAGCCATGCTTACGCGAATCTGGGAGGTCTTGAAGGCGACGATAGCGGCGGTGGCCCTGATCACCGCGGCTCTCGTCTCGGCGGACAAGCTCGATCGGCAGAAGGCGCCGGTGAATGCCGCCGCGTCACAGATCGAGCCTGTGGCGACCGGGGCGATCACGCCGGTCGCAAGACCCTGACCGTACGAGACGCGCTGCAGGATATCCGGCTGAGGTGCCGCATGGCGGTGACGATCCGCGGCGCTGCGGCAGAATAGGTCGGTCGCGCGATAGATATTTCGGTGTGTCGCGGCGTTCACGCCGCACTTCGAGGCTTGGCCGTTAAAGCCCATCCATCATCCGCCTGAGGATTCCCGTCGATGAAGTCCGCCACGTTCGCTCTGCTCGCCCTGATCGCCGGCGCAGCGCCCGCGCTGGCGCAATCCCGTGCCGACCGCGCGGCCTGCACCCCGGACGTGATGCGTCTCTGCGCAGCCCAGATCCCCAACGTGGCAGCGATCACGGTCTGTCTGCGCCAGCAGCGACCGAATCTGAGCGCCGGCTGCCGCACGGTGATGGACCAGTCGGACCGTCCGGTGCGGACTGTCTCGAACGGGCGGTAAGACCCGACATTACCAGCCGTTGATGCGCGGCCAGACTGCTCCGCTCAGCCCGCCGTCGGCGACGACATGGTAGTGGTCGTGCTGGGCGCCGGTGGCGCAAGCATGGTTGGGCAGGATCCGAAGCCGTGCCCCGATCGGCAGGTCGGGGAGGGGCGCTGACGAGCCCGGCCGGAGGGCCAGGATCCCGTGTTCCTGGTTCGCGTCCCGTACGATCAGGTCCGGGTAGGGCTGTCCCGTCCCGTCGCAGGCGATGCCGTAGCCCTGATCGATGGCCTGACGCGCCGTACCGCGGTCGCGGGACAGCGCCATCCAGCCGGCATCCGTGATGATCCAGCCCTTCTCCCGCTGGTGGCCGATCACCGTGGTCAAAACGGTCAGGGCGATCTCGTCGACCCGGCAGGAGCCGACGCCTGCCTGGAACAGGTCCCCGATCATGAATACGCCGGCCCGGACCTCGGTGATGCCGTCGAGGTTGTCGGCGTAGCGCGCGGTCGGCGTCGAGCCGACGCTGACAACCGGGCAGGGCAGGCCGGCGCCGCGCAGGATCGCGGCCGCCGCCACGGCGGCGGCGCGTTCGGCTTCGGCTGCCGCCTTCAGCGCGGCGGGATCGGTGAGGCCGTAGCTGTCGCCCGCATGCAGCAGCACGCCGCGCAGGGAGGCACCGTCGGAGAGCACCCGGCCGATCGCCACCAGCGTATCCGCATCGCGCGGATCGACGCCGGAACGATGACCGTCGGCATCGACCTCGATCAGCACCGGCAGCGGGTCGTCGTTCCGGCGGCTCCACGCCGCCACGGCGTCGGCCTGCTCGGCCGAATCGAGCACGATGGCGAGGTCCGCATCCCAGCGCCGCCGGATCGCCCCAACACGGTCGAGCTTCTGCGGCGCGATCCCGACGGCGTAGATCAGGTCGCGCACGCCCCCCTCGGCGAAGTGCTCGGCCTCCCGGAGGGTCGAGACCGTCGCGGGTCCGGACGGGCTCGCCATGGCGATGCGGGCGACGGCGAGCGATTTCGCGGTCTTCAGGTGCGGCCGCAGCGTTACGCCCAGCCGGTCGAGCCCCGCCCGCATGGTCGCGACGTTGGCAGCCAGCCTGTCCGCGTCGAGGAGAAGGCAGGGCGTCTCGAGTCCGTCGAAGCCGTCCGCCCGTCCGATCCGCCCGTCCGCCATCCGCCTGCTCCCGCCTGCTCCACGCGGGCGCGTTTCTAGACCGCAGCGCCATCTCTGTCGCGCTCCGGTTACGAGGATTGACGATACTCGACGGACAGCCCCGGTTCGGTGGGGCTACGCGCAATCAGGCAGGTCCGCTGATCGCCGCGATGAAGGCTGAAGCGTCCCGGGCGACCTCATCCGCAGGCTTGCCGGGGCGATAGAGGCTCGAACCGAGCCCGAAGCCCACCGCGCCGGCCTGCCGCCAAATGGATACGCTATCGGGCGTGACGCCGCCGACGGCGAGCACGCGGGCGCTGGCCGGGAACACGGCCCGGTGCGCCTTGAGCGCTGCCGGGGTCGCGATGTCCGCGGGGAAGAGTTTCAGGGCGGTCGCGCCGGCTGCGAGGGCGGCGAATGCCTCGCTCGGCGTCTGATAGCCGGGCAGTGAGACGAGGCCCGCGGCTACGGACGCGCCGATCACCGCCGGGTCGGTGTTGGGCGAGACGATCAGGGTCCCGCCCGCCGCCGCGACGTCGCCGACCTGACCGGGCGTCAGAACCGTGCCGGCCCCCACCAGGGCACGCCCGGCGAAGCGTTCGGCCAGCAGCCCGATGCTTCGGAGCGGATCGGGCGAGTTCAGCGGCACCTCGATCAGGGTGAACCCGGCCTCGACCAGCGCGTCGCCGATCGCGGGTGCCTCGTCCGGGGTGAGTCCGCGCAGGATCGCCACCAGGGGGCAGGCCGCGAAAGCGACTTCGAAACGGTCGAGGATCGTCATGCCCGCGCTTTCGAGATGGCCTGCCAGATGGCGTGGATGCCGGCCGTCGTGGCGCCGTCCGGCACGGCAACGGCATGGCCGCCAGCTTCCGTGATCGCAACAGTGTAGAGCGCGGCTAGCGCGCCGCCGCCGAGCAGGTGCACCGGACGCTCGGCCAGATCGGTGCGCGTGCCGACATCCGCGCCGATCATGAGGCCGCTGGCGTAGGCGGCGGCATCGTCAGGCGCCAGCCGGGCGAGCAGCACCCCGGCGCGGACCTCGAACAAGGCGGCGGCGAGGTTGCGCGCCTCGCGCCCGCGGCGGAGCCCGTCCCGGAAGGCGGGACCGTCCGCGACCGCACCGTCCAGCATGCCGGCCAGGATGCCGTGGGTGCGGACCAGGGCGAAGAGTTCGCCGGTCATCACGGTGGCAAAATCGGTGATCGCGCCGTCCACCGTGGCGATCCATTTGTTGTGCGTGCCGGGCTGGCAGAACAACGCCGTCGGCGGCGCGGCGCCGCTGCTGATCGCGCCCAGCACCTGGACCTCCTCGCCCCGCATCACGTCCGGCCGCGGGCCGCTCCGGAGCGCGACACCCGGGATGATCCGCACGTCGGGGGCGACCGCGAGGCTCGCCGCGGCGAGGTCCCGCAACGCTGCGGGCGCATCGATATAGGGAGCTTCGCGCCAGCCGCGCGTCGAGCCGACCATGCCGGCTGCGACCACGATCTGCGCGCCGAAGCGCTCCCGCAGCCGCGCGATCGCGCCGGGATAATCGTCGGGCGATAGCGCGAGGACGCCGCGATCGTCCTGCTGGGTTTCGACGACGACGCCCTCCGCCGACATCGCGTAGGCGCGCCGGTTGGTGGTGCCCCAGTCGACGGCAATGTAGGCCGCTTGGCCGACCATGCGCGCCCTCCCTGCCCGTGATTTGTATGAGTTACAGGCTCGGCCGAAGTTGGGTCAAGCGGCTTGCCGACACCCGGTCGGCCCGGATCGACCGGCCGTCAGGTGCCCTCCGCGCCGGTATCATCATCCCGACGGGATGTTGGCCCGACCCCGGAAAGCATCAGCATATCATGAGCCGGGGATTGTCCCGCCGCGCCGAGCGTTTGCGATGGACTGTTCAGGGCCGGATCGGCGATATGGCAGGCAATAAATCATACGCGGGAGGGACGCGCTTGGCACGGGACGTGATCCTGGCGACCGATGGCTTGACGATGGAATTCAAGGGATTCCGGGCCGTCAACGGCGTCAAGTTGGAAGTCGAGCGCGGGACGATCCATGCGCTGATCGGCCCGAACGGTGCCGGCAAGACCACCTGTTTCAACCTGCTCACGAAGTTTCTGATCCCGACCGCGGGCACGATCCGGTACAAGGATCGGGACATCACCGGGCTGCGCGCCGCCGACGTGGCTCGGCTCGGCCTCGTGCGTTCCTTCCAGATCTCGGCGGTATTTCCGCACCTGACGGTCACCGAAAACGTCCGCATCGCGCTCCAGCGCCGGCGCAGGGGGGATTCGTTCGACTTCTGGCGCCCCGAGAAAGTGCTGCGGGCGCTCAACGGCGAGGCGTTGGCGCTCGTCGAGGCCGTGGGCCTGTCAGAGTTCGCCGACTCGCTCGCGGTGGAACTGTCCTACGGCCGCAAGCGCGCCCTCGAGATCGCCACGACCCTGGCGCTCGATCCCGAGATGCTGCTGCTCGACGAGCCGATGGCCGGCATGGGCCACGAGGACGTCGACCGGACGGCGCAGCTGATCCGGCGGGTCTCGAAGGATCGGACGATCCTGATGGTCGAGCACAATCTCTCGGTGGTCGCGTCGCTGTCCGACCGCATCACTGTTCTCGCGCGCGGACAGGTCCTGGCCGAGGGCGATTACGCCACCGTCTCAAAGGATCCGCGCGTGGTCGAGGCTTATATCGGGTCGGGACATGCTTGAGGCCGCCGTGAAGAGACCCGCGCCGGCCGCGGCGACCGATGCCCTCCTCACCGTCCGCGGCCTGGAGGGCTGGTACGGCGAGAGCCACGTGCTGCACGGCATCGACCTCGATGTCCGGGCCGGCGAGGTGATCACGCTGCTCGGCCGGAACGGCGCCGGCAAGACCACGACGCTCCGGGCGATCATCGGCATCCTGGGTAAGCGCTCCGGATCGATCGTCTATGACGGTGTCGAGACGATCCGAATGGCTTCGCGCAACATCGCCCGGCTCGGCCTCGGCTACGTCCCG
Source organism: Methylobacterium sp. AC315 (assembly GCF_979253755.1). Taxonomy (NCBI): domain Bacteria; kingdom Pseudomonadati; phylum Pseudomonadota; class Alphaproteobacteria; order Hyphomicrobiales; family Methylobacteriaceae; genus Methylobacterium; species Methylobacterium sp. AC315. Next base: position 380,197 of record NZ_CEEDEA010000003.1, read on the forward strand.
GAGGAGCGCGGCATCTTCGCGAGCCTCACGGTCCACGAGAACCTGATGCTGCCGCCGCGGGTGAAGCCCGGCGGCATGACGGTGGCCGAGATCCACACCCTGTTCCCGAACCTGAAGGAGCGTGCGGGCAGCCAGGGCACCAAGCTCTCGGGCGGCGAGCAGCAGATGCTCGCCATCGGCCGGATCCTGCGGACCGGCGCCAAGCTGATCCTGCTGGACGAGCCTACCGAAGGTCTCGCGCCGGTGATCGTGCAGCAGATCGGCCGGACGATCCAACAGTTGAAGTCACAGGGCTACACCATCGTGCTGGTGGAGCAGAATTTTCGCTTCGCGCAGACCTTGGCCGACCGGCACTTCGTCATCGAGCAGGGCAGGGTGGTCGACATGATCCCGAATGCCGAGCTTGACGCAAATATCGACAAGCTTCACGCCTATCTCGGCGTCTGAGGCGGACGACCAATACCTGATCAGCGCCGGAGAACGGCGTCGGACGCTCGGCAAGCGGTCATCCGCTGCGCCGCTGGAGGATAGGAAGACCATGATGTTCGGACGTCTCATCGGGTCCGTGTCCCTCGCCGCCCTCGCGGGTGCCCTGATGATGGGCGGCGCGAGCGCGCAGACGAACGTAAAGATCGGCATCCTGGGCGACCGCTCGGGCGCCTATTCCGACATCAGCGGCGAAGGCTCGGTCGTCGCCGCAAAGCTGGCGGTGGAGGATTTCAAGCCGGCAGAGCACGGGCTGAAGGTCGAGATCGTCTCCGCCGACCACCAGAACAAGCCCGATGTCGGGGCCGGCATCGCCCGGCAATGGTATGACCGCGACGGCGTCGACATGATCACCGACGGCGTGACCTCGTCGGTCGCCCTGGCGATCAGCCAAGTAACCAAAGAGAAGAACAAGGTCTTCATCGATACCGGCGCCGGGACCGCCGACCTCACCGGCCCGCAATGCACGCCGAACACGATCCACTGGGTCTACGACACGGTGGCGCTCGCCAACGGCACCGGCGGCGCCATGGTCAAGCGCGGCGGCAACACCTGGTTCTTCCTTACCGCCGACTACGTCTTCGGCCAGACCCTGCAGCGCGACACCAGCGCGGTGATCACCAAGAACGGCGGCAAGGTCATCGGCTCGGTCAAGACCCCGTTCCCGACCTCGGACTTCTCGTCGTTCCTGCTGCAGGCGCAGGGGTCCGGCGCCAAGGTGATCGGGCTCGCCAACGCGGGCACCGACACGATCAACGCGATCAAGCAGGCCGGCGAGTTCGGCATCACCGAGGGCGGCCAGGCTTTGGCCGGGCTCCTCGTGTTCTCCTCGGACGTGCATTCGCTCGGGACCAAGGTCGCGCAGGGCCTCGTTCTCACCGAGCCGTTCTACTGGGACCTGAACGACCAGACCCGCGCCTTCTCGGACCGGTTCGCCAAGCAGATGAAGGGCAACTCGAAGCCGACCGCCAACCACGCGGGCGTCTACTCCGACGTGCTTCATTACCTGAAGGCGATGGCCGAGCTGAAATCCGGAGCCGACGGTGCCGCCGTGGTCGCCAAGATGAAGTCCATGCCCACCGACGACCCGCTGTTCGGAAAGGGCACCATCCGCGCGGACGGCCGCAAGATCCACGACATGTACCTGTTCGAGGTGAAGAAGCCCTCGGAGTCGAAGGGTGAGTGGGACCTCTACAACAAGCTCGAGACGATCCCGGGCGATCAGGTCTTCCGGCCGCTCAACGACGGCAATTGCCCGCTGGTGAAGGGCTAACGGTGCGGGTCCGGCACGGAGGACGGCTATGACCACGATCTTCGGCGTGCCGACCCAGGCGCTGTTCGGACAGTTGCTGCTCGGCCTGATCAACGGCTCGTTCTACGCGATCCTGTCGCTCGGTCTCGCGATCATCTTCGGGCTCCTCAACATCATCAACTTCGCCCACGGCGCGCTCTACATGATGGGCGCGTTCGTGGCCTGGATGCTGCTGACCTATGTCGGGCTCGGCTACTGGTGGGCGCTCGGGCTGGCGCCGCTGGTGGTGGGGGCCTTCGGCATCCTGCTGGAACGGGTGCTGATCGCGCGCCTCTACAAGCTCGATCACCTCTACGGCCTGCTCCTGACCTTCGGGTTGGCGCTGATCATCCAGGGCCTGTTCCGCAACCAGTACGGCGTGTCGGGGCTGCCCTACGCGATCCCGGCCGAGCTGTCGGGCGGCCAGCGCCTGCCGTTCATGTTCCTGCCGAACTACCGGGCCTGGGTGGTGGTGGCCTCGCTCACCGTCTGCATCGCGACGTGGTTGGTGATCGAGAAGACCAAGCTCGGCGCCTACCTCCGGGCCGCGACCGAGAACCCGACCCTGGTCCAGGCCTTCGGGGTGAACGTGCCGCTGTTCCTGACCCTGACCTACGGGTTCGGCGTGGCGCTCGCGGGTTTCGCCGGGGTCCTCGCCGCCCCGATCTACTCGGTGAACCCGAACATGGGCGCCGACATCATCATCGTGGTCTTCGCCGTGGTGGTGATCGGCGGCATGGGCTCGATCATCGGCTCGGTGATCACCGGCTTCGCCCTCGGCCTGGTCGAGGGCCTGACCAAGGTGTTCTACCCGGAGGCGTCGGCCACCGTGATCTTCGTGATCATGGTGCTGGTGCTGCTCGTCAAACCCGCCGGCCTGTTCGGGCGCACGGCCTGAAAGAGATCAGAGGCTCGATCCCCATGGCCGACACCGCCGCCATCGACGTCGCCCCGATCGCCGCAGCGCTGCCGACGCGCCGCGACGACAAGGCGCTGCACTGGATGATTTTTGTCGGCATCGCGGTCGTGCTGACCGCGGCGCCGCTGATCCTCTATCCCGTCTACCTGATGAAGGTGCTGTGCTTCGCGCTGTTCGCGCTCGCCTTCAACCTGCTGCTCGGCTACGGCGGCCTGCTCTCGTTCGGTCACGCCGCCTATTTCGGCATGGCGAGCTATCTCTGCGCCTACACGGCCAAGAGCCTCGGTTTCACGCCGGAATTGGCGATCCTGTCGGGCACCGCCACCGCGGCCCTGCTCGGGCTGGTCTTCGGCTCGCTGGCGATCCGCCGGCAGGGCATCTACTTCTCGATGATCACACTGGCGCTCGCCCAGATGGCGTTCTTCTTCTCGCTGCAGGCGAAGTTCACCGGCGGCGAGGACGGGATCCAGGCGGTGCCGCGCGGCAACCTGTTCGGGGTGTTCAGCCTCGCCGACGACCGGGCGATGTATGCCGTCGTCTGCGTGGTCTTCATGGCCGGGATGCTGCTGATCTACCGGATCATCCACTCGCCGTTCGGGCAGGTGCTCAAGGCGATCCGGGACAACGAGCCCCGGGCGATCTCGCTGGGCTACCGCGCCAACCAGTACAAGCTCGCGGTCTTCGTGCTCTCGGCGACGCTCGCGGGGCTTGCGGGCTCGACCAAGGCGATCGTGTTCCAGCTCGCCTCGCTCACCGACGTCCACTGGTCGATGTCCGGCGAGGTGGTGCTGATGACGCTGGTGGGCGGCATGGGCACGGTGTTCGGGCCGATCGTGGGCGCGCTGGTGATTGTCACGATGGAAACGTATCTGGCGCAGTTCGGCGCCTGGGTGACGATCATTCAGGGCTGCGTCTTCGTGCTCTGCGTGCTGCTGTTCCGCGAGGGCATCGTCGGCCTGATCGCCCGGATCATCCGCAAGCCGCTGTGAGACGCGGCGGGTGCCGGTTCGTTGACGGATCATTAACCACGCCCCCTCAACCTGCAGTTCCCAGGCTGACAGGTTTGACCATGACGAAGACCCAGCCGCTGAGCATCGACGATCCGGCGGCGGATTGCCCGATCCCGCCGGAAACCGTCGGACAATTGATCAAGGCCGACGCCGACACCGCGACGTACATCCTCGACGGCATCCCCGAGGCGACCCGAGCACGCCTCGCGGTCTGGCTGTATGGCCGCAGCCATACCCACGAGATCGGCGTGCGCGTCGCGGCGACCTGCGACGGCGCCACGCTGCGACGGGCCGCCGGCGTCGTCGGTACCGCCCTCTACGACGCGTCGCGCCGCCCCTACAAGGCGCCGAGCCACGGCGCCCGGCCTGCGGGCAGCCGCATCTCGTTGGGCGGATCGAGCCGCCGCGCCTGAGCGCCGCGGCGTCGCGACACGATCCCTGTCATCCGGTCCGCTAGGAGCGCCGCCGCCCAGCCGCTATCGTGCGCGTCGATGTCCACCCTTGCGCCCGTCATCCGCCGTCTCGACCCGATCCTCGTCGACCGCATCGCGGCAGGCGAGGTGGTCGAGCGCCCCGCCTCGGCCGTGAAGGAGCTGGTTGAGAACGCCATCGATGCCGGCGCCCGCACCATCGACGTGGTGGTGGAGAACGGCGGTCGCCGGCTGATCCGGGTGATCGACGACGGCCGCGGCATGGGCCCGGACGACCTCGCATTGTGCGTCGAACGCCACGCGACCTCGAAGCTGCCCGGCGGCGATCTCTCGGCCATCGACACGCTGGGATTCCGCGGCGAAGCGCTGCCCTCGATCGGTGCCGTGTCCCGGCTCGCGATCACGACCCGTCCCGAGGGCGCCGATGCCGGGGCGAGCCTCACCGTCGAGGCCGGCCTTAAGGGTCCGGTCCGTCCGGCCCCGGCCCAGCGCGGCACTCGGATCGAGGTGACCGAGCTGTTCGCAGCGACGCCCGCGCGGCTGAAGTTCCTGAAATCCGACCGGGCCGAGAACGCCGCCATCGCGGAGACCCTGCGTCGGCTCGCCGTGGCCCAGCCCGGCATCCGCTTCACGCTGCGCGCCGATGCCGGGCAGCCGCTGCTGCTGCCGTCCGAGACCGGACCCGAGGGCGAGCTCCGCCGCTTAACAGCGGTGCTGGGCGCGGATTTCGCCGCCAACGCGCTGCCGGTATCGCTCGCCCGGGAAGGATTCGCGGTCACCGGCCATGTCGGCCTGCCGACCTATCACCGCGGGGCGGCCGGCTACATCCACCTCGTGGTCAACGGCCGCCCCGTGCGCGACCGGCTGCTGCTTGGCGCGGTGCGGGGCGCCTATGCCGACACGCTGGCCTCAGACCGGCATCCGGTGCTCGGGCTCGCCATCGCGTGCGATCCCAACTTGGTCGACGTCAACGTCCACCCGGCCAAGACCGAGGTGCGGTTCCGCGAGCCCGGTCTCGTGCGGGCGCTCGTGGTCAGCGCGATCCACGACGCCCTGCGCCGGGGCGGCGCCCGCTCGGCCACCACCGGGGCCAGCCGGACCCTCGACGCCCTGCGTCCGGCCGGCCCCGCGCTCACGACCCATACCGGCGCCGCCGTGACGAGCCTGTTCCGGTCCGCCCGCCCGAGCTTCTTCCCGGCGAACACGCCCTCCGTGGCGGCGCCGTCGGGCTACAGCCGAGCCCAAGCCTGGCGGCCGGACAGCTGGCAACCGGCAACCGAGCCGGACGACCGCGAGCCGGTGCCCGTCTTCGGCGACGCGCAAGGGTTCGGCGAGGCTCCGCAGGCGCCGTTCGCGCACTCGCCCGAGGCGGATCTCGCGGCCCCGCCCCAGGCGGATGTCCGGCCGGTGGTCGAGGCGGCCGAGGCCGTCGATCACCCGCTCGGCGCTGCCCGCGCCCAGATTCACGAGACCTACATCCTCGCCCAGACTCGGGACGGCCTGGTGATCGTCGATCAACACGCCGCCCACGAGCGTCTGGTCTATGAGCGCATGAAGGCGGAGCGGGCCCGGGGTGGTATCGCCCGCCAGGGCCTGCTGATCCCCGACGTGGTCGAGATGAGCCCGGACGCCGCCGAGCGCCTGGTCGCCGCGGCTTCGGACCTCGACCGGCTCGGCCTGTCGATCGAGGCGTTCGGTACCGGTGCGGTGCTGGTGCGCGCAGTGCCGGCCGCGCTGATCGGCGCGTCCGTGCGCGATCTCGTGACCGACATCCTCGACGCGCTGGAGGCCAGCGGAGACGAGGAGGGCGGCGCCCCCGCCACCGAGGGTGGCCCGCTCGGCCGGCGCCTGGACGCGATCCTGTCGCGCATGAGCTGCCACGGCTCGGTCCGCGCCGGCCGCCGCCTGCGTCCGGAGGAGATGAACGCGCTCCTGCGCGAGATGGAGGCGACGCCGAATTCCGGGCAGTGCAACCACGGCCGCCCGACCTCGATCGAGTTGAAGCTCTCCGACATCGAGCGGCTGTTCGGCCGCCGGTAAGTTCCCGCAAACAGGCATCCATCGGAGCCCGCGACCATGGATTTCACCATCTCCCGCCGCGTCGAGGAATACCGCGCGCGGATCGCGGCCTTCGTGGACGCGCATATCGTTCCGCTGGAATCGGACCCGGAGGCCTATGACGGGCACGGCAATATCAGCCTCGCCGAGCTGGCGCGGCTGCGCGGACTCGCGAAGGCCGAGGGGCTGTGGTGCCTGCAGCTCAAGCCCGAGACCGGTGGAGCCGGCCTCGACAAGGTCGGCATGGCGGTCTGCTACGAGGCGATGAACCGCTCGATCTTCGGACCGGTCGTGTTCAACTCGGCCGCCCCCGACGACGGCAACATGATGGTGCTGGAGAAGGTCGCGACCCCGGACCAGAAGGCCCGCTGGCTCGACCCGATCGTGCGCGGCGAGGTCCGCTCGGCCTTCGCGATGACCGAGCCGCATCCCGGCGGTGGCTCCGATCCCGGCATGATTCAGACCCGGGCCGAGCGGCGGGGCGACACCTACGTGGTCACCGGCCGCAAATGGTACATCACCGGAGCGGAGGAGGCCGCGCATTTCATCCTGATGGCGCGTACATCCGACGATGCGCGCAAGGGGCTGACCGCCTTCCTGTTCCACAAGGATCAGCCCGGCTGGGAGATCCTGCGCCGGATCCCGATCATGGGCCCGGAGGAGCACGGCGGCCACTGCGAATTGCTGTTCGACGGGCTGGAGATCCCCGCCGGCAACGTCCTGATGAACGAGGGCGACGGGCTGAAGCTGACGCAGATCCGCCTCGGCCCGGCGCGTCTGACCCACTGCATGCGCTGGCTCGGCCTGTCGAAGCGCTGCGTCGAGATCGCCCGGGCCTATGCGGGGGAGCGCCACGGCTTCGGCATCCGTCTTGCCGACCGCGAAAGCATCCAGTTGATGCTGGGCGACCTCGCCATGCGGATCGAGATCGGCCGCCTGCTGGTGATGAAGGCCGCCTGGGCGCTCGACCAGGGCAGCTTTGCCCGCAAGGAGGTCTCGATGGCCAAGGTCCACGTCGCCAACCTGGTGCACGCGGCAGCCGACATCGCCATCCAGATCAACGGTGCCCGGGGCTACTCCACCGACACGCCGCTCGAATGGATCTACCGCTACGCACGCCAAGCCCGTCTGGTGGACGGTGCCGACGAAGTCCACAAGATGGTGCTCAACCGCAACCTCGAAGCCGAGGGTGATTCTTTTTGGACCTGGGGTGTGGAGGGGTGACGGTTGTTCTTCCACCTCGGCAGGGTGGAAGAACAACCCACCGTCCGCACTCGTGATGTGCGGCGAAGCCGCCTTGATGGAGGCCCCGGGGATCGCGCAACGGAATGCTTGGCTACTCCGAGGCGCCCTGACACGGGCGCCTCCGGATGAGGGCGCCGGTGAGAGGACCGTTTGACTGCTCATTCGCCGGTGAAGAATAGAATCCGGTAGCGGGAACGCCAGGATCGGTGTTCAGCCGACGAGAGGAAAGGTCCGCGAGACATGACAGATGTCGTGATCACCGGCGCGGTGCGCACCGCGATCGGCACCTTCGGGGGCTCGCTCTCGGCGATCCCGCCGGCCGAGCTGGCAGCGCAATGCATCGCGGAAGCGCTGAAGCGGTCCGGGACCGCGCCGGAGGCGGTGGGCCACGTGGTGATCGGCAACGTCATCCCGACCGAGCCGCGCGACGCCTACATCGCCCGGGTCTCCGCGATCGAGGGCGGGATCCCCGAGGCCGTGCCGGCGCTCACGGTCAACCGCCTGTGCGGCAGCGGGCTGCAGGCGATCGTCTCGGCCGCGCAGGCGATCATGCTGGGCGACGCCGAGGTGGCGGTCGCCGGGGGCGCCGAGAGCATGAGCCGGTCGCCGCATCTCCTGAAGACCGGGCGGTTCGGCCAGCGCATGGGCGACGCGACCCTGGTCGACTACATGGTCGGCGTGCTGAACGACCCGTTCGGCAACGGCCATATGGGCGTCACCGCCGAGAACGTGGCCGCGCGCTACGGCATCTCCCGGGCCATGCAGGACGCGTTCGCGGCCGAGAGCCAGGCCCGGGCCGCCCATGCGATCGGCGAGGGCCGATTCCGTGAGCAGATCCTGGCCGTCGCGGTCCAGCGCAAGCGCGAGACGGTGGCGTTCGAGACCGACGAGCACCCGAAGGCCACCAGCGTCGAGGATCTCGCCAAGCTTCGTCCGGCCTTCTCCAAGACCGGCAGCGTCACCGCCGGCAACGCCTCCGGCCTCAATGACGGCGCCGCGATCGTCGTGCTGGCGAGTGCCGCCGCGGCCGAGCGTGATGGGTCCAAGCCTCTCGCCCGGATCGTCGGGTACGCCCATGCCGGGGTCGATCCGTCCGAGATGGGCATGGGTCCGGTGCCGGCCGTTGAGCGCCTGCTGGCGCGCACCGGATTGCGCGCTGCCGACTTCGACGTGATCGAATCAAACGAGGCTTTCGCGGCCCAGGCCTGCGCGGTCTCCCGCGCCCTGGATCTCGACCCCGCCAAGGTCAACGCGAACGGTGGCGCCATCGCGCTCGGCCATCCGCTCGGCGCCACGGGGGCGATCGTCACCGTCAAGGCGCTCTACGAACTCGCCCGGGTGAACGGCCGCTACGGCCTCGTCACCATGTGCATCGGCGGCGGACAGGGCATCGCCATGGCCATCGAGCGGTTGCACTGAGATGGCCGGCCTGTTCGATCTCACCGGCCGGCACGTGCTGGTCACCGGGGCCTCCAGCGGCCTCGGCCGCCACTTCGCCGGCACGCTGGCTAAAGCCGGCGCCCGCCTGTCGCTCTGCGCCCGCCGGGCCGACGCGCTGGCCGAGACCGTCGCCCAGGTCGAAGGGGAGGGCGGCGAGGCGCGGGCAATCGTGATGGACGTCACCGACGCCGCGAGCGTCGAGCGGGCGCTCGATGCCGCCGAGGCGCGGTTCGGGCCCGTGGCGGTGCTCGTCAACAATGCCGGCGTCACCGCAACGAAGCCGGCCCTCGAGCTGGACGAGGCCGATTGGGACTTCGTCCTCGCCACCAACCTGAAGGGCGTCTGGCTCGTCGCGCAGGCGACCGGGCGGCGCATGGTCCGGCATGGTTCCGGCGGCAGCATCGTCAACATCGCGTCGATTCTCGGCCTGCGGGTCGCCGGTGGGTTGGCGCCCTACGCCGCCTCCAAGGCCGGGGTCGTCCAGCTCACCAAGAGCCTCGCGCTGGAATGGGCCCGCCACGGGATCCGGGTGAATGCCCTCGCCCCCGGCTACATCGCCACCGATTTGAACGATGCGTTCTTCGAATCCGAACCCGGCAAGGCGCTGATCAAGCGCGTCCCGCAGCGCCGGCTGGGTGAGGCATCCGAACTCGATGGGCCGCTGCTGTTGCTCGCCTCCGGGGCGGGCTCGTACATGACCGGCAGCGTCGTCGCGGTCGATGGCGGCCACCTCGTCTCGGGGCTTTAGCGAATGGAACAGGCGCAGCTGCGCGACTGGATCGCCTCGCATCTCGGCTGTCCGGATCTCGCCATCGAGGCGGTCCAACCCCTCGGCGGCGGCTCGATCCAGGAGAACCGGCTGGTCCGCTGCCGGATCGGCGACACCGTTCGGGGCTTCGTGCTGCGCATGGACGCCGCCGCGACCATCGCGTCGAGCCGTTCCCGGGCGGAGGAGTTCCACATCCTGGACGCGGTCTGGAAAGCCGGCGTCCGGGTGCCGGAGCCGGTCGCCTTCTGCGCCGATCCCGCAATCGTCGGAGCGCCCTTCGCGCTGATGGGCCTCGTCGAGGGCGTGGGCCTGGGGCCGCGCATCGCCAAGGACCTGAGCCTCGGCGGCGACCGGGAGATCCTGGCCGAGACCCTTGGCCGCGAACTCGCCCGGATCCACGCCGCGCTCGACCCGCGCGAGGTGCCGGCTGCACTCGCCTTCCTCGGGGCGCCCGAGCCGCAGCCGGCATTGGCCGAGATCGCCCGCCTGCGTGCCAGCCTCGACGGGATTGGCGCCAAGCGCCCGGCGATCGAGTGGGGTCTGCGCTGGGGCGAGGTGCGGGCCCCGGCTTGTCCAGCGCCATCCCTGGTGCATCGCGACTTCCGCACCGGCAACTACATGGTGGATGCGTCGGGCCTGACCGCGATCCTCGACTGGGAGTTCGCCGGCTGGGGCGATCCTGCGCAGGATCTCGGCTGGTTCTGCGCAACCTGCTGGCGGTTCGGCCGAACGGATCTGGAGGCCGGCGGCATCGGCTCCCGGGCGTCGTTCTACCGGGGTTACACGCAGGAGAGCGGCCGGACCATCGATCCGGACAGCGTCGCCTATTGGGAGGTGATGGCGCATCTGCGCTGGGCGGTGATCGCCCTGGAACAGGGTGCCCGCCACGTCTCGGGCCGGGAATTCTCATTGGAACTGGCGCTCACCGGCCGGATGGTGCCCGAGCTGGAACGCACGATTTTGCGGGCGACCGCCCCGGAGAACTGGAGCTGAGCATGCAGGACGAACCCTCTGGCGCCGCTCTCCTCGACGCCGCCCGCCGGGCGCTGACCGAGGAGGTCGCCCCGGGCCTCACCGGCCGCCCCCGCTACGTCGCCCTGATGGTCGCCAACGCGATCGGAATCGCTGCCCGGGAGATCGCCCAGGCCGACCGGCTCGGCGAGACCGGCGCTCGACTGCTGGGCGGCGCCGGCCATGACGCCCTGGACGACCTGATCGGTACAATTCGAGCCGGCGCGCGCGATGCCGACCCGGAACTGCACACCCGCCTCAGCGCCGCGACGGAGGCCGCCGCCGACATCTGGAAGCCGTCGAAGCCCGCGGCGTGACGCTCATATCGGGAGACATCCAGCCCAGCGCCTAACCCTGAGACGCCGCCGCGAAGCGGGGCCCTCGAAGAAGGAAGCCTCCAGCGATCGTTCGACGAACTGGAGGATTCCTTCGAGGCAGCTGCGCAGCACCTCGGGTTGAGGTGGCCGCTGGGGTACCCGGCGTCAGACAGGATCCGACAGCTCCCGAGCCTGCTCGCGTAAGATGAACTTCTGGATCTTGCCGGTCGAAGTCTTCGGCAGGGGGCCGAACACCACCGTCCTGGGCACCTTGAACCTGGCCATCCGCTCCCGGCAGAAATCGATCAGCTCGCGGTCGGTGGGAGCCGCCGCGCCGGGCTTCATCTCCAGGAAGGCGCAGGGACTCTCGCCCCAGGTTTCATCCGGGCGTGCCACCACGGCCGCCAGCATCACGGCGGGATGGCGCATCAGCACCTCCTCGACCTCGAGACTGGAGATGTTCTCGCCACCCGAGATGATGATGTCCTTGGCCCGGTCCTTGATCTCCACGGAGCCGTCTGGGTGCCAGACCGCGAGGTCGCCGGTGCGGTACCAGCCTCCGGCCAGCGCCCGCGCGGTGGCCTCGGGGTTGCCGAGATAGCCCTTCATCACAGTGTTGCCGCGCAGGCAGATCTCGCCGACCGTGGTGCCGTCCTGCGGCACCGGCCGGTCGGTGGCGGCATCGAACACGACGACGCCCTCCAGGGTCGCCAGCGCGACGCCCTGGCGCGCCATCCGGGCGTAGCGGTCCTGCTCCGGGAGGTCGGCCCAGTCGGGCTGTTCCAGGCAGACGGTGGCGGGGCCGTAACTCTCGGTGGCGCCGTAGAGGTGCGTCACTTGGAAGCCGAGTTCCTCCATGGTGCGGATGATGGTCGAGGATGGCGCGGCCCCGCCCACCGCGCAGCGCACCCGATGCCGGAAGGGCACGCGGGTCGAGGCCGGCGCGTGGGCGATCATCGAGAGCACGATCGGCGCGCCGCACAAATGCGTCACGCGGTGCTGGGCGATCAGCGAAAAAATCGCCGCCGGCTCGACCTTGCGCAGGCAGATCTGCGTCGCACAGGCCGCCACGCTCGCCCAGGGGTACGACCAGCCGCTGCAATGGAACATCGGCAGGGTCCAGAGATAGGCGCTCTCGGTGGTGAGGCCGAACGTGACCGCATTGCCGAGGGCCTGCAGGTAGGCGCCGCGATGGCTGTAGACCGCGCCCTTCGGATCGCCGGTGGTGCCCGACGTATAGAGCAGGCAGAGCGATTGCCACTCGTCGGCCGGCCCGGGCCAGGCATAGTCCGGGTCGCCCTCGGCGAGCAGGGTCTCGTACGGGACCGCGCCGGCGATGCCGGTGGCGCCGATCTCCACGACCAGGAGCGGCTTCGCGCGGTCGGCGAGCGCCCGGGCGGCCAGCGCACCGAACTCAGCCTCCACGATCAGCACCCGGGCGCCGCCATGGTCGAGGGAGAACGCGATCGTCGCCGGATCGAGGCGGGTGTTGAGCGGGTTCAGCACCGCGCCCAGCATCGGCACGGCGAAATGCGCCTCGATCATCTCGGGTACGTTGGGCGCCAGGATCGCCACCGTGTCGAGGTGCCTGATCCCGCGCCCGGCCAGGCCGGAGGCGAGCCGGCGGCACCGCGCGTACAACTCGGCGTAGGACAGGCGGCGATCCCCATCGATGACCGCGACCCGCGCCCCGACGGAGGCGGCGGCCCGGGCCAGCAGGCTGGCCGGCGTGAGCGGGACGTAGTTCGCCGGGCTCCGGTCGAGCCCGGTCTCGAACGGATGAGAATCGGAGTCCCGGGCGCCCGCTTGGGGCGGAACTGTCTCCGTCATCGGTGGGCCTTCTGATCGGGCGGCTGGCGTGGCGTGCGCAGGGAGAGAGATGACGTCGCGTCCCTCCGGACTGTCAATCGGGGCGCTGGTTACAGCCGGTGCCGGTCATCATGGGCCGCACGGGCGCGGAGTACCCGGCGGGGCGGTCCGAGGTCTGTCACGCCGCTGCGGTTGACGGCGGCCCCGCCCTGACGGATGCCGGACCCGGTGCCTGACCGGGCGGTCATGGCAGTCGACGGGGGGAGGAGCTCGTGAAGGACGACAATCTGCCGATGGTTCGGCCGCCACAGGCCGGGCGCGAGATGGCCGAGGGCAGTCTTGCGCGGGTTCGCGAGGCCTACGAACACTTCGCCGAGGCCGGCGAGATGGCGCTGAACGCCTTCGAAACCTCGATGGCCCAGACGTTCGAGGGCTGGCGCTCGGTCATGGGCTCGAGCCGGGAGACCGCGCACCAGCTCTCCGACAGCAACATCGCAGGCACGCGCAGGATGCGCGAGCAATGGGAGGCTGCCGGCGCGCGCCTCTACAATGCATTCGAGGACAATGCCGGCCACTCCATGGCGGCGATGCGAGAGATCGGGCACCGCATGCTGGTCGCCTCGGACACCAACGTCCGCGCCTCACTGGATTTCGCCGAGCGCCTCGCGAAGGCGGCTGACGCCCGCGAGATGGCGGCGCTGCACGTGACGTTCATGCAGGAGCAGTCGCGTCGCCTCACCGACCAGATGGTCGACCTGCACCAGACCACGACCCGCCTGGCGCGTGAGGCCGCATCCCGCACGGATACCCCGTGACCTCCTCCGCCGCCGAGAGGCCTGAAGCGGGCGCGCCCGAGGCGATGCCGCGCCTCGACGACCTCAGCCGCGCCGACGTTCCGTTCCGGACCGGTCATTTCGCCGCCTACGCGCCGCATGACTTCCACCGGATCGCGTATGTCGAATGGGGCGACCCGGACAGCCCGCACGTGGTCGTGTGCGTCCACGGCCTGAGCCGGCAGGGCAGGGACTTCGATCCCCTCGGCTACATGCTGGCGAAGATGGGCTACCGGGTGGTCTGTCCCGATTTGCCCGGGCGTGGGTTGAGCGGCTGGCTCAAGGATCCGGAACTCTACGGCCTGCCCCAATACGCCGCCGACATGGCGGCGCTGATCGGTCACCTGCGGATCACGGGCAAGATCGACTGGGTCGGCACGTCGCTCGGCGGCCTCACCGGGATGGTGCTGGCGGCCTCCGCCAACACCCCGATACGCCGGATGGTGATCAACGATATCGGGCCGTTCCTGCCCTGGGCGCCGATCCGCCATATCGGCTCACGGCTGCGCGATGCTCCGCGGCTTCACCACAACTTGGCCTCGGGCGAGTCGCGGCTTCGGACCGTCCTGGCAGCCTTCGGCCCGCTCACGGACGAACAGTGGCGGCATATCGCCAAGCACAGCTTCTTCCCCGAGCCCAACGGCGGCTGGCGCCCGCATTACGATCCCGGCATCGGTGACGCCTTCCGGCCGGGCCGGGTCTACAGCGTCAGCATGTGGCGCGACTGGGACGCGATCACCTGCCCGGTCCTGCTGCTGCGCGGCGAGCGCTCGGAGCTGCTCCTCGCCTCGACCGCGGACGAGATGAGCCGGCGTGGCCCGCCCACCGAGCGCATCGAGATCCCGGATTGCGGCCACGCCCCGGCCTTGCTCGACGCGGAACAACTTCGCATCGTCACCGACTGGCTCGGCCCGGCCGCGTGATCGTCAAGGATCCGCGCCGAGCGCATCGGCGCCGATCCGCATCCCGTCAGTTTAGGCAAAACCGAATCACTTGCGCAGTAGGCAATCGTGCAAAGGCGACCGGTTGCGAGAAGTCCCCGTCTGCGTAGTCGGTGTCGTCAGAATTGATGGGCCGTCGCACTCTGTGTCGATCGCCTTGAAGTCATTGAGAAACCGAGGCGGCTATGCTCACACTGCATGGTCGCGCAAGCGTGACCATTCGTTGCACACTCGGCTGCACTGTGGCATCAACATGCGGCTCGGCTGGACCTTGGCCGCTCAATGTTGCACCTGTGGGTTGTGAGCGGCGGCTAAGTTCCGCACGACCACACGCCTGCCGCAACCTGAAGAAGTTCGGACTCTCCACCATGTCCAACCCAACCCCCAAGCCGAAACAGACCACGGCCATCGATCACGGGGTCGGCAGCCGCATCGCGTTCCTGCGCGCGGCCAACGGGCTGAGCCAATCCGCACTGGCGAGCGCGCTGGGCGTCAGCTTCCAGCAGGTCCAGAAGTACGAGACCGGCAAGAACCGCGTCGGCGCGGGGCGCCTTCAGGCGATTGCCGAGCGCCTCGGCGTCCCGGTCTCGAGCTTCTTCGAACCCGAGCCGGAGGCCGCCTCCGAGAACGGCCCGACGCTGCTCCGGATCGCCGGTGCCGTGGAACTGCTCCGCGCCTACAACCAGATCGGCGACGATCAGATGCGCCGGGACGTCATTGCGCTCGTGAAGTCCGCGGCCCGGATCGGCCATGGTCCCGCTGCCGCGGACAGCGCCCCGCAGCGGATTGTCACCAACGGCGCCGCCGCACCGTCGGCCTGATAGCCTGACCGACATCGGCTGACCGGCCCCGGCCGTTCGCACACGTCGTCTCGCGAAGTTGTTTCTGGAGGCGACGGCGATGTCTGCTTTGGACCTGACGAACCTCTACGCCGATCGCGACCTTGCGGCCTCTGAGGAGGTCGTCACCGTTCGGTAGTCGGCGCTGGGGCTGCGCTGAGCACATCGTTTCGACGGGACAGGCGAGCCCGCCTGGATTCGAAGACGACCAGCCCCATGGCGAAGGGGTTGCGATGCTTGCGAGAGATCTCTCGCGTTGCGCTTGGCCGACGAGACGGAGCCGGCGAACCGTGTGAACTCGCGAACCGTCCTGATCGAGCCCCGTCGTCGGCACCGCGTCGAACAGGCTGATCCGCCGGCGATCTGGCTCGCGATACATTTCAGGCCCGAACGCGGGGCGGGCGTTCGCGACCGACGCGCCGTCAGCCGGCGAAGCGCGCCACCGATACCGCCGTGTCGCCGTAGACCCGCCGCTCCAGCGCGGTGAAGTTCTCGGGCCAGTCCAGTTGAACGCCCTCCGCCTCCTCCACCACGGCCAGGGCGCCCGGCGACAGCCAGGCCCCGCCGGCCGCGCTTGCCAGCGCCTGGGGCGCAAGCCCACGATTGTACGGTGGATCGCAGAAGACCAGCGAGAACGGAGCCGTGATCCCGGCCGGACCGAGGCGCGTCGCGTCGCGCCGGAACAGCCGAGTCACGCCCTCGGCGCCGAACGCCTCGATGTTCGACCGGATCACCGCCCGGGCCTCGGCCCCCTCATCGACCAGCAGGGCGTAGGCCGCGCCGCGCGACAGCGCTTCGAAGCCCAGCGCTCCAGTGCCGGCGAACAGGTCCAGCACCCGCGCCCCGGCGACGACCTCGTCGTAGGCGTGGGTCAGCACGTTGAACAGCGATTCCCGGAGCCGGTCGGAGGTCGGCCGGATCGCGTCGGAGCGCGGGGTCGCGAGCTTGCGGCCGCGCCACGCGCCGCCGACGATCCTCATCGGCCTCCGCGCGGCGGACGACCGCCACCGCCGCCACCACCGCCGCCGGGCTTGCCGCCGCCCTTGAAGCCGCCCGGACGCCCGCCCGGCTTGCCGCCCGGGCCCTTGCCGGCAAACCCGCCAGCACTCTTGCCCCCGAAACCGCCAGAGCTTTTCCCGGCGAAGCCCCCGCTCTTCCCCGCGAACCCGCCGGGCTTGCCGCCAAATCCACCGGGCTTGCCGCCGGGTCGCGCGCCCGCCGGCTTCGGTCCGCCGAAGGCCGGCTTGCCCCCAGGGCCGGAGCGCTCGCTCCGGAAACCGCCATTGCCGCGGGGCGGGCCGTCTGCAGTCGAACCTCCGAACGGCCGATCCCGGCGTTCGGGCGGCCTGCCGTCACGGCGATCGTCCCGTCGCGTGTCGTCCCGTCGCGCGTCGTCCCGTCGGCCAGGCGCGCCCCGGGGGGCGTCGCGTGGCCCGGAACGGTCACCGAACCCCGGCCGATCGCTCGCACCTCTGTCAGTCCGCGGAGCCGGCCCGCGATTGCCCCAGCTCTCGCGATCCGAGCGGCCGGGCGCGCCCCGCTGTGCGCCATCGGGGGCGCCGCGATCGGCGTAGCGACGCCGGGGCTGCTCCTCCGGCGCCGGCGCAACCGGGCTGGCCGACAGGCGCTCGACCACGACGCGACGATCACCGGTGCGAATCGAGCCGACCCGCTCGTGACCGCGCTCGGCCGCGGCTGCCTGGGACGCGCGGGGATCCTCGCCCCGTCGCGGTACGCGGGCCGCCCGCGGCTTGCCGGATTCCTCATCCGACCGCCACGCGGAGCGGCGCGGACCGGAGCCAGCCCCACCGGTCGAGACCCGGGGCGCCGGCGCGGGACGCGCGGCATTGCGGGTGTTCGAGGGCGCCGGTGCGCGCTCGGCCTTCTTGGGGCTGCCGAAGGCGCCGATCGGCTCGCGCACGGGGCTCTCGAAATCGACCCCGGCCTGTTCGGCCAGCGCCTTGCCGAGCTGGTCCTTCAGCACGCGCATGCGCACCTCCTCGACCAGGCCGACTTCGAGGTCGCCGAGCTGGAACGGCCCGAACGACAGGCGAATCAGCCGGTTCACCGAAAGGCCGAGATGCTCGAGGATGCGTTTGACCTCGCGGTTCTTGCCCTCGCGCAAGCCTAGCGTGAGCCAGAGGTTGTCGCCCTGGACCCGATCGAGGGTCGCCTCGATCGGGCCGTACTCCATCCCGTCGATGGTCACGCCCTTCGCCAGCTTGTCGAGCTGGGCCTGGTCGGTGTCGCCGTGGGCGCGGACGCGGTAGCGGCGCAGCCAGCCGGTATCGGGATGGGCGATCACCTTCGCGAGACCGCCGTCGTTGGTGAGAAGCAGCAGGCCTTCGGTGTTGATGTCGAGCCGGCCGACCGCGACCACCCGTGGCAGATCTTCGGGCAGGACTTCGAACACCGTCTGGCGGCCTTCCGGGTCCCGGGCCGTGGTCACGAGGCCGCGCGGCTTGTGGAAGATCCACAGGCGGCTGCGCTCGCGCGCCGGCATGCGCTCGCCGTCGATCAGGATCGTATCGTCGTCGGAGACGTTTCGCGCCGGGGAGGTCAGGGTCTCGCCGTTGACGCTCACGCGGCCGGCCAGGATCATCGCCTCCGCGTCGCGGCGGGAGGCGATGCCCGCCCGCGCCATCGCCTTGGCGATGCGTTCGCCCGGAGGGGTCGGCGCCTCGGCCTCCGGTTCCGCGGCCTCAGCGGCGTCCTCGGCAACGGGCTCGGCAGCGACCGGCTGCTGAGGCGGCCGCGGCTCGCTCTGCGAAGACTTACCCTTCGGCTTCGTCTCAGATTCGCTGCCCGCGTCGGTTGCGGGCGTCCAGCGCTCGGTCCGCGTGGTGTCGGTGTCCGGCTGGGCAGAAGCCCCCGGACCGTCGTCTTTCGGCAAGTCACTCATGAGCCGGCCATATCAGAGCCGGCCCGGACAGGCGAGACGGGTTGAGCATCCACGGATGCACAACCCGACAACGCGCAGCCCGCGAACGCAAAAGGGGCGGCCCGGCCGGACCGCCCCGAAAGATCCGCGCCGCGGCGCGCCGTTCAAAGCCTCGGGGATCTCCCCCGCATCACGCCGAACACGGCGGAGATCAGGAACAGCGCGATCGCCACGAAGAAGACGATCTTGGCCGCCTCGACGGCCGTGCCGGCGATGCCGCCGAAACCCAGGAGCGCCGCCACGAGGGCGACGACGAGAAACGTGATAGCCCAACCGATCATGGCATCCTCGCGAAGTTCAGCCGGTTCAGGATCGGAACCCGCGAGATGTGGATTCCGATCCCGTCGATCCTCAAGGATCAGATCTTGCCCGAGCGATCAGATCTTGCCCGAACGATCAGATCTTGTCGGTGGCCGACTTCACGGCGCCCTTGGCGTCGCCCACGGTGCTCTGGGCCTTGCCCTTGAGCTCCTGAGCCGCGCCGTCAGCCTTCATCTTGTCATTGTTGGTCACGTCGCCCAGACCCTGCTTGGCCTTGCCGAGGGCCTCGTTGGCGGCGCCCTTGATCTTGTCCGTGGTGCTGCTCATGGCGTTTCCTTCCGTACAATCTCTCGCGGCGGCGCCGCAATCGTAAATGCAACGGTGACGATGAGAGGAATGTTCCAGGCATTAACATTGACCTGGATCGGTTTCCGGCGCCGGTCGGTGCCTGTCCCGGCGATGGGGTGATAAACACCGTGACGGTCGATCCGATCCAGGACGCTGAGCACGAAACCGCGAACACCGCGGGGGCGTTCGACCGCGCTTTCACAGCGGCGCGCGCGGCCGCTGAGGCCGGCGAGGTTCCGGTCGGGGCGGTGATCGTGCGCGACGGCGTGGTGCTGGCCGTCGCCCATAACCAGCCGCGGGCCCTGCACGATCCGACCGCCCACGCCGAGATCCTGGCGATCCGCGCCGCCTGTGCGGCCATCGGCGACGAGCGCCTGACCGGCTGCGATCTCTACGTCACCCTCGAACCATGTCCGATGTGCGCCGGCGCGATCTCGTTCGCCCGGATCCGGCGGCTCTATTACGGCGCCCCCGATCCCAAGGGCGGCGGCGTCGAGCACGGCCCGCGTGTCTTCAACCAGCCGACCTGCCACCACGCCCCGGAGGTCTATGGCGGGTTCCGCGAGACCGAGGCGGCCCTGTTGCTGCGCAGGTTCTTCGCCGTGCGCCGCGCGTGAGGGCTGAAGCGAGCGAGGGCTTGAAGAAGCGGCGCCGCGCGGCATCCTCACAGGATCGAACGGAGCGTCCGCCCATGACACCGCATTATTCCCGCGCGCTGATCGTCGGAGCCGGCTCGGGCCTCAGCGCGTCGCTCGCCCGACTGCTGGCGGCGGACGGGCTGAAGGTCGGCCTCGCGGCCCGCAACATCGACAAGCTCGCCGCGCTGGCGGCCGAGACCGGCGCCGCAATCCACGCGTGCGATGCGAGCGACCCCGGCCAGGTCGAGGCCCTGTTCGCCCGGATGGAGCCGGCGCTGGGTGGCCCGCCCGACGTGGTGGTCTACAATGCCAGCGGTCGGCTGCGCGGCCCGGTGGTCGACCTCGATCCGGCAGCGGTGGCGCAGTCGCTGATGGTGTCCGCGTATGGCGGCTTCCTGGTGGCGCAGGCGGCAGCACGCCGGATGCTGCCGCACCGGCACGGGGCGATCCTGCTCACAGGCGCGTCGGCCAGCGTGAAGGGCTTTGCCGGCTCAGCGCCTTTCGCGATGGGCAAGTTCGCCCTGCGGGGACTCGGCCAGAGCCTCGCCCGCGAGCTGCAGCCGCAGGGCATCCATGTCGCCCACGTGGTGATCGATGGCGCCATCCGGAACCCGGCGCGCGGCGGTGAGCCGGTGGACGCCCCCGACAGCCATCTCGATCCGGATGCCATCGCCCGCGCCTACCGCGACCTGCTGCGCCAGGATCGGAGCGCCTGGACGACGGAGCTCGAGCTGCGCCCCTGGGTCGAGCGATTCTGAGGGTGGTTCAGGGATTCACGCGCACGCCGAGCAGGAAGGTGTTGTCGCGGAAGCTCGAGCCCGCCACCGTGCTGTCGATCTGCTGGTAGATGTAGGTGCCGCGCAAGGTCAGCCAGCGGGTAAACCGGTAGTCGAGGCGCGCCGTGGCGGAGAAGCCGTTCTCGCGGATGGTGCTGCCCTGATAGTCGTTCTTCAGGAACGAGCCCCCGAAGACGATCGACAGGTTGCGCAGCAGATCGTGCTGGAGCTCCAGGGTCGCGACCTCGGTGAAGATGCCGCTGGAGCCGAGCACGGTGGTCTCGGTCACACCCGTCGCCGCGGTGAGGCGGACCGTGGTGAGCGGACTGAGGGACCAGACCAGCGCGGCATTGACCAGCGGCGCGTCGATCGCCCGCAAAGACGGGTCGACGTAGGAGCGGTGCTGGATGCCGGCGGAGATTTCGCCAGTGATCGAGCGGGCCAGCCCGAAGCTCGCTCCGACCATGAGAGCGATGCCGTCGGAATCGCGTTGAATGCCGTTGGTGTCGCGGCGCAGGTCGTAGACGCGGGTATCGCCGAGGAGGTCCACGAATGGACTCAGGTCCGGGCTGACCTCGTAGGCCGTGCGCAGCTGCAGGCTGTACTGGTTCAGGTTGCGGTCGGCCTGGTTGATGGTCACGCCGCCCGGGAGCTGAGCGTTGTCGAACTGGGAGCGATCGACCGAGCCGCGCAGGGTCACGGAAAGCCGGTTGAACGTCTCCGTGGCACCGAGGGACGTGCCGTAGACCGCGAGCAGCGGCCGGCTGGTCGCCGCGGCTGCCTGCAGGTTCGGGCTCGACGTGCGCTGCGTGTCGACCAAGAACCGTCCTTCGGCATCGACGTGCAGGTCGCGGTTGACGTCGATACGCAGGCGCACCGTTCCGTCCGCGGCCGGCCGGCTGGCGGCCTCGTTCTGGGGCGTCTCCAGGTAGGAACCGCGCAACGCTCCCTGGAACGAACTCGACGACCAGTCGCTGCGGAAGTCGACGGCCGCTTCGGTACGCAGGGCCACCGATCCCTTGGCGAGCTGACGGCTGGTCTGGTCCGGGTTCGAATCGTACCCGATGCTCTGCGTGAAGCTCGGCAGCACCGTGAAGGTCCAGATCCGATAGCCGATCGGTGCGTAGGCCGGGTCGGTCGGGATCGGCCGCGCCAGGTCCGTGCCGAGGATGAAGCCGGGCGTCAGCAGGCCTAGCGCCGGAGTGATCGCGAAGAGCGGAAGGATCGGGCGCGACGCCAGGACCTGCGACACCGGCACGCCGACGACGGCCTGCTGGACCACCGGGGTCAGGCGCAGAGCGGGGGCCGGAACCTGTGTCACCTCCTGTGTGACCCGGCGGGTCGGGGAGCCGATGCGCCGGGGCGGCGCGGCTCGGGTGCGCAGCAGACTCGACGGCGTCCGGTTGTTTGGGGCCGTGGTGGACCCACCAGTGCGCTGGCCGCCGCCGGTGATGCGGGTGCCGAGCTGCGAGAGCCCCGGCTGAGTCTGGGTCGGGATCGCCGGGGAGAGGGGGGAGCGCAGGCTGTCGCCGCCGGTCCGCTCGCCGCTCGTGGCGTCACCACCGGTGGATGCGGGTCCGTCGTCGCGGGACAGTCCGTCCGGAACGCGCCGCCGGAGCGCGGGAAGGCCGTTGGGCGCCGTGTCCTGCCCGATCCCGGGATTGTCGGGTTGGCCGGTGACCGGGCTGATCGCGTCGAAGCGCTGGGCTGCGGACGGCGATGCGGCGAGCGCGAGCGTCAGCGCCGCAAAGGCGAGCCGCATCTCCTGCCGTCCCCGCCGATCAGCGCCCGCCATCCGCACCTGTTCTTGGCCTCCACCTAAGCCCCGGGCGCCAAGAGCCGGGATCAATAGATCACGCCGCCGCCTGCGCGGTCGCCGACATGGTTAACGCAAGCTAGCGCCCGCTTGGTTAATGCGCGGTCAACACCGAGCCCCGACGGCTGTTACAGCCCCGGTGCAGTCACTCCTAAATTTCGATACTGCAAGAAAGTTGCGATTGAGCTTTTATCGCGGATCCGTTAGCCTATCCCAGAATTCGTCATATTCCGTACGGGATACGCCACACCGGATAGTTGCTACGACAGAGGTTCAACGTGAACGATAGCGCTGAAGCTGAGCAGGCCGAACACATTGACCTAGCGGTCGATATCATCGCGGCCTATGTGTCCAACAATTCGGTGCCACCCTCGGAACTTCCAGGGTTGATCGGTGGCATACACGCGGCCCTGAACAGCCTGGCGGCTTCGGGGTCATCGGCGACGACCGTCGTGGAAAAGATGAGCCCGGCGCAGATCCGGAAATCCATCACGCACGACTACATCGTCAGTTTCGAAGACGGTAAGCCCTACAAGACGTTGCGCCGCCATCTGACGCTGCGCGGGCTCAGCCCGGAGGCGTATCGCGAGAAATGGGGCCTGCCGCGGGACTACCCGATGACGGCGGCGAGCTACTCGGCCCAGAGGTCCGAACTCGCCCGCGCCCTCGGCCTCGGCCAGCAACGGCGCAAGTCCCGGGGAGCGGCGGCCGCGCCTGCGCCGGAGGAGCCGGCTCCAACCGCACCGAAGACGCGGGGACGCAAGAAGGTCCCAGCCGAGTAGGATTCGACCCGGACGCACGGCCTCCGTTTGACAGGGGACGCTTCGGAGCGTGACACGCCGGACGGGGCGCGCAACCTAAGCGCGTTCTCTCCCGAAGCGATGCACGCACATCATGGTCTCGAAGCGCTACCCGACATCGGTCGAGGTCGCCCGCCTCGCCGGGGTCTCGCAATCGGCGGTGTCCCGCACCTTCACGCCGGGTGCCAGCGTGTCGGCCCGGACCCGCGACAAGGTCCTGGCGGCGGCCGAGACCCTGGGCTTTCAGCCGAGCCTGATCCCCAGGATCATGCTGACCGATCGGTCGGGCCTCGTGGCCCTCGTGGTCGGTGGCCTGGAGAACGCGTTCTACGCGCGCGTCGTCCAGATCTTTGCGGCGCGGCTCCGGGAAGCCGGCAACCAGATCGTGCTGGTCCCGGTCGACAGCGACTACACCCTCGACGCGGTGGCGGCGCGCCTGGCTCAGTACCGGGTCGACGCGATCGTCAGCGCCCTGGCGGTCCTGTCGCAGGACGCCGCCGAGACGCTCTCGGCCTCTCGAATCCCGGTCGTCTCGTTCAATACCCCGGTGACGGCCGAGCGCATCGGCTCGGTCGGCTCGGACAACGCGCTGGGAGGTCGGCAGGCCGCCGCGCTCCTGCACGCCCGGGGCGCGCACTGTCCGGCCTTCATCGCGGGGCCGGCCGATAGCCCGGCCAGTGCCGAGAGGCTCGCAGGCTTTCGCGAGGGCCTGCGCGCGGCCGGACTGCCCGAACCGCGCATCTCGGGATCCGCCTACACGTATGAGGGTGGCGCCGCGGCGGCGACGCGGCTCCACGCGGAGGCCCCGGTCGACGGCGTCTTCTGCGCCAACGACCTCTGCGCTCTGGGCGCGATCGACGCGCTGCGGCGCGCCGGCCGTCGCGTCCCCGACGAGGTCCGCGTGATCGGCTACGACGACATTCCGGCGGCAGGGTGGGGCGGCTACGATCTCACCAGCTTCGACCAGGACGTGCCGGCATTGGTCGAGGCGGCGCTGGCCATGATCGCCCGGATGTCCGGGCCTGAAACCGCCCTCGGCGAGCGCGTGCTGATCCCGCCGCGGCTGATCGAGCGCGGCAGCACCCGGGCCTGATCGTCCGGGATCGTCGATGCCGAGACCTTGCACGCGGCGCAACTGTGCGTCGCGTGTGCATCGCTATGCAAAAGCGCGCGCTGCTCCATCCTTCATCATGCTGCGTTGCACAACGCGACGCCCGCCGTCTGAACGAAGGAAGCCGACGTGCTGTCCCTGCCGATCCTCGCCCTTGCCGTCGCTTCATTCGGCATCGGCACCACCGAATTCGTCATCATGGGCCTGCTGCCAGAGGTGGCGCACGGCTTCGGTGTCACCATCCCACAGGCCGGCTACCTCGTGTCCGGCTACGCCATGGGCGTCGTTGTCGGCGCGCCGATCGTGGCGATCGCCACCGCGGGCTTGCCCCGGAAGACGGCCCTGCTCGCCCTGATGGCGGTCTTCCTGATCGGCAACGTCGGCTGCGCCTTGGCGCCGAGCTACGGCCTGCTGATGGCGGCCCGGATCGTCACCGCCTTCGCGCACGGGGCGTTCTTCGGCATCGGCGCCGTGGTGGCGCGCGATCTGGTGCCGCGCGAGAAGCGGACCCAGGCGGTTTCGCTGATGTTCGCCGGGCTGACCCTGGCCAACGTCCTCGGTGTGCCGTTGGGAACGGCCCTGGGTCAGGTCACCGGATGGCGCTCTACTTTCTGGGCCGTGGTGGTGATCGGCCTGCTGGCCGGGCTGGCGATCCAGCTGTTCGTGCCCGCCGGCCTGCCCGGTACCCGCGGCGGCCTGGTCAAGGAGTTCCGGGCGCTGGGGCGCTGGCCGGTGCTGCGGCCGATGCTGATCTCGACCCTCTCCTCGGTCAGCTTCTTCACGGTGTTCACCTACATCACGCCGTTCCTCACCGGCGTGACCGGGTTCTCGTCGCAGGGCGTCACCGGGGTATTGTTCGCCGCCGGTATCGGCCTCACGGTCGGCAACCTCGCGGGCGGCCACTTCGCCGATCGGGGCCTGATGGCCACGATCATCGGCGGGTTCATCGGCATCGTCGCGGTGCTGCTGGTCCTGGCGGCGGTCGCCCACCACGCCATCCCGACCGTCGCCGTGCTGGTCCTGTGGTCCGGCCTCGCCTTCGCGCTGGTCTCGCCGCTGCAGATCTGGGTGGTCGAGGCCGCCAGCGACGCGCCGAACCTTGCCTCCACGCTGAATCAGGGTGCGTTCAACCTCGGCAACGCCACCGGCGCCTGGATCGGCGGCACCGCCCTGACGTTCGGGGCGGGCTACGGCCAGCTTCCCTTGCTCGCAGCCGCCGTCTCGATCCTGGGCCTCGGCCTTACGGTCACCGCCGTCAGCCGAAGCGGCCGCCGGATTTTCTCCGCCTCGACGCCGGGCGCCTGACCACCGGGCGACCCTTCAATCCGCTCGGACCAGATCGCCGAGCAGGCTCGCCGCCACCGTGGCCTTTGAGACAGTGAGGCCCGAGGCGCTGATCGCGTCGACAGCATCACGGATGCGGACCAACGGCGCGCCCCGGGCCTTGGCCCAGGCCTCGACCGCCTCGGGCCCGGCGCCGAGATCGGCCACCACCTCGGCCGTGAGCTTGCGGTGCGCGGCGGCGATGCCGGCCACCGCGCGCTCCAGCGCGACCCGGTCGAACGTATCGGCCACCGGCACGGTTCGCGCCGCGGCGGCGAGCTCGTCGAGGCGGAACGCGTGTTCCAGGGCGAAATGCGTCGCCGCCACCTCCTCGACCGGGCGGCCGCTCGCCTCGGCGACGCGCACGATGTCGGGCGCGGATATCAGGGCGTCGAGGGAGGCGAGCCGCCGGGCCTTCTGCCGGGCCATGCCGTGGCCTTCGAGCTCCGACGCGCGGTTGCCGATGGCGGTGAGCGCCTCGGCGTCGAGCACCTTCGGCAACGCCGCCTCCACGGCCGCTACGCCGTCACGGTAGCGCGCAACCAGGGGGGCGAGACCCCCGGTCAAGTCGAGGTTGCGAATGAACCAGACGATCCGGTTGGTAAGCAGGCCCTGCACCTCGGCATAGAGGCCGAGCTGGTCCTGTCCGGACAGGCCGCCGCCCAAACCGTCGATAGCGAGGTTCAACTCCATCAGCCCGAAGGCGTCGCGGGTGATCGCGTAGGCCTTGGCGATGGTCGCGGCGTCCGCCCCGGTGCCGTCGATCAGCCGGGTGACCAGGGACGGGCCGCCGCGGTTGACGATGATGTTGGCGAGCGCCGTCGAGATGATCTCGCGGCGCAGCCGGTGGCCCTTCACGGCATCGGGGAACTGCTCGCGGAGCGCCTTCGGGAAGTAGCGCTGCAATTCGCGATCGAAATACGGGTCGTTCGGCACCGTGCTGGCCAGGATCGCGTCGTGCAGCGACAGCTTCGCGTAGGCGAGCAGCACGGCGTATTCCGGCCGGGTCAGCCCCTCGCCGCGGCGCATCCGCTCGGTGATCGTCGCATCGTCGGGCAGGTATTCCACGACGCGGTCGAGGCGCCCTTCGGCCTCCAGCGCCTGCATGGTGCGCATCGCGAAGCCGGTCTCGCCGAGGCCGCCGCGCTGGGCGAGCGACAGGGCGAGGGTCTGCAATTCGTTGTTGCGCAGGACCAACCGTCCGACCTCGTCGGTCATCGTGGCGAGCAATGTGTTGCGCGCCGCATAGTCGAGCCGCCCATCCCGCTCGGGGACCATGAGGGCGATCTTGATGTTCACCTCGACGTCGGAGGTGTTCACGCCGGCGGAATTGTCGATCGCGTCGGTGTTGAGCCGGATCCCAGCCCGGGCCGCCTCGATGCGCCCGCGTTGGGTGAGGCCGAGATTGGCCCCCTCGCCGACAGCCTTCACCCGCAGCTCCGGCCCGGTGATGCGCACGGCGTCGTTGGCGCGGTCGCCGGCATCCTCGTCGGTCTCGGCGGTGGCGCGGACGTAGGTGCCGATGCCGCCGAACCAGAGCAGGTCGGCCGGCGCCTTCAGGATTGCCTGCATCAGCTCGGTCGGCGTCGCCTCGGCCCGGTCGAACCCCAGGGCGGCTTGGACGGCCGGAGAAAGCGGCACGGTCTTGAGGCTGCGCGCGAACACGCCGCCGCCCTGCGAGATCAGCGCCGTGTCGTAATCCGCCCAGGACGAGCGGCCGAGGTCGAACAGGCGCCTACGCTCGGCGAAGCTCTTCGCCGCGTCGGGGTTCGGGTCGAGGAAGATGTCGCGGTGGTCGAAGGCCGCCACCAGGCGGATGCTCTCGGACAGCAGCATGCCGTTGCCGAACACGTCGCCGGACATGTCGCCGACTCCGACCACGGTGATCGGGTCGGCCTGGACGTCGACGTCGATCTCGCGGAAGTGGCGGCGCACCGCCTCCCAGGCACCCCGGGCGGTGATGCCCATGCCTTTGTGGTCGTAGCCTTGGCTGCCGCCGGACGCGAAGGCGTCGCCGAGCCAATGGCCCTTCTCCAGGGAAAGCGCGTTGGCGATGTCCGAGAAGGTGGCGGTGCCCTTGTCGGCCGCCACCACCAGGTAGGCGTCGTCGGGGTCGTGCCGCACCGTGTCCGGCGGCGGCACGATCGCCTGATCCATGATGTTGTCGGTGAGTTCGAGCAGGGTGCGGATGAACAGCCGGTAGCTCTCGGTGCCCTCCTGCATCCAGGCCGCCCGGTCCGAGGCCGGGGGCAGGCGCTTGGGGAAGAAGCCGCCCTTGGCGCCCACAGGCACGATGACGGCGTTCTTGACCTGCTGCGCCTTCACCAGGCCCAGGATCTCGGTGCGGAAATCCTCCGGCCGGTCGGACCAGCGCAGGCCGCCGCGGGCGACGTAGCCGAAGCGCAGGTGCACGCCCTCGACCCGGGGCGAATAGACGAAGATCTCGAAGAACGGCCGCGGCAGCGGCATCGCCGTCACCTTGGCGCAGGCGAACTTGAAGCTGATCGTCTCCCGGGGGCGATCACCCTCGGCCTTCTGGAAGAAGTTGGTCCGCACCGCGGCCTCGACCAGATTGACGAACCGGCGCAGGATCCGGTCGTCGTCCAGACTGGTGACGTCGCCGAGCGCCTCCTCGATCAGGGCACGGGTCTCGGCTTCGCGTGCGGCCCGGTCGCCGTCGATCAGCGGATCGAAGCGTGTCCGGAACAGGCTGACGATCGCCCGGGCGATCCCGGGATGCCGACTCAGCGTTCCGGCCATGTAGTCCTGGCCGTAGCGGATGCGCAGCTGGCGCAGGTAGCGCCCGAGCGCCCGGAGCAGGGCGGCATCGCGCCAGGGCAGGGCGGCTTCCAGCACCAGCCGGTTGTAGCCGTCCGATTCCGTCGCACCGTCGGCCAGCGCCAGCATCGCCTCCTCGAGGGGCTGCTCCAGCGTAGCAAGGTCGATCGCGGCGCCGCTGGCCCGCTCGATCCGCATGTCGTGCAGCCAGACCCGGGCGGATTCGTCGAGCCCGGCCGGGCGGACCTGGTAGGTTCGCTCATCGATGACGCGGAAGCCGAGGTTCTCCAGCACCGGCACGCGGTCGGAGAGGGCGATCGCGGTGCCGCGGGAGAACACCTTTAGGCGGACCTGCGCATCCGAATCGCCCGCCCGGCGGCCGAGATGCACCGCGCGCGGCTGCACGTCGCTCAGTGCCTCCAGGATGGCGATGTCGGCGACCGCCGCACCGGACTGGAAGTTGTCCCGGTAGGCCGCCGTGAACGCCTCCGCGTAGCGCGACGCGAGCCGGCGAGCCCGGCCGCCGTCGTGGGCCTCCGCCAGGGCCGCACTGAGGGCGTCGCCCCAGGTGCGGACCAGGGCGGCGATTCCGGCCTCCAGCGCCGCGGGGTCCTGCTCGGGCATGCCCTCCTCGGGCAGACCGATGATGTAGTGGGTCCGGGCCAGCGGGCCTTCGGGCAGTTCCGAGTAGGCCGCGCTCGGGCGGCCGCCATAGGCCTCGGCCAGGTAGGCGCCGATCCGGGCGCTCACGGTCGAGTCGAACCGGTCCTTCGGCACGAACACCAGCAGCGAGACGAAGCGGCCGAACCGGTCCGGGCGCGACAGCACGCGCAGCCGCGGCCGGTCGGCGAGGTTGGCGATCGCCAGGGTGAACCGGTACAGCCGGTCTATATCGATCTGGAATAGCTCGTCCCGCGGATAGGTCTCCAGGACCGCCAGGAGGCTGCGCCCGGCATGGCTGGTCGGGTCCAGGCCGGCCCGCTCGGCCACCGCCTCGACCTTGCGGCGCAGGACCGGCACCTCGCGCGCCGGGCTGGTATAGGCCGCGGCCGTGAACAGGCCGACGATCCGCACCTCGCCCGACAGCTTGCCGGTGTTCGAGAACAGCTTCACGCCGACATAGTCGAGATAGGAGACCCGGTGGACCCGGGACTTCGCGCTCGCCTTGGTGATGATCAGCGCCTGCGGCTCCTCCAGGAAGGCGAGGATCTCGGGCGTGTAGTCGACCGGCGTCCGGCCCCGGCGCAGCGGCGTGGCGCCCGGATCGCGCAGCACCCCGAGGCTGGAGCCCTCGATCAGCGGATGGCCGTCGCCCTCGATACCGTGCTGGCGCATGCCCAGCACCAGGAACTGCCCGTCCGTCAGCCAGTCGAGGAAGGCGCGCGCCTCGGCGACCTCGGCCTTCGGCAGCGGGGAGGGGGCGCGGCCCAGGCTTTCGGACAGTGCGGAGATGCGGGCTAGCATCGCGTCGTGGTCGTCGCCCGCCAGGGCCACGTCCCGATAGACCTGAGCGAGGGCCTCCTCCAGCCGCGCCCGGGCCTCGCCGTCGAGGCGGCCGAGATGGAGGTGGATGAAGCTTTCGCGCGCCAGGCTGCCATGGGCATCCGCGGTCGTCTCGCCGACCACGCGCACCAGCGCCCCGGACGCGTCGCGCTCGACCCCGAGGATCGGGTGGGCGACGAGATCCGGCGTCAGGCCCTGCTCGGTCAGCTCGGCCAGGGTCGAATCCAACAGGAACGGCCGGTTGTCGTTGATGACCTCGATGATCGTCACCTCGCGCGACCGGCCGTCCCGAACAAGCTCGGTGCCGCTCAGGCGCAGTCGGGCCGGATCGCCGGGCTTGCGCGGCTCTGACAGGAACGCGCGGGCGCGGACCGCGAGCTCGGCCAAGGAATCGCCCGGGTAGGGGGCCACGTCCTCGGGGGTCACGCGCCCGAACAAGTCGCGGACGAAGCCGCCGGGGCCGCCCCTCTGTGCCACGATCTCGGCCGCAGCCTCGATGAGTCCGGACCGGGCCGATTTCTGTTCCGAGGACGACAACGCCGTGGAAGTTTCGAGTGTCATCGCGCCTCTCACGAACCGGGAGCCTGCCGGCGCAGCGTTATCAGGGAGATCCGCCGTGTCGATGACAGCGTGACGGATTTCCCTATCGCTGCATGTCGAACCGGCCGAACCGTCAGGGCCGGCTTGTCGCGCTGCATATCCGTGCATATACACGCATCGTGATGACGGATCGTCCGAGCGAGCCCTGCACCTGTTCCGCTCTGCGCCGCGCCACGCGGGCGGTGACCACGATCTATGACGAGGCGCTACGTCCCTGCGGGCTGCGCGTCACCCAATTCGCGATCCTGCGCCTGCTCGACCGTCTGGGTCCCAGCCCGGTGACGCGGCTCGCCGCTGAAGCCGCCCTGGAACGCACCACGATGGGCCGCAACCTCGATCCGCTGGAGCGGCGCGGCCTCGTGCGGATCGAAGCGGGCGAAGCGGATGCGCGCGCTCGCGTGGTCTCGCTGACGGACGCCGGACGCGCCGCCCTGGCGGCGGCAATCCCCCATTGGCGGGTCGCGCAAGGGCGCATCAACGCGCGAATCGAACCCGCCGCCGTCGCGGCTCTGACCGAAGCCCTCACAGCCGCCCCCTGACACGCCGCCGGCCGTCTCAACACCCCGGAGCCCGAACATGCCCGTTCCCGTCGAGACGCTGCCCGCGCCGCCCCCCGTGCCGCGCCTCCACTATGCCTGGATCGTGGTCGCGGTGACCTTCCTGGTGCTGCTGATCGGGGCGGGGGTGCGCGCGACGCCGAGCGTGCTGATCGTTCCGTGGGAGCGGGAATTCGGCTGGACGGCCGCCACGATCAGCGTCGGCATCGCGCTTAACATCTTCCTGTACGGCATGATCGGGCCGTTCGCGGTGGCGATCATCGAGCGCTTCGGCCTGCGCACCGCAGTGTGCTGCTCGCTCTTCGTCCTGGCCGTCGGCACGGCCGCCACCAGCCTGATGACGGCGCCGTGGCAGATGGTGCTGCTCTGGGGCATCGTGGTCGGCTCGGGCTCCGGCATGGTCGCCAACGTGCTCGGCGCCACCGTGGCGGGCCGCTGGTTCGGCAAGCGGCGCGGCCTCGTGGTCGGGCTGCTCACCGCCAGCAGCGCCACCGGGCAGCTGATCTTCCTGCCGATGCTGGCTTCGCTGGCTGTCGGATCGGGCTGGCGCTCGGTCTCGCTCCTGGTCGCGGCCGTGACCCTGCTGCTGATCCCGCTGGCGGCCCTGCTGCTGCGCGACCGGCCGGCCGATCTCGGCCTGCCCCGCTACGGCGAGACCACGATCACGCCGACACCGGTGCTCACCGAGAACCCAGCGGTGCGTGCCCTGCGCGGTCTGCGGACTGGCCTCAAATCGAAGGATTTCTGGCTGCTCTCGGGCACGTTCTTCATCTGCGGCGCCTCGACCAACGGGCTGATCGGCACCCACCTGATTCCGGCCTGCATCGATCACGGGATCGCCGAGGTCACGGCCGCGGGCCTGCTCGCGGTGATGGGCATCTGCGACCTGATCGGCACCACGGCCTCGGGCTGGCTCACCGACCGGTTCGATTCCCGCAAGCTCTTGGCCTGGTATTACGGCCTGCGCGGCCTGTCGCTGATCTTCCTGCCCTACTCGTTCGACCTCAGCTTCTACGGCCTATCTCTGTTCGCGGTGTTCTACGGGCTCGACTGGATCGCCACCGTGCCGCCCACCGTGCAGCTCGCCGGAAAGTCCTTCGGCGAGGAGAATGCCGCGCTGATGTTCGGCTGGATCGCAGCCGCCCACCAGATCGGCGCCGCCTCGGCCGCCTGGCTCGCCGGCATGGTCCGGACCGATACCGGGACCTATCTCGGCGCCTTCGTGTCGGCCGGCTTGCTCTGCCTAGTCGCCGCCCTGATGGCGGGCTTCGTCGGGCGCAACCCCCGGGAGCCGGCCCTGCGCCCGTTGCCGGCCTGAGCTGCACCGCGCAGGCACGTCGGCCATAAGCGTGCCGCGAAGGGGGCGCCTCCGTCGGGCGATTCCTTCGCAGCACGAGGGCGTATTGTGACAATCGCGATCCGGCCCAACCCGCCGGTCCAGGACGTTCCTGCCGCGCAGACGCGGTCGGGACCGGGCTTCACCGAGTTCGTCGCCATCATCGCGCTGATGATGGCGGTCACCGCCATCTCCATCGACAACCTGCTGCCGGCCTTCCCGGCGATCGAGGCCCGGTTCTCCGTGCCCGATCCGAACCGACTGCAGCTCCTCGTTTACGTGTTCATGGCGGGATTCGGAATCGCCCAGCTCGCCTACGGGCCGATCTCGGACACCTTCGGGCGCCGGAAGGTCCTCCTGGCGAGCCTTGCGATCTACGTCGTGGGCTGCGGGCTCGCCATGGTGGCGCCGAGCTTCGGGTGGCTGCTGGCGGCCCGGGTCATCC
The DNA here is from genome assembly GCF_979253755.1 of Methylobacterium sp. AC315. Classification (NCBI taxonomy): domain Bacteria; kingdom Pseudomonadati; phylum Pseudomonadota; class Alphaproteobacteria; order Hyphomicrobiales; family Methylobacteriaceae; genus Methylobacterium; species Methylobacterium sp. AC315. The sequence continues at coordinate 412,829 of NZ_CEEDEA010000003.1, forward strand.
AGGGCATCGGCGCAGCGGGTGGGCGCGTGCTCTCGGTGGCGATCGTGCGCGACCGGTTCGCCGGACGCGAGATGGCGAGCGTGATGTCGCTCACCATGATGGTTTTCCTGATCGTCCCCATGATCGCCCCGGCGATCGGCGGCCTGATGCTGGCGCTGGGGTCGTGGGTCTACGTGTTCGTCTCGATGCTGGCTTTGGCCTTCTGGCTGACCGCCTGGTTCTCGCTGCGGATGCCGGAGACCCTGCACCCGGAATATCGTCGCCCGCTCTCCCTCGGGGCGACCTGGGACGCGGTGCGCACCACCGTGACGACCCGGGTCTCCATCGGCTACGCCACGGCGCTCGGCCTGCTCACCGGCTGCATCATGGGCTATGTCGGATCGGCCCAGCAGGTGTTCGACACCGGGCTGTACCATCTCGGGCCGCTGTTCCCCCTGGCCTTCGGGCTGGTGGCCGGCGCCATGGGGGCGGCGACGCTGATCAACGCCCGGATCGTCCGGCGGCTCGGGATGCGGGCGCTCTCGCATGCCGGCATCATCGCCTTCACGCTGGTGGCCCTGGCCCAGGTCGGCGTCGGGCTCGCCTATCACGGCCACCCGCCGCTCGTGGCGTTCCTGTCGATCCTGGCGGCCAACCAGTTCCTGATGAGCTTCGCGCTGCCGAACTTCAACGCCCTGGCGCTCGAGCCGCTCGGCGCCATCGCGGGCACGGCCTCGTCGTTCGTCGGGTTCTACACCACGATGCTGGGGGCGTTCTCGGGCTACGTGATCGGCCAGGCCTTCGACGGGACCGTGCTGCCGGTCGGGATCGGCTACGCTACCCTCGGGGGCTTGGCGCTGCTGGTGGTGCTCTGGACCGAGCGCGGCCGGTTGTTCCGGGGCGGGGTGGCGGGTTGAGCGTTCGGACTTAACCCAGCCTTCAAACCAATACGGCACCCTCCGGTCAGCCCTAACAGCCGACCGGACTCGACCATGATCGCCCGCGCCCAGGACGGAACCCTTCTCGCCGCGCGCCTGCTCCTGGCCGCGGCACTCCTGCCGACGGGTATCGCCCGGGCGCTCAACGTCTCGGGCTTCGCGCTGACGCTCGCCGGCAGCGGCATGCCGTTCCCGAACGGCGTCGCCACCGCGGCCGTCGTCGTGCAGGTCTTCGGCCCGCTCGCCCTGATCCTCGGCGTTCTGCCGCGCCTGACCGGTCTGGCCCTCGCGGTCTTCGCCGCGGTGACGGCCGTGATGCTGCACGCCTTCTGGCAATATGTCGGACCGGCCGCAGTCGCCGAGCGAACACTGATGCTGGCCGATCTCGGCCTCGCGGGCGGGTTCCTGATCTATGCGCTGACGGGCCCCGGCGCCTTCAGCTGGCAGGGCTGGCGAGCCGGCGTCGCGACGGAGCGACTGACTCCGCAGCGCGCTGCCGCCAAGGCACCCGCCAAGAGCTCGGCGGCACGGGGCGGCGCCGGCAAGAAATCCGGTGGCCGCACGCCGGCGCGCGCCGCGGCCTGATCGGGTCAGCTCGCCCGCGGCTTTATCTCGGCCGAAGCCGGCGGGGTCGCGGCGACCATCCTGCGGCCCGAGATCTCGGCCCCGGCATCGGGCGTCAGCTTGCGGAAGGCCAGCACCGAGGCCGCCGACAGCACGGCTACGGCGAAGAAAGCCGGGCCGAAATCGCCGGCCTCGATCTGGGCTCGGCCGTGGAAGCCGGCGGCGCCCTCGAGCGCCAACGCGCCGAGGGTCACGCCGAGGCTCAGCGACAGCTGCTGGCAGACGCTGGCGAAGCTCGTTGCCGCGCTCATCTCACGGGATTCGAGGTCGGCATACGCGATGGCGTTGACGCAGGTGAACTGCACCGAGCGCGAGCAGCCGCCCAGGAACAGCAGCGCGATCATGATCCAGTGCGGCGTGTCGGCGGTGTAGAGCCCGTTCACCGCCAGGAAGGCCGAAGCCAGCACGGCATTGAAGACCATCACGGCGCGGAATCCCAGGCGGCGCAGGATCTTGGGCGCGAGGGTCTTCACGAACATCGCGCCGGCCGCCGCCGCGAAGGTGATCAATCCTGAATGCAGGGCGTCGAGCCCGAACCCGACCTGCAGCAGCAGCGGCAGCAGGAACGGGATCGCGCCGGTCCCGACCCGGAACAGGCTGCCGCCCAGGATCGCGACCCGGAAGGTCGGGCGGTTCATCAGGTCCAGCCGCACGATCGGGTGGGCGGCCCGCCTCGCATGCGCGACGTAGAGCGGCAGCAGGATCGCCCCCGCGGCGAGGCATCCCCAGGAGACCGAGGCCGGGAGCAGATGGCGTCCCATCGAGGCCAGCCCCAGCATCAGGGCGGCGAGGCCGGTGCCGAGCACGAAGAAGCCGATCAGGTCGAGGGGCGGACGCTCCGGCTCGCGCACATCCTCGAAGTACAGGCTCGCCAGCACGATTCCGGCGACGCCGATCGGCAGATTGATGAAGAAGATCCAGCGCCAGTCGAACCAGGTGGTGATCAGCCCACCCAGCGGCGGACCGAGCACCGGGCCGACCAGCGCCGGGAAGGTCAGGTAGGCCAGAGCGGTCACCAGCTGCGACTTCGGCACGCTGCGCAGCACAACGAGGCGCCCGACCGGCACCATCATGGCCCCGCCCATGCCCTGGAGAAACCGCGCCGCGACGAACCACGCCAGCCCGTTAGCCGCCGCGCAGGCGAGCGATCCCAGCATGAACACGACGAGCGCGGCCCGGAAGACCGTGCGCGAGCCATAGCGGTCGGCCATCCATCCGCTCACCGGGATGAAGATCGCCAGGCTGACCAGATAGGAAGTCAGCGCCAGCTTCAGGGCGATCGGATCCTCGCCGAGGCTTGCCGCAATGCTGGGCAGCGCCGTGGCGATCACCGTGGAATCGGTGTTCTCCATAAACAGGGCGGTGGCCACCGTCAGGGGGACGATCCAGAGCGGTCTTTGGGTCGAGGCAGGCATCGGACAGCAGACGCGTGTCGTGCCGAGACGGTTGCACGGCGGGGCCGCGAACTCGCACGGTCGTGTTTCGCGCCTGTATCCGCAACGCAACAGGGGTTGCGTCGTGACCGAACACCACCTTTTGTGCGCGTGATCCAATGGCTACGTTTAGCGCGAGCGGTCTTCCGGCCGTCGATACCGGCGCGGTGCCGGCCACGAGACACTCGATGCAGCCCAGTCCGAGCAAGCGCCGTTCCCTGTCGCGGCTCGCCGCCGCCGTCGCGCTCCTGTCGACGGTCACGGCCTGCGGCACCGTGCTGCTCAACGACCGCGGTTCGCTCACCCGCTACGATCGGCTGCAGGCGAGCAGCGCCGTCGCCTCGGCCTCGCGGCTCTACGTGGACCGGCCGGCCCTGGCCAAGGCCCGCACCGTGCGGATCATCCCGACCGCGTTCCACGCCGACGTCGCGGGCGCCGCGCCGCTCACTCAGGCGGAACGCCGCCTGATCGCGAACGCGGCCGACCGCGCGCTCTGTTACGACCTGTCGCTGCGCTACGACGTGGTGACCGGTCGCGACGCCGATCTCACCGTGCGGGCGCAGGTCACCCGGGTCGAGCCAACAGACCTGCTCGGCGCGGGCGCCACCATCGCGGGCTCGGCCGGCGTGACGGTGGCCTCGCAGGTGGGGCTTAGCGCCGTCGAGGGTATCGGCCGCATCCCGATCCCGCGCATCCCGATCGGGCTCGGCAGCCTCACGGTCGAGGCCGAGGCGTTGGATCGTCGTCGCGAGCAGCGCGCCGCGATGGTCTGGGGCGGGGCCGCGAACTCGTTCACGAGCCAGCCGCGCTTCTCGCGCGCCAGCGACGCCTACGACCTCGCCGGCGAGTTCGGCCAGGATTTCGGCTTCATGCTGGCCACCGGCGACGACCCGTTCAACGCCCCCAACACCCTGCCGACCTGGGACCGCATCCGGATCACCACGCTCGGCGAGGCACCTCTCGACCCCGATTGCGAGGCCTACGGCCGGGCGCCGGGCATCGACGGCATCCTGGGCGACTATATCGGCCTGCCGCCGGAATACACCGACAGGGGCGCTGCCGTTCCGGCAACACGCTGACCCGACCGCCGGTACAAAAAAGCGGGGGAGCCATGCGCGATTTCCCGCTGCGGCGCGGCGACGGCGCATTGGCGCGGCCGCGGACCCCATGATACTGGCACTTGCCAACCCGATCCCGCTGCGCACCCCCTCAAAGCGCGGCCGTCCGAGGAAAGTTGGCACATGGCCCGAGTCGATTCCGCCACGATCATCGAAGGCCTGACCTTCGACGACGTGCTCCTGCGGCCCGCCGCCTCCTCGGTGATGCCGACCGAGGTCAACGTCGCTTCGCGGCTGACCCGCTCGATCCCGCTGAACCTGCCGATCCTCGCCTCCGCCATGGACACGGTCACCGAGGCGCCGATGGCCATCGCCATGGCGGCCAACGGCGGCATGGGGGTGATCCATCGCAACCTGGAGCCCGCAGAGCAGGCCGAGCAAGTCCGTCTCGTCAAGAAGTACGAGTCCGGCATGGTGATGAACCCCATCACCATCCATCCCGACGAGACCCTAGCCGACGCCTTCGAGGTGATGAAGCGCAACCGCATCTCCGGGATTCCGGTGGTGGAGCGCGGGCCCAACGGCTCCCGGGGCAAGCTGGTCGGCATCCTGACCAACCGCGACGTCCGCTTCGCGACGAACCCCGCACAGCCGGTTGCCGAGCTGATGACCCGGGATCGGCTGATCACCGTCCGCGAGGGCGTGACCCAGGACGAGGCCAAGCGCCTCCTGCACCAGTTCCGCATCGAGAAGCTGCTGGTGGTCGACGACCATTACCGCTGCATCGGCCTGATCACCGTCAAGGACATCGAGAAGCGCGTGACCTACCCGTTCGCCGTCAAGGACGAGCAGGGCCGGCTGCGGGTCGCCGCCGCGACCACCACGGGCGACAGCGGCTTCGAGCGGGCCGAGCGCCTGATCGACGCCGGCTGCGACGTGATCGTGGTCGACACCGCCCACGGCCATTCGATCAAGGTGCTCGACGCCGTCGCCCGGGTGAAGCAGCTCTCCAACGCCGTCCAGGTGATCGCCGGCAACGTCGCCACCCGCGAGGGCACCAAGGCGCTGATCGACGCGGGCGCGGACGCCATCAAGGTCGGCATCGGCCCGGGCTCGATCTGCACCACCCGCATCGTGGCGGGCGTGGGCGTGCCCCAGCTCACCGCCCTGCTTGAGGCCGTGGAGGCCGCCGGCGAGGCCGACATCCCGGTCATCGCCGACGGCGGCATCAAGTATTCCGGCGACCTCGCCAAGGCGATCGCGGCCGGCGCCTCGGTGGCGATGCTCGGCTCTCTGCTGGCCGGCACCGACGAGGCGCCCGGCGAGGTGTTTCTGTACCAGGGCCGCTCGTACAAGTCGTACCGGGGCATGGGCTCAGTGGGCGCCATGGCTCGCGGCTCGGCCGACCGCTACTTCCAGGCCGAAGTCAACGACACCCACAAGCTCGTGCCGGAGGGTATCGAGGGCCAGGTCCCCTACAAGGGCCCGGTCGGCAACGTCCTGCACCAGCTCGCCGGCGGCCTGCGCGCCGCCATGGGCTATGTCGGCGGCGCGACCATCCCGGATTTCCAGGAGCGGGCGCAGTTCATCCGCATTACCAATGCCGGCCTCCGCGAGAGCCACGTCCACGACGTGACCATCACCCGCGAGAGCCCGAACTACCCGTCGCGGACCTAACGCCCACGTTCGATGTGGTCACGAAGCGTCCCCTCGCCCGCGGCGGCGAGGGGACAGGCACGTCAGCCTAGGCCCACCGATCATCACCGCCTTGACTCGGTCCGGTGGGCGACCTCCGATGGCTGGGCCGGCACGGACCGATGCGGCCGACAACGATCTCGCCCCGGAGAGACCCAATGCGCACGCTGATCGTCGGAGCCGGGGCGACCGGCGGCTATTACGGGGCGCGGCTCGCGGAATCGGGGTCGGACGTGACCTTCCTGGTCCGGCCGGCCCGGGCCGAGAAACTGGCGGTGAACGGGCTGGTGCTGCGCTCGCCACTGGGCGACCTGCATCTGCCCGCGCCGCCCACCGTCACGGCCGACACGCTGGCCCAGGCGGGCGCGTTCGACCTCGTGCTGCTCTCCTGCAAGGCCTACGACCTCGACAGCGCCCTTGCCGACCTCGCGCCTGCCATAGGCGAGGGCACCGCGATCCTGCCGCTGCTGAACGGGATGTCCCATCTCGACGCGCTCGACGCCAAGTTCGGCGCTGCGCGGGTGCTGGGCGGCTCCTGCGCCATCGCGGCGACCCTCGCGCCGGACGGCGCGATCCGGCACATGAGCGAGCTGTGCAGCATCACCTACGGCGAGCGCGACGGGTCGCACTCGGCCCGCATCGAGGCCGTCGATGACCTGATGCGCGGCCTGAAGTTCCAGGCGCGCCTCAGCGACGTGATCCTGCAGGAGATGTGGGAGAAATGGGTGTTCCTGGCGACGCTCGCGGGCGCGACGACGCTGATGCGGGCCGCGGTCGGCGACATCGTGGCTGCGCCCGGCGGCACGGCCTTCATCGCCGCCCTTCACGCCGAATGCACGGCGGTGGCCGCGGCGAGTGGGTTCGAGCCGCGCGGAGTCGTCGCCGAGCGGGCTCGGGCGCAGCTCACCGCGGAGGGCTCGACCTTCACGGCCTCGATGCTGCGCGACATCGAGAACGGCGGCCGGATAGAGGCAGACCACGTGATCGGCGACCTGATCGCCCGGGGTGGCCGCCTCAGTCCGGAGGCGGCCTTCCCGCTGCTCGGTCAGGTTTATGCCGGCCTGAAGGCCTATGAGGCCCGGCGAGCTAGGGAGGCGGCCTGAGCCGCGCGCCGCAACCGTCCGGTTTTACCCAGCGACACGATCGAGAGATCCGCTGGTCCCGGATGTCTGCGACGGCAACCCTGGAAGGGCGCTTCCGGCTTTCGCGCTGCCGGCCGGAGGCCCCCCCAAGTCCTCCGCTTCGCTCCGTCACACCGGGATGAGGTGGGGATGGGCGAGTCGTCGCTTCTCAGTAGCGGCCGGGCGGAGGCGGCGGAGGCGGGTTGCCGTATTCGAGCTGCGTCTTGGCATCCAGCGGCCGGCGCGGCGGCGGGGTGAGATCGGGGGCGGCCGGGGCGCTTGCACAGGCGGCGAGGGCGGCGGCGACGAATCCGGCGAGGGTCACGGAGCGGGTTACGCGAACGAGGGAAGACATGATCTGAGGCACTCCCGGACAGACCTCCGTCCGCGGAACGCACTGGTCCGCGGCGGGAGGATGCCATACGACACGGGGCCGGCCCGCATCGCGGGACCGCCCGCGACCCGGTCTGAGCCGGGATCGTGCTGGAAGCTCGGCCGCACCGTGGCGGCATCGTGGGCCAAGCGTGGCCGTTTCGCGTCGGCCGAGCGCCGTTTTAAAGGATGTCGACCCTGACCCCCGCCGCCCGCTGCTCCGCCGCCATCGAAGTCCTGACCGATATCGCGGAGCGCCGCCGCCCCGCCGCCGACGCGCTGAAGGATTGGGGGCTCGCCCACCGTTTCGCCGGCTCCGGCGACCGGGCCGGAATCGCCAGTCTGGTCTACGACGCCCTGCGCCGGCGGGCTTCCGCCGCCTGGATCATGGATTCCGAGGCGCCGCGCGCCGTGCTGATTGGCTCCCTGCGGCTGCAGCAGGGGCTCGCCGCCGCGTCCGTGGCCGCGCTGTTCTCCGGCGAGCGCTTCGCCCCCGAGCCGCTGAGCGACGACGAGCGCGCGCGCCTCGAATCCGGCACGTTGGACGAAGCCCCGCCCGAAGTGGCCGGCGATGCCCCGGCCTTCGTGCTGCCCGAGCTGGAGGCCGCGCTGGGCGACGACCTGATCCCCGAATTGAAGGCGCTCGCCCGGCGCGCGCCCCTCGATATCCGGGTCAACGCCCTACGGGGCAGCCGTGACGACCTGATGCCTGCGCTGAGCGGCTTCGATGCCGCCCCGACCCCGCACGCACCACTCGGCGTCCGGATCCCGATCGGCGCTGACGGCCGCGGCCCGGCGCTCCACGTCGAGGCCGAGTTCCTGGACGGCTGGTATGAGATCCAGGACGAAGGCTCGCAGCTCGCCGCCCTCCTGGTGGATCCGCACGCGGGCGAGACCCTCGTCGACCTCTGCGCCGGCGGTGGCGGCAAGACCCTGGCGCTGGCCTCCCAGACCCGTAACGGCGCCCGCCTGATCGCCACGGACGGCGATCCGCGCCGGCTCGCGCCGATCCACGAGCGCCTGCGCCGCTCCGGGGCCGCGGCCGAAGTCCGGACACCGCGCAGTGGCAAAGCCCGCGCCGACGTGCTGGAGGATCTGGACGGCCAGATCGACCGGGTGCTGGTCGACGCACCCTGCACCGGCTCCGGGACTTGGCGGCGCAACCCGGATGCCAAGTGGCGGCTGCGGCCCGGCAGCCTGGCCCTGCGCATCGCCGAGCAGTCCCAGGTCCTCGACCGCGCAGCCAAGCTGGTCCGGCCCGGCGGGCGGATCGTCTACATCACCTGCTCGCTCCTGCCCGCGGAGAACGACGCGGCGGTGGCCGGGCTGCTGTCCCGCTGGCGTGGCCGCTTCGATGCCGTGCCGGCCGAGACCGTGCTGGCGGCGGGACCGCCAAGCCTCGCATCCTCTGTTCGCCAGACGGAACACGGCCTGCAGATGACCCCGCTGCGGACCGGCACCGATGGCTTCTACGTATCCGTGATCACCCGGCGCGCCTGAGGACGCGCCTCTCCGGAACCGTCCCCGCGTCCCACGACGTTGGGCGAGGAATGTTTCAGGAGAGCGCCATGCCCGAGTCCGCCCGTCCCGCCATCCGGGCCCTGTCCTGAGCGGCCCCCGGGACCGGTCCATGAATCTCGACCGCCGCCTGCTGCTCGCAGGCTTGACCACCGCTTTCGGCCTGCGCGCGGCAAAGGCGCAGGAAAAGCCGCCGGAGCCGGCGCCCCACGAGGCGATCCGCGCGCTGCCACGCTCGCTGCCCGGGGCGGACCTGCAGGTGATCGATCTGTGGCCCGGCCAGCCTCCGGGGGGCGGCAGCGGGCCCGATCCGGACGGCTACCGCTATGTCGAGGGCCGCTCGGGCGACGTCACCCGGGTGGCCAAGCCATGCCTGCTGGCGATGCGGCCGGCCAATCCCAACGGCGCGGCGATCATCGTGGCGGCCGGCGGCGGCTACCAGTTCATCGCGCTCGGCAACGAGGGCGTGCCGGTCGGGCGCGTCCTCAACGCAGCGGGGATTACAGTCTTCCTGCTGGTCTATCGTCTGCCCGCGGAGGGCTGGGGCGCAGGCCCAGACGCACCGCGGCAGGACGCGCAGCGGGCGCTGCGGCTGGTGCGGGCGCGGGGCTCGGAATACGGGATCGACCCCGCCCGGGTCGGCGTACTGGGCTTTTCCGCGGGCGGCCACCTGATGGGGGAGACCGCGGTCGGCACCGCGAGCGACCTCTACACCCCGGTGGACGAAGCCGACGCGCAGCCGGTTCGGCCTGTCTTGGCAGGGTTGATCTACCCGGTCATCACCATGGGCAAGCCGTTCGACGGCACCGCGACGCGACGGATCCTGGTCGGCGACGAGGTCACCCCGCTCGAGATGAAGACCTACTCGGTGGACCTGCAGGTCGGGCCGCAGACGCCCCCAACCTTCCTGGTCCAGGCGATCGACGACCCGGTGGCGGTGGCCGACCATCCGCTGCTGATGTTCGCCGCTTTGCGGAGGGCGCGGGTGCCGGCCGAACTGCACCTGTTCGAGCGCGGTGGGCACGGTTTCGGCCTGGGCGCCCCGGGTACGCCGGCTGCCGCGTGGCCGGGCCTGTTCCTGGCCTGGATCCGCCTGCACGGCTTCCTGAACCGGTGAGCCGAGGATCAGTCCGCGCGCAGCCGAGGAAGCTTCGCGACCTTGGGGCGGTTGGTGCGGAACTGGCCGCGCTCCACCGCCACGAACACCACGATGACGATGGCGACGATGCTGAGCCACCAGATCGCCGTGAGGCCGACACCCAGGCAGGCGACCGTGAAGGCGGCGGAGAAGCACCCCATCGCTCCCGGGATCAGGGCCGGGATGTCCCGGCCGGCCCGGCGGATCGAGGCGTAGAGCGCGAAGGCGGCGGCCAGCGCGCCCACGATCCCGAGTTCGTACCAGAACTCGAACAGGGCCGTGGTCGGCGCGTTGAGCGGCAGCATGCCGACCAGGCGCCCGCGCAGCGCCGTCTCGAAGCCGTGGCCGGTGATCAGCCGCACCGGATCGGTGGTCACCACCTTCTGCCAGCTCTTCAATGACAGCACCGCGGGCGAGAGCGGCCCGAACAACACCGCGCCGATCGGCCGGGCGAGGAACGGCAGTAGCGGCGCCACGGCGAGCAGCGCGGCCGAAAGGGTCGCGGTCAGCATCACGCCGAGCTTCGGCCGGTAGCTCGTCACCGCGAAGGCCAGCGCGCCGACCGCCAGCGCAGCGATCTGGGTGGCGTCCGGTTGGACCGTCAGCGCCAGGGCGACCAGCAGCGCGAGTCCGAGCGCCTCGCGGTCACGCCGCCGGGATCGCAGCCAGGCGAGCCCCGGCCAGACCAGAAGAATCAGCAGGATCAAGCCGCGATCGAGGGCCCCGTCGTCGTCGATGCCGGGCGGCGCCATGTGCGCCCCGAACAGCCCCAGCACGATCGCAACGATCGCGCCCGCGACAAGTCCCAGCGGCAGCAGGTAGAGATTGGCCGAGCGCATCCGGTCGGGCAGGGCGAAGTAGCCGAGCAGCGCCAGCCCGATCGTCGCCGCGAGGTTGGCCAGACGCTCCACGGCCGGGCCGAGGAACGGCGTCCAGGTCAGCGACAGCACCGACCACAGCACCACCAGCATACCGGCCAGGAAGGCCGGCGCCGTGAGCAGACGGGACACACCCGGGCGCACGGGCCGCTGGCGGCGGTCGATCGCGCTGGCGATGATCAGCAGCACCACGGCGATCGGCGCAAGGATAACGGTGGCGCGGCGGGCGACCTGCGCCAGCACCGGCAGGATGACGAACAGGCCGAAGAAGCCGACGCGCCGCAGCAGGGCGGCGGCGTCGAGCGCCGGATCGATCGTGTTTGAGTTCGACGCCCGCGGCATCTTGCGCCTTCTCTCGGACCGAGATGGCCGGATCACGCTCGATACGCAAGCTCCGCGCAAGCCGCTGTAGACCCTGAGCAACACTCCCGGGTCAGCGCGTCGCGCCGGTGGCGGATCAGGCCGTCCGGGTCGCCGTTCGCGGGCGCTTGCGGGCGAACCGCAGGCCGACATCCGAGAGCACGCGCCAGCCGCCCCAGGCGGTCAGGAACCCGATCAGACCGGCGGCGAGGCCGTCGGCATTGGTCGGCACAGCCGGGCCGAAATCCTGGTAGGCGGCCTGCGCTACCGGCACGTCGGGGTCGCGCAGCATCGCCACCACCTTGCCGAGCGGGCTCGTCGCCGAGGCGAGGGCCTGCTCCTGCGCGCTCAATCTTGCCAGCCGAGAGATGTCGGCCTGTGCGGCCTCGCCGCGCCGGGCCACCAGCTGGTCGGGATTGGTGCGCAGCCGGTCGACCGCGCCGTCGCGGGTGGTGCCGGAGGCCTGCGCGTCCGATTCGAGCACCGCCACCTGACGGCGCAGTTCGTCCACCGCGCCACCGAGGCGCTGCGCGTATTGCTGCGCGAATTCGGGGGCCTGGGCGGCTATCAAGCCGCCGAGCAGGCCGAGGGCGAGGCCGAGAGTGCGGAACACGCGGAACACGGCAGACCCTCCGGGTCGGAGACAGGACGCGGCCTAAAAAGCATGGCTTCGGCCGATAACCAAAAGAACGGGGCACCGGCAGATCACGCTGGCAGGGTCAGCAGTCCGGCCTGGCCGTCGGCGCAGCCGAACAGCATGCGGTTGCCGCGTGCGTCCCAGGCGAGTGCCGTGATCCCGCTGCCCGGCACGGCGCGCCGCACCAGCAGCTCCGAGGCGTCGGTGAAGCGCACCAGCAGGATGCAGCCATCCTCGTAGCCTACTCCCAGGAGCGGCGCCTTGGGGTGGAACGCGACCCGCGTCACCCGGGCGGGGCGGACGCCGCATTCCCGCGGCGCCTTACCGGTGGGGCCTTCCTTCGAATCGAACGGCCAGACGATCGCAGCCTCGGCGCCTCCGGTGGCAAGCCAGTGCCCATCGGAAGACCAGGACACGGAGCGGACCTTGCCAGGATAACCCGACATCCGCATGTGGCCGCGATCCGGCTGCAGGCGCCAACCGTGCAGCGCGTTCTCCTGCATGGTCGAGACCACGAAGCGGCCGTCCGGTGACCACGTGACGTCGATATGCGAGCCCTTCCAGCTCACGACCTCGGCGGGCGTCTCGAGATTCGGGAACCAGAGGCTGACGCCGTTGTAGTGGGCGACGCCGAGACGGTAGCCCTTCGGGGCGAAGACCAGCCCCCGGGCCGTCGAGGGCGCCGTGAAGCTGCGCTCCCGGCCCTTGGCATCCCGGGCGACGACCGCGCGACCGGCCGACCAGGCCACGGCGCCGTCCGGATGCAGCGCCAGAGCGTCGATCCAGGCACCGCCCTTGGCCGCGCCGAGCTCCTGTACGGCGCCACCGGCCCGGATCTCGACGACCCGGCCGTCGTCGCCGCCCGTGACGAGGCGGTCGCTGCTCCCGGCCGCCACCAGGATCCCGCTGTCGGGATGGGCGGCGATCCGGGTCAGCGCGTCCCCCTGCATGAGGGCCACGGTGCCGTCGCCGAGCGCCAGGGCGAGGGCGTCCTTCAGGAACTGCGCCGCGACCACGTGGGCGCCCGCCTCCAGCGGCGCGACGTGTTCGGTGAGGGACGGATGGCTGACGGAATCGCTCATGGAAACTCGACCTTCGTGGTCCTCTGGCCGGCGCGCAGGACCAGGAACGCGGTGATCAGCGCGAGCACCCCCGAGACCGCCGCCGGCGCGATCAGGGCGTAGAGGGCGAACGCATCGTAGGCCAGCGCCCCCAGGAAGGCGCCCAGCAACAGGGACAACCAGACCAGCCCGTCGCCGATCCAGCCGAGCGGGTCGCCCGTGCGTGTCAGCGCCCGGGCGATCTTCTGGCCCAGGCTGAACAGGGCTCCGGTGACGAAGGTGGTACCGGCCCGGAAACCCTGCACCTGCGCCAGCACGGCGTTCTGCGCGCCCATGGCCACGGCTACGAAGAACGCGGCAAGGCCCAGCTCGGGGGAAGCGAGACCGAGCGCCAGGCCGCCCAGGATCAGCAGCGATTCGTAGGCGAGCACCACCGGGGTGCTCCAGCGCGACGGCACCAGGATCGCCAGGCCGCTGCCCAGGACCGAGCCGGTCAGGAACGCGGCGATCAGAATCGCCGGCATCACCATCTTCTGCAGCTTCGCCTCGGCGCCGAAGACCGCGAATTGCGTGGTGTTGCCGCTCATGAACGAGGTGTACAGGCCGCCCAGCCGCACGAAGCCCAGCGCATCGACATATCCCGCCAGCCCCGTGAGGAGCAGGCCGGTGCCCAATTGCCAGGAGCGGTTCACGGATCAAGCCTCCCGCAGCATCCCGGTAACGAGCCATTAACCATTTCGGCCACTCCGTTCATCTGCGCAGGGGCGGGGTTAACGGGCCGTGCACCAAGTCCGGGCAATTCGATGCAATCACGGCGAACGCCGGGGCGCAGGGGCCCGTTGCTCCTTCGATCCGGCACGGGGCTCCAGCGCCCCCGCCGGGTGAGTGGGAGTTGCGTCATGATGCCGTTCGTCGCCGCCTTCGCCTGCCCGTCCATGCCCGCCCTGGATTCGGCCGCCGCCACCATCCTGGTGGTCGAGGACGAGCCGACCGTCTGCGAGCTCGCGGCCGAAGCGCTTCTCGAAGAGGGATATCGGGTGCTCACCGCCGCGGATGCCTGGGAGGCCGAAGCGATCCTGGCACGGGAGAGCGTCGACATGCTCTTCACTGATATCGACCTCGCCCGCAACACGAACGGGCTGGCGCTGGCACGCCGGGCCCGCAGCGTCTGCCCGGACCTGCCCGTCATCTACACGTCCGGCGGGCGCGCCTGCCTGTCGCCCGCCGACGCCGTCTCCGAATCGGTGTTCGTTCCGAAGCCGTACCGCCCCAGCCAGCTCGTTGCGCTCACGAACGACATCCTGCGCGCCGCGCACCATCCCCATCACGCCTGACCCACCCCAAGGAATCCCGCCATGCGGCCCCCCCTCTTCGCCACCGGTCTCGCCTTCGCCCTCGCGGCCGTCGCCGTGCCGGCCCGGGCCGCGTGCGACGTGAAGGGCGCGCAGATCGAGGAGGGGATCGCGGCCAAGAAGGAACTGCGCGAGGACGCCAACGCCCAGACGGTGCGCGACCTGCGCACGCTGCGCGACGCGGCGATCGTGCTGGAGACCTACAAATTCCCGGGCGAGTGCGAGGTGCTGCTCGGCATCGCCAAGTCGCTGCTCTCCAATCCCGACAAGACGATCGTGCAGGGCGGCAACACCGACGAGGACGAGGCCGAGAGCCTAGTCGAGGCGCGCGAGCCCAAGGCGAAGACACCGGCGGACGAGAAGGCAGCGGCTCCGAAGACGGCTCCCAAGGCGAATTGAAGCCGGGAGTCACCCCGCGCAGCAGCGATCGACGCTTCCTCCGACGACCGACCACACCCCGGAGCGCTACAAAGCCTCGAACGTGGCCTTTGGGGGTTTCACGGGTGGCTGGGGTCCAGAAGGTTTGGTGTAACTATCTCGCCGCCGGATTAGGGCGGCGGCGCAACACACCGGAGACGGACTCCTACCGCTCCTCCGCAGCACTCGCGCCGGCCTTGGCGCGGGCCAGCGCACGGCCGAGCTTGGCGGCGATCTGCGCGCGCAGGATGTCGGCCATCTCGATGTCCACCAGCCGCCAGCTGAAGCCGCGCAGACGGAGCCGGATACGGTTGCGCTCGGCCCGGGGCCCCTCGGGCGGGACCGGAATGACCACCGCCCGGAACCCGCGCATCTCCAGGGCGGCGTAATAGGGCAGGAGTCGTCCTGCATTCCGGATCGCCAAACCCTCCGGCTTCAAGCTGGCGGGGCGCTCGATGTCCAGCTTGTCGGGCCAGCCGTTGTCGAGCAGGTCCATCACCGTCTCGGGTGTGACCAGGGTCTCGGCCAGCGCCAGCGCCAGGCCGTACGCGACGTCGTTGAGGCGTTGCCGGTCGCGGGGCTCCAGATCCAGGTCGGTGTCGGAGGCGGTGCGCACCGCCGCGGTGATCTGGCGGACCAGGGACAGCCGAAGGGTCCGGAAGTTCACGTGGCCCTCGATATAGGCCACGTCATGCCGGCGCACGGCCTGAGCCAGATCGTAGAGCGACCAGAGCGGGCTCACCGTGAAGGCGAGCCACGCCAGCGCGAGCGCGAGCGGAATCGCGAGCCAGCGTACCACCCTACGATCCCCCCCGGGACGTCACGGCTGCGCCGGCGCGGTCGCACCGGTCTCGGCCGCCCAGCCGTCGAGCCCCGAGAAAGCGGCGACCACACCCTCGTAGACCGGGCGCTTGAACGGCACGATCAGGTTCGGCAGCTCGGAGAACCGCGCCCAGCGCCAGGCGTCGAACTCGGCCTTGTGGGCGCCGCCACCGGGGGTCAGCACGTCGATCAGGTCCTCGCTGCCGAGGAAGCCGTAGGCGAACCACTTCTGGGTCTGGCCACGATAGCGCCCCTTCCAGGCCTGCTTCATCACCGCCGGCGGCAGGTCGTAGGCGAGCCAGTCCGGGATCTCGCCGAGCAGGCGGATCGCATCGGGTGGTACGTTGGTCTCCTCGTAGAGCTCCCGGCGGGCGGCCGCCTCGGGATCCTCGCCGGGATCGATGCCGCCCTGCGGCATCTGCCACATGTACGGGCCGGCGACGTGCTCCGGTCCGGCATCCTTCGTCCGGCGGCCAACGAAGACGCCGCCCGAGGGCGCGATCAACGCGACGCCCACGCAGGGGCGGTAGGGCAGCGCAGCGCCTGAGTCGGAATCTGTGGTCATCGCGGGCGACCATAGGTCAGGCGCAAGTCACGCGGCAACGGCGGCGGCGGCGAAAGCGCGGCCGGGAGGCCGTCAATTCGCTGTGCTGACCCGCTTCTCCACCGCCCCGCGCAGCGCCACGCTGGCCGGCACCAGCCGGATGCCGCGGGTATCGAGGTCCCGCGCCCAGCGCGCGATCCGGTCGACGCCGAGCGCCGAGCCGCTGGCCGTCACGAGGGCGAATCCATTCGCGCGGGCTCGCGCCTCCGCCTGGCCGAGCGCCGCATCGATGGCGTCGGCCCGCGGAACGGCGTCGAGGACGATCTCCGCCCTGGCGACCGGGGTGCGGCTCTTGTTGGCGAAGCTCGGCTTCGGCCCGGTCCCGTCGTCAAGGAAGCCAAGGCCGCGGGCGCCGATCTCGCGCAGGATCGGGTCGAAGGCCGGGTCGGCCATCATCTTCGCACCCATGTAGTTCGCGACGCCGACATAGCCGGGGAAGCGGGCCAGCGACCAGGCGAGACGGTCGGCATTCTCGACCCCCTTGAGGGCGGTGAGCAGCGTCTGGGGCCCGGGATCGCTGTCGGGATAGTCGAACGGCTCCATGGGCAGCTGGAGGAAGACCTCGTGGCCGGCATCCCGAGCCCGGGCGGCGGCGCGCTCCGCCTCGCCGCCGTAGGGCAGGAACGCGAGGCTGATTGCGGTCGGCAGGCGTACGGTGGCGCCAGCCGTGGCGGCCTGCCCGACACCGAGGCCCGTGACCAGGACCGCGATGCGAGGCCCGGTGCCGGGCTCCTCGGCCCGGGCATAGACGTCGAGGGCGCGGGTTCGGCCCTCGCCGAGCTTGGGCATCGTGCCGTGGCGGCCTTGCTCGCTGATGCGCGCATCCGGCGCCGGGGCCAGCCGCGGCGCGCTCGGCGGCGGCACGCGGATCACGACGGCCTCGCTCGGGCTGGAGCCCGGCGGTCGCACGACCGTCACGCCCGACGCGGTCTCGATCTCCTCGGCGGTGCGCTGCTGTGCGCCGCCCGCGTTGACCACCACCACGCCCTGCGGTTCCGGGGCGGCCGCAACCGGGGCGACCACCGGCCGGGAGGCCGGTTCGCGCACCGTGATCGCGACTTCGACGCGCGGCTCGCCGCCACGGGGATCTCCCAAGGCGAGCACGAGCCCGCAGGCCATCAGCATGGCGCCGGCGAGCGCCCCCGCGGCGATCCTCGGCCGGCGCAGCGGCGCGACGAAGCGTGCGAACCGACCTTGGGGCCGCTCCGGCGCCTGCGCCTCCGGCACCCCTAGGGGGCGCGTGAGGATATCGTCGGTGGACTCGGTCAAGCGGCACTCGATACGGAATCGCGTCCCACGCCCGATAGCAGCGGCGCGTATCCCATCACGTATTGCCGGTCGGTATGGTTAATCTTTTGCTAACATCGCTGTTTGGAACGAAAAACCCCGCCCAGCAGGCCTGCCGGACGGGGTGATTTATTTTCGGTGGGTGGAAAGAAATCAGTTCGGCAGGCTGGGCTTCTGCTGCTGGGCGGGGGTGCCGCTGTTGGCGGCGCCCTTCTGAATACCGTGCAGGAAGTCGATGGCCGACAGGAGCTGCTTGTCCTTGGCGGGATCCGGCGGGATGTAGGCGGAGGAGCCGCCGCGCTCGTCGGTATCCTTCTGCTTCAGGTGGCCCTTCAGACCGGCCTCACCCTTGGTCTCGTCCTTGCCCTTCAGCTCGTCGGGCACGTCCTGCAGCACCTCGATGTCGGGCTCGATACCCTTTGCCTGGATCGAGCGGCCCGACGGCGTGTAATAACGCGCCGTGGTCAGCCGCAGCGCGCCGGAGCCGCCGAGCGGGATGATCGACTGCACCGAGCCCTTGCCGAAGGAGCGCGTGCCCATGATGGTCGCGCGCTTGTGATCCTGCAGGGCGCCGGCCACGATCTCGGATGCCGAGGCCGAGCCGCCGTTGACCAGAACGACCACGGGCTTGCCCTTGGTCAGGTCGCCGGCCTTGGCCGAGAACCGCTGGGTCTCGTCCGGGTTACGGCCGCGGGTGGAGACGATCTCACCACGATCGAGGAAGCCGTCCGAGACCATCACGGCCTGGTCGAGCAGGCCACCCGGGTTGTTGCGCAGGTCGACCACGTAGCCCTTGAGCTTGTCGGCCCCGATCTCGCCGGAGAGCTTCTCGATCGCCGCGCGCATACCGTCGAAGGTCTGCTCGTTGAACTGGGTCAGGCGGATGTAGGCGACGTCGCCGCCCTCCACCTTGGAGCGCACCGGCTTGATCTTGATCACGTCGCGCGTGAGCGTGACGTCGATCGGGTCCTTCGACTCCTTGCGGGAGATCTTAAGCTTCACGGCCGAGTTCACCGGGCCGCGCATCTTGTCGACCGCCTGGTTCAAGGTCAGGCCCTGAACCTGGTCGTCGTCGATCTGGGTGATGATGTCGTTGGCCAGCAGGCCCGCCTTGGCGGCGGGAGTGTCGTCGATCGGGGTGACGACCTTGATCAGGCCGTCCTCCATCGTGACCTCGATGCCCAGCCCGCCGAACTCGCCGCGGGTGGTGGTCTGCATGTCACGGAACGCCTTGGCGTCCATGTAGCTCGAATGCGGATCGAGCGAGGTCAGCATGCCGTTGACGGCCGCCTCGATCATCTTCGACTCGTCGGGCTTCTCGACGTAGTCGGTGCGGACCTTCTCAAAGACGTCGCCGAACAGGCTCAGCTGGCGATAGGTCTCGGCGGAAGCGGCCACGGCCCGCGGTCCCGACAGGAAGTCGGTCTGGGTCGCCACCATGGAGGTGCCGGCACCCAGGAAGGCGCCGAGCATGATCAGGGACGTCTTGCGCATCAGCCGCGAACCTTCTCGCCAAGTATCTTGTCACTGGGGCTCTTCGCCCACCACGGCTCCGGATCGACGGAGCCGCCGTCCTTCTTGAACTCGACGTACAGCGATGGATCGCCTTCGGACCCCGACGGGCCCGCGCCGCCCTCGCCCATGCTGCCCACCGGTTCACCCGCGAGAACGAACTGGCCGACCTCTACGCTAATCTGATCCATCCCCGCCAGCAGAAGATAGTAGCCGTCGCCCGCATCGATGATCAAGAGACGCCCATAGGACCGGAACGGCCCCGCGAACTTGACCCATCCGTCGGCCGGGGAGGCGACCAGCGCCTTCGGCCGCGTCGTGAAGGAGACGCCCCGGGTGATCCCGCCGTTGCCATCGGGCTGGTTGAAGCCCCGCGCCAGCCGCCCGCTCACCGGCCGCGGCACTTCGCCCCGCGCCTCCGCGAAATGCACCTTCGGAGCCAGGCGCGCCGGATCCCGGACCCCGGCCGCGGCGAAACGTTCCTGCGTCACCCGGGCCTCGCGCTCGGCGGCCGCCTTGGCCTCGTCGGCAGAGCGCCGGGTCGCCGCGACCTCGGCCTCCGTGCGGTCGAGCAGGTCCTGGAGGGATTTCGCCTGGGCGCCGAGTTCGACCGCGCGCTTGCGCTCCGCGGTCAGGCCGCCCTCGACCTCCGCCTGCCGGGCGCGCCGGGCGGTGAGCAGAGCCTGCAGGCGCTGCTGTTCCCGGGCCCAGCCGGCGAGATCGTTGGCCAGCCCCTCCTTGTCCTGCGCGATCAAGCCGCGCAGGCGGATCATCTCGGCGAGGTCGGCGGCCAGGGTGTCGACCTCGCCGCGCAGCTCCGGCACCACGGCGCCGAGCAGCATCGACGTGCGGATGACCGCCAGCACGTCCTCCGGGCTCACCAGGACGGCCGGCGGCGGGCGGCGGCCCATCCGCTGGAGCGCTGCCAGGATCTCGGCGACGATGCCGCGGCGGGCGTGCAGGGACCGGCGGATCGCGGCCTCGCTCTCGGTCATCGCCTTCAGGCGGTCTTCCAGGCGGCTCAGCCGGTCCTCGGTCGCCTGCGCCTGGCGTCCGGCGTCCAAAAGGGCGCTGTCGAGCTTGGCACGGTCCGAGCCGATGGCGGCGATCTCGCTCTCGAACTGCGTGCGCTGGCCCGCGCTGGCGGCGAGCGCATCCTGAACGCGCTTGAGATTCTCGGCCCGCCGGTCGCGCTCCTCGTTGGTACGCTGGATCTTTTCGGATTCCGCGGTCGTGGCTGGCTCCTGGGCCCGCGACGGGACCGCCACGCAGGCCAGGGCGAGCATCAGGGCGGCGCGCAGGGCCGACCGCTGGAGGACACCGCTCTTGGCACCATCATCGATCCGCACGGCGCCCTAGCCCGGCTCGCCGCGGTGATACGGGTGACCCGCCAGAATGGTCAGGCTGCGATAGATCTGTTCCAGGGCGAGCACGCGCACGAGTCCGTGGGGCAGTGTGGCGGCCCCGAAGGACAGGATCAGCTCCGCCTTCGTCCGAATTGAGGCATCGAGGCCGTCCGGCCCGCCGATCGCCACCATCAGGGCCGGCCGGGCGGCGTCGCGCCATCCGGCGATCCGCTCGGCCAGGGCTTCGCTGGCGACGTCCGAGCGGCCGCGCTCGTCGTAGGCCACCAGCACTCCGCCGGGCGGCAGGTGGGCGAGCAGGGCGGACGCCTCCTCGGCGCAGCGGTCCGGGGCCCGGCGGGCCCGGGATTCCACGATCTCGACGCCGTCGCAGGCGGGGAAGCCGAGGCCGCGGCCGAGCTGGGCGGCACGGTCGCGATACCGGGACGCGAGCTCTCGCTCCTGTCCGGCCTTCAGACGGCCGATCGCTGCCAGGACGAGGCGCACGGGGCGGGATCTCTTGATGTGTCGGCTGTCGAGGCGATGTTGGCCCGATGACACCTCGTTCCGGGGCTCGCCGCGGGCGAGAGCGCGGAATTGAGAATCACCAAACCAATGGGGCCATGCGGGACGATCGCGTCCGGCTCCTCGGCGGCTCCGGCTTCCGCGCTTTGCTGCGCGGTCCCGGAATGACGGAGACGGTTTTGACGAGCGTCAGCCCCCCTGAAATTAATCCGCTGCCAGACCCAGCGGGCGGTCGGCGCCCCACATCTTCTCCAGATTGTAGAAGCCGCGCACCTCGGGACGGAAGATGTGCACGAGCACGTCGCCGGCGTCGATCAGCACCCAGTCGCAGGCCGGCATGCCCTCGACCCGGGCGTTGCCGTAGCCGCGATTCTTCATTTCCTGGATGAACTTGTCGGCAATCGAGCCGACATGGCGCTGCGACCGGCCGGACGCGATGATCATCGTGTCGGCGAGAGAGGTCTTTCCCGCCAGGTCGATCGCGATGGTCTCCTCGGCCTTCATCTCGTCGAGGCACGAGAGGGCGAGCGCCTTCAGGTCGTCCGAGCGCGCCATCCCAGGCTCTTCCGGAACGGGGGCATTGGTGCGGATGGTCTCCGTGCGAATAGTCTCGGGCAGCGTCCTGATTCCTCGTGTTGCCGCGCAGCCCTCTCAGGGCACGCGAACCGGTATGAAATTGGCGGTAACGTGCGGCGATTGCAACTGCGTCGCGTACGGAGGTCCCCGAGTCCCCCCGCGGCCATTGCGGATCTCGGTCGACGACAGGGGCGATCGGGGTCCGTGGAGGAACGTCCAGGCCGGCGGCGGGCGCACCGGCAGGGTGTGCGCCGCCGCCTCCGGCACCCGGGCCTGCGCCAGCCGATGGGCCGCCCGGGCGCTCAGAGGCGTCATGGTGTAGCCCGGCCGGTCGATGATCGCGATGGGGACGAGCCGCGCGATCTCCGCAAAGCCCTTCCAGCGGTGGAAGGTGGCGAGCGAATCCGCGCCCATGATCCAGACGAAATGCACACCGCGGCAGCGCCGGGTCAGGTGGCGCAGGGTCTGGACCGTGAATCGTACGCCGAGGGCCGCCTCGATCCCGGTCACCGCGATGCGCGGGTGCCGGGCGATATCGTGGGCCTGCGCGCAGCGTGCCTCCACGGATGGCAGGGCGATCCGGCTCTTGAGCGGGTTGCCCGGGCTGACCAACCACCAGACCCGGTCCAGCCCGAGGCGCCGCAACGCCGTCACGGTGACGTGGCGGTGTCCGTTATGGGCGGGATTGAAGGATCCGCCGTAGAGGCCGATCCGCATACCGGGCGCGCTCGGCGGCAGGGTCAGCCGCACGCCGGGTCTTCTGGGGCGAACGCCTCGAACGGGATCACGGGCGGATCTGGCCGCTGCCGTGGACCCGGTACTTGAACGTGGTCAGCTGCTCCACGCCCACCGGGCCGCGGGCATGCATCCGACCGGTGGCGATGCCAATCTCGGACCCGAAGCCGAATTCGCCGCCGTCGGCGAACTGGGTCGAAGCGTTGTGGGTGACGATCGCCGAATCGACCTCCGCCAAAAAGCGCGTGGCCTCGGCGCGGTCACCTGTGATGATCGCGTCGGTGTGATGCGAGCCGTAGGTCTCGATATGCTCGATCGCCGCGTCGATCCCATCGACCACGCGGGCCGCGATGATCGCGTCGAGATACTCGGTGTGCCAGTCATCCTCCGAGACCGCCGTCACCCGGGAATCCGCCGTTTGAACCTCGGCATCCCCGCGCACCGCGCAACCGACATCGAGCAGGGTGCGGATGAGGGGCGCGAGGTGGGTCGCCGCACAGGCCCGATCGACCAGCAGCGTTTCAGCCGCGCCGCAGACGCTGGTCCGGCGCATCTTGCTGTTGAGCACCACGGCCAGTGCCATGTCGAGATCCGCCCCGGCCGCGACGTAGACGTGGTTGACGCCGTCGAGATGCGCGAAGACCGGCACCCGCGCCTCGGCCTGGACGCGCTCCACGAGACCGCGCCCGCCCCGGGGCACGATCACGTCGATGCAGCCGTCGAGGCCGCCGAGCATCAGCCCGACTGCGGCGCGGTCCCGGGTCGGGACCAGCTGGATCGCGTCGGCCGGCAGGCCGGCCTCGGCCAAGCCTTCGCTCATCGCCTTGGCGATGGCCATGGCGCTGCGATGGCTGTCGGAGCCGGCGCGCAGGATCGCGGCGTTGCCGGCCTTGAGGCAGAGCGCGCCGGCATCCGCGGTGACGTTGGGGCGGCTCTCGAAGATCACGCCGATCACGCCGAGCGGCACCGCGATGCGCTCGATCAGCAGGCCGTTCGGCCGCTCGATCGCGGCGAGCTGGCGCCCGACCGGATCGGCCAGGGAGCCGACCTTGTCGACGGAATCCGCGATCGCCGCGACGCGGGCGGCATCGAGGGCGAGCCGGTCGATCAGGGCCGGGCTCTGGCCGACCTGGCGGGCGGCGGCGACATCGCGGGCGTTCTCCCGCAGGATCTCCGCGGCGTTGGCCCGCAGGCGCTCGGCGATCAGCCGGAGGGCTCTGTCCTTGGTCTGGGCCGAGGCGAGAGCCATGCGCCGGCCGGCGACGCGCGCCCGCCGACCGATCGCCGCCATCTGCTCCGGCAGCGCCTCGGCCTCGGCGAAATCCGATCTCAGGTTCAGGACGGGCACGCTGGCGTCCTCAGTGTTCGAGGGCCGCGAAAACCGGCCCGACAGGGGGAGAGGGTCGTATTTGCACATCGGGCGATGGGCCTACAAGTGTGTCGGCACGGCAATCGTGACAGGGTTCACACCATCGACCGCACGCGAATAATTGATCTGAGTCAGTTCAATTCAAAACAGAGCCAGATCATCGCGGTGCACCATCCAGGCGCGGCCGGGATAGTTGAGCAAATCCGGTATGTGCGCACTCGGATGGCCGATGATCAGCGCCGCCTCGGTGCTGTCGTAGGCCACGAGGCCGCGGCCCAGAACGCGCCCGTCCGGATCCCGGATCAGCACCGCGTCGCCCCGGGAGAAACTGCCCTCGATCGCCCGGACGCCCACCGGCAGCAGGCTGGCCCCGCCGAGCAGCGCCTTGGCGGCCCCGGCATCGATGGTCAGCGTCCCGCGCGGCTCCAGAGAGCCGGCGATCCACGTCTTGCGTGCCGCGGTCGGGGTGGAGCCGGATAGGAACCACGTGCAACGCGCGCCCTCCCGCACCGCCTTCAGGGGGTTCTTGCCCCGTCCGTCCGCGATGACCAGGTGGGTGCCCCCTGAGGCCGCGATCTTGGCCGCCTCGACCTTCGTGCGCATGCCGCCCCGGGACAGCTCCGAGGCCGGGCCGCCGGCCATCGCCTCGATCTCCGGGGTGATGCGCTCGACCACGGGCAGGTGCCGCGCATCGGGATCCGACAGGGGTGGCGCGGTGTAGAGGCCGTCGATGTCCGAGAACAGGACCAGCACGTCGGCGTCGATCATCGTGGCGACCCGGGCGGCCAGCCGGTCGTTGTCGCCGTAGCGGATCTCGGAGGTCGCCACCGTGTCGTTCTCGTTGACCACCGGGACGGCGCGCATCTCCAGGAGCTTCAGTACGGTGGCCCGGGCGTTGAGGTAGCGGCGTCGCTCCTCGGTGTCCTGCGGGGTCACCAGGATCTGGCCCGCCACGATGCCGTGATGCCCGAGCGCCTCGGCCCAGTGCCTGGCTAGGGTGATCTGCCCCACGGAGGCTGCGCCCTGGCTCTCCTCCAGCCGCAGGATCCCCGGCGGCAGGCCCAGCACCGTCCGACCGAGCGCAATGCTGCCCGAGGAGACGACCAGCACGTCGACGCCGCGCGCATGCAACTCCGCGATGTCCTCGGCCAGAGCCGCCAACCAGGCATGGCGCAGCCGGCCAGCATTGCGATCGACCAGCAGGGCCGACCCGACCTTGATGACGACGCGGCGGAATTCTTCGAGGGCCGGGATCATAATTCTTCGCGGAGACGAGGCACGGGATGCGGTTTGGACGATGTTTTTGCGAATGAACAGCGGCCGGGACGCGACCGCGAGTATGTCACGACCGCTGGCCGATCCGGCATGCCCAGCTTGCGCGCTACGCTGGACTGCGCCTCATCGAACGTTGAGACGGCGGCCAGGCAGCGCGTCGATCACGGGCCTATCGAACGGCGTTCCGTGCCGATCGGCAAGCGTAGGCAAAGATCAGGGATTCGCGCATCCGCCCGGTCCGAGTCGGCCCTGGGGGGCTAACCGAGCCGCTCCCCGTCGTCGAAGGTGCCGGTACGCCACGAACGCGCGCGTGCCGCCCCGTCACTCACGGCTCCCAAGCGACGACGGGCCGGGCATTCGCCTCCTCAGCCATGCGCGCATCGATCTCGGTCTGGATTGCCCGCAGCGCCTCCGGGACGCCCTTGCGGCTGGCCGACGAGAGGACCAGCGGCGCCCGGCCGGCAGCACGCTTCAGCTTGGCGACCTGACGCTTGAGCGTCTCCGCATCGAGGGCGTCGGCCTTCGAAAGCGCCACGATCTCGGGCTTGTCGGCCAGGCCATTGCCATAGGCCTCGATCTCGCCGCGGACCAGCTTGTAGGTCTTGCCGGCATGCTCGGTGGTGCCGTCGACCAGGTGCAGGAGCACGCGACAGCGCTCGACATGGGCGAGGAACTTGTCGCCGAGCCCGACGCCTTCGTGGGCGCCCTCGATCAGGCCCGGAATGTCGGCGAGCACGAATTCGCGGTTGTCCGAGCGGACGACGCCCAGGCCCGGATGCAGCGTGGTGAACGGATAATCGGCGATCTTCGGCTTGGCCGCGGTGACGCTCGCCAGGAAGGTCGACTTGCCGGCGTTGGGCAGGCCGACGAGGCCGGCATCGGCGATCAGCTTGAGCCGCAGCCAGATCCACATCTCCTGGCCCTCAAGACCCGGATTGGCGTGCTTGGGCGCGCGGTTCGTGGAGGTGGTGAAGTAGGCGTTGCCGAAGCCACCGTTCCCGCCCTTTGCGAGCCGGATCTTCTGGCCGACCTCGGTGAGGTCCGCGATCAGGATCTCGCCGTCCTCGGCGAAGATCTGCGTGCCGGCCGGGACCTTCAGAACCACATCGGAGCCATTGGCGCCGTGGCAGTTCGAGCCCATGCCGTGCTCGCCCTTCTTGGCCTTGAAGTGCTGCTGGTAGCGGTAGTCGATCAGGGTGTTGAGCCCCTCGACGCACTCGACCCAGACGTCGCCGCCCCGGCCGCCGTCGCCGCCGTTCGGACCGCCGAACTCGATGAACTTCTCCCGCCGGAACGAGACGCAGCCGGGACCGCCGTCACCGGAGCGGACATAAACCTTGGCTTCGTCGAGGAATTTCACGGTGTATCTCGTCGCTGGCTAGCCTCGGCAACCCGGGAGTCGTCGCGGCATAGAGTGGGTGCGTCGGACTGTTCGACGCCGCGCCCGGCCCCTCCATTCGGGGAGGCCGGAACGCTGTGATTCAGGACGCCGCTGCGAGTTCCGCTGGGGAATCGGAAGCATCCACATGGGCCACCCAGTCGTTGCGGTCGAGGCCGAACAGGTCGACCTCCCGGTCGCCGCCACGGGCCGGGCAGGCGCGCGGGCCACGCCCGGTCACCCGGAAACCGACCTTCTCCAAGACACGCCGGGAGGCCGGGTTCGCCGGCAGCGCCGAAGCTTCGATCCGGCCCCCGCCCGCATAGGCGAAATAGGCATGGACCAGGGCCCGCGCGGCCTCGCCCATCAGGCCGTTGCCCCACCAGGGCCGGCCGAGCCAATAGCCCAGATGCGCCGGCGTACCACCACCCGAGATCCCGACCAGGCCGATCAGCTTGGCCGGGGCCGACCGCTCGGTCAGCGCCATCGTCAGGCCGCGGCCGGCCGTGTTGGCGACCCGCGTCTCGAGCAGGAACGCATCGACGGCGTGCCGGTCGAGCGGATGCGGGATCCGGGCGGTCATCTCGGCCACGGAGCGGTCGCCCGCCAGCGTCAGGACCGCGTCCCTGTCCTTGGCGGTCGGCCAGCGCAGCCAGAGCCTGCGCGTCTCGATCCGGAAAACGTCGTCGCGGGTGAGATCGGGGAACATCGTGCCCTCGCAGGGCGGCGTTCCCGGTTCCGGGGCACCGCCTCAAGACGACGAAGGGGAGGATGGTGCCCCATCCTCCCCGGTGTTCCGTCCGATCCGTCCCGTCAGGGGCTCGGCATCGACGTCTCCGGTCCGGTGTGGGACACCGGGCGGGACGCCAGCTTCGCCGCTCGGGCGCCCGCCTGTTATTCCGCGGCCTGGGCCAGCGGGGTTACGGCTACGAACTCGCGCCCGCGGCGCGTCTCGAAGCGGACATGGCCCGGGACCAGCGCGAACAGCGTGTGGTCCTTGCCCATGCCGACATTGCTGCCGGGATGCCATTTCGTGCCGCGCTGGCGCACGATGATGTTGCCCGGAATCACGGCTTCCGAGCCGAACTTCTTGACGCCGAGACGACGGCCGGCCGAGTCGCGGCCGTTGCGGGACGAGCCGCCTGCTTTCTTGTGTGCCATGGGATCTGCTCCGAATGCGTGTGGGTCGCGCGGATCGCGGGCCTCGCCGGAGGCCCGCGCTCGATCACGCGGAGATGGCGGTGATACGCACCACGGTGTGGTGCTGGCGGTGACCGCGCTTGCGGCGCGAGTTCTGGCGGCGGCGCTTCTTGAAGGCGATGACCTTCTTGTCGCGACCGTGGCTCACGATCTCGCCCGTGACGCTGATGCCCGACAGGGTCGGCGCACCGACTTGCGTCGCGCCCGCACCGTCAGCGAACAGGAGGACCTCACCGAAGGTCACGGTTTCACCGGCTTCGCCAGGCAGGGTGGCGATGGTGATGGTGTCGTTGGCGGCGACGCGGTACTGCTTGCCGCCCGTCTTGATGACTGCGAACATCGTTGCTCTCGTGTTCTCGAACGGCCTCCGGGGCGGCTGCCCCTGGACCGGCTTCTTGTTTGAAGTCATTGCACGGGCGGACCCGGACAACGCGAAACGCGCGGACCTCGTCGAGGAGGCCGCGCGCCATGCCGGGTCAGTAGGGGCGGGGTGGCTCCGTGTCAATCCTGGACGGGATCAGCGGATCAGTGCGCCGGTCGCGAGAATGCCCTTGGCGACGCTGCCCTGGGGGCCGAACGCGGCCAGCGCCTGCGTGCACCACGCCTCTCGCCCGTCCGCGGCGAGTTGCTGCCGGACCTGCGTGGCCCGGGTCCGCAGCTTCTCCTGCAGGATGGCTTCCTGCGCCGCGGCGACCTTGGTCGCGAGCCGCAGGGTCGTGAGCTGCCCGGCCTTCACCTGGATGCCCGGACAGGCCTGCTCGGCGATAATGGTCGTAGCCGCCGCCTCGGCATAATTGTCGAGGGGGGTGGACGCAGGAGGCACCGCCGGCGCTTGCGCCCGGGCCGGACCCGCCAGCACCAGAACCGAAATCAGCCAAGCTCCGCGCAACGCTCAGATCTCCATGGCAGCGATCGGCGCGCCGTCCGCGACAGGCCCGGACGCATCCGGCGACCTGTCCGCGGCGAGGGCGCGACCTGGGCTGCCTTTAACCGGTGGGGCCGCCTGCGCCAACGTCGAGCCGGTCCGATCGCGCCGACGCGCCGGGCCGACGTTGCTTTCCGTGTCTCCGATCCTTCCTGCGGCCACGATCCTTCCCGCAGGTCATTGAGCCGCCTTGAACTCACCCTCGATGCGCAGCGAAACCTCGTCGCCGAGGGCCGGCAGGTAGGCGTTCACGCCGAAATCCGAGCGCTTCACCATCGCGCGTCCGTCGAAGCCGACGGTGTAGCGCTTGTCCACCGGGTGGATGCCCGCCTGATTGAACGTGGCGTCGATCGCCAGCGGCCGGGTGACGCCGCGCAGGGTCAGGTCACCGGTGATCCGCGCGGTGGTCGGGCTCGTCGGCTCCACGGTGGTGGCCGTGAAGGTGGCACTCGGGAACTTGGTCGTGTCGAAGAAATCGGCTGCCGCCAAATTTTCGTTCAGGCGAGTGCTGCCCGTGCTGACCCCGCTTAGCGGCACGCTGACCTCCAGGCGGCTCTTGTCGGGTGCCTTCGGGTCGAGCGTGAGTGTGCCGGTCAGGCCGGTGAACTGGCCGTAATAGGTCGAGTAGCCGAGATGGCTCACCGACCATGTGACCTTGCCGTGATCCGGATCCAGGACGTAGGCGCCCGGCCGGACCTGGGTCGGGTCCTTGCTCGGCGTCTTGGCGGCCGGATCGTCTTCGGCCCGGGCGGGGCCGAGGCACAGAAGACCGATCAGGGCGAGAATGGGCGCGCGCATGGTCGTTTCCCCGCTCGTCCGGCCGGATCTCGGTCGTCCTCAAGCCTGGCCGTCACGGCGCCCCTGATTCCACGAAGTGCCCACGGGCTCAAGCGCGTCTGGCGGACGCGCCCCGGCTTCTATAGGCATCGCGACGGCAGCGGACGGGCGTAGAATGATCGGCAAGCTCAGGGGCGTGGTGGATTCGTTCGGCGAGGATTTCGTCATCCTCGACGTCTCCGGCGTCGGCTACATCGCGCATTGCTCGGCGCGGACGCTCCAGCGCATGCCGAAGGTCGGCGAGCCGGCGGACCTGTCGATCGAAACGTATGTCCGCGAGGACATGATCCGGCTCTACGGATTCCGCTCGGATGCCGAGCGGGAGTGGTTCCGGCTGCTTCAGACCGTCCAAGGCGTCGGCTCCCGGGTCGCCCTGGCGATCCTCTCTGTCCTGGAACCCGATGCCCTGGCGAACGCCATCGCCACAGGCGACAAGGGCACGATCAGCCGAGCGCCCGGAGTCGGGCCGCGGCTCGCCGCCCGTCTGACCGCCGAATTGAAGGATAAGGCGCCCACCTTCGCGCCGATCGACCCCGCCCTGGTCGCCCTGACCGGCGCGGTCGAGGACGGCGCCGCGCCCAGACCGGTGGCCGACGCGATCTCGGCGCTGGTCAATCTCGGCTATCCACAGGTGCAGGCGGCCTCGGCCATCGCGTCGGTCCTGAAGGGGGCCGGGGAGGGCGCCGAGGCGAAGGTTTTGATTCGGCTCGGGCTGCGCGAACTCGCGCGCTGACGCCGGCCGGTTCGGGCCGCCGGCTGGTCGATCGGACGGGGACGATTCGCTCGAAGCGCTGAGAGTTGCACCGTCTTGACCGAGGCCGCCTTGGGTGCCATCTCCCTCGGCGACCAGTAAACTATTGAAAAAGCTTCTACTTTTCAGTCGTTCTAATCTGGTAGGTCCGAAACGCCTTGTCCGACACGGTCGGGTCAGGCCCGAGGAAGACGGGTTCTGCAGCGCGCATGATCGTCTGTTCTTGCAACGTCCTGTCCGATGGCGCCGTTCGCAGCTGCCTGTCACCCGGCCCAGGTTGTCCCCGCACCCCGGCGCAGGTCTACGCCTGCCTCGGCTGCAGCCCGAAATGCGGGCGCTGCGCCCGGACCATTCGGGAGATCATGCGCAGCGCGCTGGGAGAAGCGGCAGCCGATCAGGGCAGCCATGAATGCTCGACGACTTGCGCTAACGCTTGCAGTTTGGTCTTATTCCAAACTGCGGAGGACGGAATCACGGCGTAACGCCTAAGCCCCCCGCCAAAAGAGCTGTAAGGAGTACGGGGGCATGAAGGGCGACACCAAGGTCATCGAGTACCTGAATCGCGGCCTGAAGAGCGAGCTGACTGCGGTCAGCCAGTACTGGCTGCATTTCCGGATGCTCAATGACTGGGGCTATATCGATCTGGCCAAGTTCTGGCGCAAGGAATCGATCGAGGAGATGAACCACGCCGACCGGTTCGTAGACCGGATCCTGTTCCTCGACGGATTCCCGAACCTGCAGGAGCTGGAGCCGCTCCGCATCGGCCAGACCGTGCAGGAGATCATTGAGTGCGACCTGGCTGCCGAGAACGGCGCCCGCAGCCTCTATCTCGAGGCCGCGCAGTACTGCGAATCGATCAACGAGCGCGTCTCGAAGAACCTGTTCGAGGATCTGGCCACGGACGAGGAAGGCCATATCGACTTCCTCGAGACCCAACTCGAGCTGATCAAGCAGATCGGCCTGCCGCTCTACGCCCAGAAGCATATTGGCGGCCTTGAGGCGATCGCCCCCGAGAAGGCCTGAGCCGGCCCGGGTTCCCAGGTCGCGCTCCTCGAAGCGGCGACGCGGGAACCCGACGGCCCTTCGCCGAGGTCGGGCCCATTGATGGGGCGCCCGGCATCGGCCAGGGTCGTCCGAGACGGAACGACGATAGGAACGACAGATGCGGCTCGTGGTGGTCGGCGCAGACGGGCGCATGGGGCGGATGCTGATCCGCGCGGTGTACGAGGCCGAGGGGTGTACCCTGGTGGCGGCGATCGAGCGCGCGGGTTCGTCGGTCCTCGG
Organism: Methylobacterium sp. AC315; assembly: GCF_979253755.1. NCBI lineage: Bacteria > Pseudomonadati > Pseudomonadota > Alphaproteobacteria > Hyphomicrobiales > Methylobacteriaceae > Methylobacterium > Methylobacterium sp. AC315. Next base: position 443,833 of record NZ_CEEDEA010000003.1, read on the forward strand.
GCAGGATGCCGGGGTGCTCGCCGGCCTCCCGCCCCTCGACGTGCCGGTGACCGACGACCCGTTGACCGCGTTCGCAACCGCCGACGGCGTGCTGGACTTCACGGCCCCGGCTGCCACCGTGCAGTTCGCCGAACTGGCCGCCCAGGCGCGCATCGTCCACGTGATCGGGACGACCGGCCTGTCCGACGACGACCTCGGGAAGCTGCAGGCTGCCGCCTACCATGCCCGCTTCGTGCGCTCCGGCAACATGTCGCTCGGCATCAACCTGATGGCCGAACTGGTCCGCAGGGTCGCCAAGACTCTGGGCGACGAGTTCGATATCGAGATCACCGAGATGCACCATCGGATGAAGGTGGATGCGCCCTCCGGCACGGCTTTGCTCCTGGGTGAGGCTGCCGCCGAGGGGCGGGGCGTCGAGCTCAAGGACGTGCGGGTCTCGACCCGGGACGGGCATACGGGCGCCCGCAGGCCGGGCGATATCGGCTTCGCCACGTTGCGGGGCGGATCCGTGGTCGGCGACCACAGCGTAATCTTCGCCGGGGCCGGCGAGAGCCTGACCATCAGCCACCACGCCGCCGACCGCGGGTTGTTCGCCGCCGGCGCCGTGAAGGCCGCCCTCTGGGCGCATCCGAAGCCGCCGGGGCTCTACTCGATGGCGGACGTGCTCGGGCTTTAGACCATCAGGGAATACGACCGTCCGATGGAGCGCCTGCTCGTCCTCGCTCGCCACGGCCAGAGCGAATGGAACCTCAAGAACCTGTTCACCGGTTGGCGCGATCCCGGGCTGACCGAGCGCGGCGTCGCCGAGGCGCAGGCCGCGGGAGGGGCGCTCCGGCGCGCAGGCTACGGATTCGATGTCGCCTTCACCTCCGGACTCGTCCGGGCACAGCGCACCTGCGCACTGATGCTGGAGGCGATGGGTGTTTCGGACATCGAAATCGTACGCGCGCAAGCGCTGAACGAGCGTGATTACGGGGACCTGGCCGGCCTCAACAAGGACGATGCCATCGCCAAGTGGGGTGAGGCGCAGGTCCACCTCTGGCGGCGCTCCTACGATGTTCGGCCGCCCGGGGGCGAGAGTCTCAAGGATACCGCGGCCCGGGTGCTGCCCTACTACATCGAGACGATCCTGCCGCGGGTGATGGCCGGCCAGCGGGTCCTGGTCGCAGCCCACGGCAATTCCCTGCGGTCTCTGGTGATGGTCCTCGACCATCTGGGGCCGGACACCATCGCCAGCCTGGAGATCAGGACCGGCGAGCCGCTGATCTACCAGCTCGGCGCCGACACCACGGTGGCCTCCAAGGAGACCTTGACCCGCGACGTCGCGGCGGGTGGCTGATTGGCGACCGAACTCGCGCCCGGGCTGATCCTTCACGCGGGCTTGCTGGACCCGGCGGCCCGCACGCGCCTCGCCGCCGAGGTCGATGCCGTCCTGTCAGCTGCGCCGCCCATCACCCCGTCGATGCCGCGGACCGGGAAACCGTTCTCCGTCCGGATGTCCAATGCCGGCCCGCTCGGCTGGGTGTCCGACCGGCTGGGCTACCGGTACCAGCCGACCCATCCCGGAACCGGCGCGCTTTGGCCGGCGATCCCGCCGACCGCCCTGGCCGCCTGGGAGGCGCTCTCCGGCTTCCCGGCGCTGCCGGAAGCCTGCCTGATCAATCTCTACGGACCGGGCGCTCGCATGGGCCTGCACCAGGACCGCGACGAGGCCGACTTCTCCGCCCCGGTTCTGTCCCTGTCCCTGGGGGCGGAGGCCCTGTTCCGTTACGGCGGTCTCCGGCGCTCGGACCCGACACGCTCGGTGCGCCTGCGTCCCGGCGACGCCCTGGTCATCGGCGGCGCCTCGCGCCTGATCCACCACGGAATCGACCGGCTCTACCCTGACGACGGCCTGCTCGCCGAGAACCCGCTGCCGCGCTTCCTGCCGGCCGGCGGCCGCTGCAACCTGACGCTGCGCCGGGTCAGCACGCCGACGGCGTGACGGCGCGGCAGCGGATCTCCCGATCTCCTGATCCCGCAGGCGCTTGACACTGGCTGCCCGCCGTCGGACCCATCGCACAAGGCGAGCCCATGTGGGCTTTGGCTTGAGGAGAACCGGTTTCCGATGCTGGTGGGTAACCTGACGCTGCGTCTCGGACGGGTTCTGTCCCTGGCCGTCCTGCTGGCCGGATACGGCTCCGTGACGCAGGCTGCCGAACCGGTCTTCCCGCCGGGCTCCCGTTTCGGCTTCGAGCCGCCGGCCGACATGTCGCTGTCGCGGCGCTTCTCCGGCTTCGAGCGCAAGGAGGGCGGCGCTACCGTGTCGGTGGTGGAACTGCCGCCGAACGCCTTCGCGGAACTCGTGAGCGGCTTCACCGACGCGAACCTACTCAGCCAGGGTTTCGCGGTGGAGAAGCGCGAAGAGGTCAAGATCGGCGACAACGAAGGCATGCTCTACACCGGCGAGCAGCCCGCCGACCCGAACGCCACCGCGCCCGCGATCCGCAAGTGGATCCTCGTGGTCGGTACGCCCTCCGTGACCGGCCTGATCATCGCGCAGGCGCTTCCGGATGCGGAAACCGAAGAGACGATGCGCAAGCTGGTGACCGGCGTCACCCTGCGCCCGGCCCTGACCCTGACCCAGCAGGTCGACGCGCTGCCCTTCCGCATCGGTGACATGGCCGGGTTCCGACCGGTGCGCGTGATGGCGGGCAATTCGGTCCTGCTCACCGCGGGTCCGAAGGACCAGATGCAGAACCTCGAACAGCCGATCCTGGTCTTAGCCCAGGCAGTCCAGCAGCCGCCCACCGCCGAGCAGCGCGACGCCTTCGCCAGGGCGGCCCTGGCCTCGAACCAAACCATGAAGGACTTCGTGATCGAGCGCGCACAGAGCTACCGTTCGAATGGGGTCGACTGGCACGAGATCGTGGCCCGGGCCGTCGACATGCCCACCAACGTGCCTGTGGTCGTTTCGCAGACGATCCGCTTCAATCCGGACGGCTATTTGCGTGCCTTGGGCGTGGTCCGGGAGGATCAGCGGACCGGCGTGCTCGCCAAGTTCCGCTCCGTCGTCGACAGCGTGCAGTTGAAGTAATCCGCGCTGTCCCCTCGGCGTTTTGCGTTCGGGGTGGACAGTGTCGGGAATACGCCGCGCTCGCCCACCCTGGTGTTCGAACCCCGCGTACTACGGTCAGCACGTCACGTGTCTCGACGGACGGCTTCGGAGGTCGTGCGGCTGCACGGACGATGCCGTCGAAGCCGGTGTCGGGGCATGCCTGACCGCAGGGATAGGCGACCCACAAAAGAAAACGCGGACCCGAAGGCCCGCGCTTCAAATATTCCGAAAATGACGCTTGGCTTAGTAGGGGCGGCCGTACAGCGGCGAAGTCGGGTCCAGACGGTCGACGAACGAAAGGTCGACGTTGCGGATGGCCGAGGAGCGCGCGCCGATGAACGGGCCGTTGGTGATCGGATCCGGCAGGATACCACGGCCGAAGCGATCATTCGGGCCGAAGGCCGGGTTCAGCTGGTTCGAGGCGGCGATCAGGTAGGGGTTGAGGGCCGGGTTGCGCGAACCGCCGGCGCCCGGAACGTTCGAGGTCAGAGGCACGTTGCCGGCGTCGAGCCAGCTGCGCGGGCGAACGCGGATCGGAAGCGGACGGCTGACGCTGTAGACGCGACCCGGACCGAAACCCTCCTGGGCCTGGGCGGGCGCAGACGCCAGGGCGCCGAAGCCGGTGGCGGCGATGACGCCGAGAAGAGCGATCTTAAGCGAGCGCATGGCCAACCTTGTCTGTGAGTGCCACCAGTATGGCGACCGAAGCTTAACAGTTCGCCGCCTTTGATAGAACGACGCTTGAGTGGGGCTGTGGTTCCGCCAAAATGGCCGAGCTTCTTCGATTTGCCGTATTATGGCCTCATTTTTTCGTGTGCGACCGCCGATGGCCGAGCGAACCGGTCGGATCGGAGGCGTCGGCCATCGTCGCCACGCTGCAGCCGCGGTCGGGGCGCGGCGCCATGAAAGCCGCGGTCGCATCGGGATCCGCCGGATCGTCGAGGCTGAGCGCGTCGATCATGCAGCCTAGGGCGCGTGTTTCGGGGGGATGACCGAGCGGTGCACAGAGCCAGCCGTCGAGACGGAACGCCCGGTCGCGCGTGACGAAGCCGGTGCAGGTCCGGCGTGTCGGCCCTCCGAGCGTCACCTCCAGCGTTTCCACCACACCGAACTTGGTGACGATTCGGCCGCCCGGGCCGGTCCGGACCACCGCCAGCGCCGGCCCGTCGGTGGCCGGGCCGCCCGCGGCACGCCGGGCCATCAGGATGAACAGACCCGTTGCCGCCCGGGCGGCGGCGCCGCGGATCAGCGTAACCCGGAGCGCCGGGGCTTCGAGGGCTTCGAACGCGCCGCGCGTCAGCGCATCCTCGCGAAGGCCGGTTGAGGGGTCGATCCGGCCGGGGGTGATCCGGACCGGATCGATCCCGGGTTCCGCAAGCCCGAAACGGGCGGGCGCCGCCACGGTGGGAACCTTCGCGGCGGGGGTCGACGGCACGAAGGGTGCTTCGGGCCGGACCGCGACCACGGCGTCCGGAGACACGGGTGTTGCCGGCCGCGCATAGAGGTAGAGTGTAGCGATCATTGCCGAGGCCACGACAAGGCGCAGGCCCAAACCGGCCAGCGAGAGCTTGCGGCGGCCTTCGGGCGCTTCGGGCGAGCGCTCCCTATCTCGGCTCGGATCGTCGGCGTGCATGATGCCCCGTGCGGACGGCCGCAGGATCTTGGCCGGAAGTCTCGGCCGGAAGTCTCGGCCGCCCCCGATCATCGCTGCACGAGGTTGATCACCACCCTCCAAGCGGGTGTCATGCCCGGCATTCCCGCCACAGGGTGAATCGATCCTTGCACCGCGGTCGCTAGTCTTGACAGCCCCGCTCCATCGGCGCCTTGCTCGACGCGGCCGCGAACACCCACCTCGTGGGTGTTCGCGGCCGTGCCCGTTCGGCGGGTGCCCCTTCGGCGCGAACGATCCTTCGGCCGATTTTGCTGGCAGGAGCGCGGCACCCGGATCGGCCGGGGCTTTCCGCGCGGAGACGAGAGATGGGTTACAAGGTCGCCATCGTAGGCGCCACGGGCAACGTGGGCCGTGAGATGCTGGATATCCTGGCCGAGCGGGCCTTCCCCGCCGACGAGGTCGTGGCGCTGGCCTCGCGCCGCAGCCAGGGTCAGGAAGTCTCCTTCGGCGACAAAACGCTCAAGGTCAAAGCCCTCGACACCTACGATTTCTCCGACACGGACATCTGCCTGATGTCGGCGGGCGGCGAGACCTCCAAGGAGTGGTCGCCCCGCATCGGCCAGCAGGGCTGCGTGGTGATCGATAACTCGTCGGCGTTCCGCTACGACGCGGATGTGCCGCTGATCGTGCCGGAGGTGAATGCCGACGCGGTCGTGGGCTTCACCAAGCGCAACATCATCGCCAACCCGAACTGCTCGACCGCCCAGCTGGTCGTCGCCCTCAAGCCCCTGCACGAGGCTGCCACGATCAAGCGGGTGGTGGTCTCGACCTATCAGTCGGTTTCGGGCGCCGGCAAGGAGGCGATGGACGAGCTGTTCAACCAGACCCGCGCCGTGTTCACCGCCGGCGACATCAAGGAAGGCGGCAAGTTCACCAAGCGGATCGCCTTCAACGTCATCCCCCACATCGACGTGTTCATGGAGGATGGCTACACGAAGGAAGAGTGGAAGATGGTCGCCGAGACCAAGAAGATGCTCGACCCGAAGATCAAGCTGACGGCGACCGCCGTGCGCGTGCCGGTGTTCATCGGCCATGCCGAGGCGGTGAACGTCGAGTTCGAGCGTCCGCTCTCGGCCGAGCGGGCCACCGAGATCCTGCGCTCCGCCCCCGGTGTGCTTGTGGTCGATAAGCGCGAGAACGGCGGCTACATGACCCCGCACGAGGCGGCCGGCGAGGATGCGACCTACATTTCGCGCATCCGCGAGGACGCGACCATCGAGAACGGCCTGAACTTCTGGTGCGTGTCCGACAACCTGCGCAAGGGTGCCGCCCTCAACACGGTGCAGATCGCCGAGGTTCTGGTGAACCGCAAGCTCCTCACTCGGGCCAAGCCCAAGTCGATGTAAGCCGGCCCGACAAGCCAGCCGGACGGCCGTGATCGGAAACGATCACGGCCGTCGTCGTTTCAGGTGGCTGTCTGGCTCAATGACCGCCGCCGAGATAGGCCGCGCGCACCGCCGGATCGCTCTTGAGCTGCGCGGCCGGCCCCTGGAACCGGATGCGTCCGTTCTCCAGCACGTAGGCGTGGTCGGCGACGCCGAGTGCCGCCATGGCGAACTGTTCGACCAGCAGCATCGTCACACGCTCCTCCTTGAGCTGGCGGATGATGCGGAACACCTCCTCCACCAGCTTGGGCGCCAGCCCCATGGACGGCTCGTCCAGCAGGAGGATCTCCGGGCGCAGCATCAATGCCCGGCCCATGGCCAGCATCTGCTGCTCGCCGCCCGACAGGGTGCCGGCGAGCTGGGTGCGCCGCTCCTTCAAGCGCGGGAACAGGCTGAACGCCCGCTCGCGGTCGGCCGCCACATCGCCCTTCGGACGGGATCCGGTCAGCCGCGGGAAGGCGCCGAGCGTCAGGTTGTCCTCGACCGACAGCGTCGGGAACACCCGGCGGCCCTCCGGCGAATGCGCGAGGCCTTCGCGGGCGACGTCGTGGCTGTCGAGGCCGCCGATCTCGCGACCGTTGAGCCGGATGGTGCCGGCACGCGGCCGTATCATGCCCGAGAGCGCCCGCATGGTGGTGGTCTTGCCGGCGCCGTTGGAGCCGATCAGCGTCACCACCTGGCCCTTCGGCACCTGGAAGGTGAGGCCGTGCAGGACCTCGATCTGGCCATAGCCGGCGTGAAGATCGGAGACCTCAAGCATGGGCGTGCTCCGGGCTGCTGCCGCCCATGTCGTCGGGGGCGCCGAGATAGGCCTCGATCACCTTGGGATCCTGCTGCACTTCGCGCGCACCGCCCTCGGCGATCTTGTGGCCGAAATCCAGGACGCTGACCCGGTCGCACAGGCCCATGACGACATCCATGTGGTGCTCGATCAGGATCACCGTGATGCCGGCGTCGCGGATCTTGCGAATGATCGCCACCAAGTCTGCGATGTCGGGCGCGGTGAGGCCGGCAGCCGGCTCGTCGAGCAGCAGGAGCACGGGGTCTAGGGCCAGCGCGCGGCCGATCTCGAGGAGGCGCTGCTTGCCGTAGGGCAAGTTGCGCGCCTCCTCCTGGGCGAGGGCGCTCAAGCCCATGAAGTCGAGGATCGACATGGCGCGGGCCCGGGCCTCGCGCTCCTCGCGCCGACGGCGGGGCGTGCCGAGGATCGCGTCGAAGATCGTGCCCCGGAAGGTGTGGTGCAGGCCGACCAGCACGTTCTCCAGCGCGGTCATCTCGTGGAAGAGTTGCACGTTCTGGAAGGTGCGGGCGACACCAGACAGGGCGATCTCGGAGGGCGTGCGCCCGTCGATGCGCCGGCCGCCCGCCACCGCCAGCGTCACCGAGCCGGCCGTGGGTTTGTAGATGCCGGTGAGCACGTTCATCATCGTGCTCTTGCCCGAACCGTTCGGCCCGATCAGGCCGTGGATCGTGCCGGGCTTCACGGTGAGGTCGATCCCGGCGAGCGCCTTCAGGCCGCCGAACTGCATCAGGACCTGCTCGACCTTGAGCAGCGCGTCCCCGCCCGCATCGCCGCGCTGGGCGATCAGCGCCGCACCGCTGGCCGCGAGGTCGCGCCCTTCGGCCGTGTGGGCCGGGCGCAGGGCCGGGATCGTCTGGCGCAGGAAGCCGACGATGCCGTCCGGCAGGTAGTAGACCACGAACAGGATCATCAGGCCGAAGACCGTCAGGCGGAAATCGGTTACCGATTGCAGCGCCAGGGTCGCCGGCAGGAACAGCACGCACAGCACCACCGGTACCAGGATGGCGTAGCGGTTCGGCTGCTTGCGGATGAAGGCGAGGGCGCCGACGATGATTGCGGCTGCCGCGATGATCCCGGCCATGATCCGGACCAGCTCGATATCGGCCAGGATGTTGGGCATCATCACGATGATCGCGGAGCCGATCAGCGGGCCCGAGCGTGACTTGCGGCCCCCCATGGTGACGGCCAGCAGGAACAGCACCGTCAGCTCGAACCCGTAGGAGTTCGGCGCGACGTAGCGCTCGGACCAGGCGAACAGCGCTCCGGCGAGGCCGGCCAGCGCTGCCGAGACCACGAAGGCGTAGACCTTGTAGCGGTAGACGCTGACGCCCATGCAGTCGCAGGCGATCGGCGAGTCGCGCAGCGCCTCGAAGGCCCGGCCGAAGGGCGAGCGCACCACCCGGTTCACCACCAGGATCGTGAGCAGCAGCGCGGCGCAGACGAGATAGTAGAATTCGAGCTTCCGGCCGGCCGCCCCCCAGGGGGCCTGCATGCCGATCAGCGAGAAATCGAGCACCCGGGCCGGCGGCAGGGTGATGCCGAGCGGGCCGTTGGTGATTGGCGTCAGCTCGTTGATGAAGATCTGGATGATCGTGCCGAAGGCCAGCGTGACCATCGCGAGATACGGCCCGGTCACCCGCAGCGCCGGAACCGCCAGCAGGACCCCGAAGGCCGCCGTCACGCCGACGCCCGCGACAAGCCCGAGCCAGATGCCGATCTTGAAGTGCAGGAACAGCGTCGCGGCCGCGTAGGCTCCGATACCGAACAGGCCGGCATGGCCGAGCGAGACCTGGCCAGTATAGCCGACCACGATATCGAGGCCGAGGATCAGGATCGCGTAGATCGCGATCACGGTCAGCAGGTGGATGTAATAGGTGCTCGTCACCACCAGCGGGAACGCCACGAGGGCGACGACCAGCAGCACGGCGCCGACGAGGCCGAGGCCGCGGGCGTTCGGGGCCGGCGCGTGACCGGCGGCGGCGGGCGCGAGGGCGGATTGCGCCATGGATGTCAGACCTTCTTGATCACGGCCTTGCCGAACAGGCCGACCGGGCGGATCGAGAGCACAACGAGGAGGAGGATCAGGCCCGGCACGTCCTTGTAGCCGGTCGAGATGTAGAAGCCGGTCAGCGTCTCCGCGACGCCGAGGATCAGGCCGCCGACGATCACGCCGAGGCCGGATTCCAGCCCGCCGATGATCGCCACCGCGAACGCCTTCAGGGCCAGCACCGCGCCCATGGTGGCGCCGGTGAGCGTCACCGGGGCCACGAGCACGCCCGCAAAGGCCGCCGTCATGGCGCTGATCGAGTAGGACAGGGTGATGATCCGCTTGGTGTTGATGCCCATCAGGCCGGCGGCGTCGATGTCGTTGGACGTGGCCACGACCGCCTTCCCCCAGATCGACTTGCGATTGAAGATCTCGACGCAGAGCATCATCAGCAGTGCGCCGGCCACGATCAGCATCTCCATCGGCAGGACGCGGACGCCACCGACCTCCACCGCCGCGTCGGGCAGCGGTGAGGGGAACTTCAGATCGTCCCGCCCCCAGATGTTCTCGGCGAGGTTCCGGAATATGATGCCGAGAGCGATGGTGGCCATGATCCACCCGTACTCGGACTTGATCTTGATCGCCGGACGGACGGCGAGCCGCTCGACCACGGCGCCGAGGGCGAAGCCGAAGACCAGCACCAGCGGGATCATCAGCCAGTAGCCGGTGAACGGCGCCAGCGTCAGGCCGAACAGCGCGCCCAACGCCAGAGCCTCGCCCTGGCCGAAATTCAGGGTCTTGGAGGTGGCGAAGGTGAGCTGGTAGCCGAACGCGATGGCGGCGTAGATCATGCCGACCGCGACGCCCGAGGCGACGAGCTGAAGGAAGATGGTCATGGTGTCGAAGCCGTCCCAGGCGTCACGGGGCAGGCGGGCAGCCGGCCGTGCAGGCTCAGCTGCCCGTCGTCTGGACCCATGCCGAAGGGCACGGGTCCGCGCGCGTCAGTTCGAGGACTTTTCCTTGACGCGGACGACGCCGGCGTTCTTGGCGTCGTCCGGCTTGGCGTAGACGATCTTGCCGTCCTGGACTTTGCCGAACACGACCATGTTGCGCGAGATCGCGTTGTGGTCCTTGGCGGTGAACGGGTGATCGTAGGTGGTCACCACCCCTTCGACCTTTGTGTTCAGGGCTTCCAGGGCTTCGCGGATCTTCGGGCCGTTGGTCGAGCCGGCCTGCTTGATCGCCGCCGCGATCAGGTAGACCGAATCGTAGCCCTGGGCACCGGCCACCGGGGTCGGAATCTTCGTCACGCCGTAGGTCTTGTAGTAATCGTCGAGGAAGGACGCGCGCTTGGCCAGCGTCTTATCCTCGATGAAGGTCTGCGGCATGATCACGCCGTTGCCGTTGGTGCCGGCGATATCGATGAAGCTCTGCATCGAGGCCGGCCAGGACGCGATGATCGGCACCTTCCAGCCGAGCTTGGCCATGCCGTTGGCGACCTGAGCCAGCTCCGGGCCGATGCCATAGGCGAGGATCACGTCGGCGCCGGCCTGCTGCGACTTCAGCAGCTGGGCCGTCATGTCGACGTCCTTGATGTTGAACTTCTCGACCGCGACCGGCTTCACGCCCTTGGTCGCCAGGTACTTCTCGATGTCCTCGCGGCCAAGCTGACCGTAATTGGTCGAGTCCGCCAGGATCGCGATCTTCTTGAAGTTCTGCGCCAGGGCCTCATCGACCATCATGCCGGCCTGCAGCACGTCGTAGGCCGAGTTCCGGAAGACGTAGTTCACGTCGTAATCCGGCTCCTTGAACTGGTTGGTGATGACCGTGCCGGTGGCGACGTTGTTGAACACCGGGATCTCGGCTTCCTGGTAGAAGCGCTGGGCCGCGAGCGCCACGCCGGTGTTGATGAAGCCCACCGTGGCGACGACCTTCTCCTTGTTGATCAGCTCCTGCGCGACCTGGGCGCCGACCTCGTTCTTGGCCTCGTCGTCGCGCTCGATCAGCTGGATCTGGCGGCCCAGGACGCCGCCGTTCTTGTTGATCTCGGCGGCGGCGAGCTTGGCGCCGTCGCGCATCGAGACGCCCATCGAGGAGGAGCCCCCCGTGTAGGGACCGGTGAGCCCGATCTTGATCGGGTCGGCGGCATGGGCCGGCATCAGCCCGAGCGCGGTGGCACCGAGCAGGGCGGCCACAAGAGAGCGTTTCGTCAGGATCATCGTTTCCTCTCCCAAGCGCGTCGCGGGCCGCGTCCGCATCGGCGCATCCCGGTCTGGCATGTCGATCGTGTTGGATCCGCTGCGCGCCTGCAGTCGACAGGCCCGTGAAGGCCGCGTCTCAAGAGCGTTCGAGCGTCCGCGGGCTGCCCTTCAATGTGGCATACCGGATGCGGTTACTCACTCTTTCAGGAAAGAACTCGCTACCGTCAAGGTCTCGGCGACGGCGTTACGCGACGTCGGACGTTGTCTGTGGAAGAAACCCGGTCCTCAGCATTTATCCTCCGGTTCCTCCGCCTGGAAGGATCGGACCGGTTCGGATTAAGACCCCGCGCTCTACGTGTTTCCGGTGATTTTGGGCGCCGCGACTGCGCGATCCGAAAGTCTCCGTGCCCATATCGGGAGCAATGCCCCGGACCGAACCGCCGCCGCCGGGCCCGCGCCTGTCATGGCGCTGTGATGTTCCCCGGCCACGCCGCTGGCCGGTACGGTCGGAGATTCGTCATGCGTCGCGTCGTCATTGCAGGCCTCGTCGGGTTGTACGCCTCGGGCGCCTCTCGCGCCGAGACGCGGCCCCACAACGTCGTCCTGTTCGTGGCCGACGGCCTGAGGGCGGGCATGGTGAATGCGCAGAACACCCCGACCATGGACCGGCTGATGAAGACCGGCGTGCGCTTCACCAACTCGCACTCGATGTTCCCGACCTTCACGATGCCGAACGCCACCGCGATGGCGACCGGCCACATGCTCGGTGATACCGGCCAGTTCGGGAACACGATCTACACCGCCTTCCCGGTGCCCGGCGCCGGCGACAGCCTGACCCCGTTCCTTGAGAGCGACCCCGTGCTCGGCGATGTCGACGAGCATTTCGCCGGCAATTACCTCAACGAGGAAACGATCCTGAAGGCCGCCCGCGCCAAGGGGTTCTCCACCGCCAGCATTGGCAAGCTCGGACCGTCCCTGGTCTTCGATCACACCGAGCGTTCCGGCCAGTCCAACATCCATATCGACGACAGCACCGGCCGGACCGGCGGCATCCCGCTGGGCGACGCGATCCGCGCCCGCCTGACGGAGGTCGGCCTGCCGGCCCAGGCGCCCGCCCGGGGCGCGAACGGTCAGGCCGGCACCGCCGAGACGCCGGGTACCGCCGCGGCCAATGTCGAGCAGCAGGCCTATTTCACCGCGGTCGCCACCAAGGCGGTGCTGCCGCTGTTCAAGGCCCGGCAGCAGCCGTTCGTGCTGGTGTTCTGGTCGCGCGATCCGGACGGGACGCAGCACAACCAGGGCGACAGTCTCGGGCGGCTGGTGCCCGGCATCAACGGACCGACGAGCCTGGCCGCCATCCACAACGCCGACGACAACCTCGCCGCCCTCCAGGCCGCCTTGCTCGAGCAAGGGCTGGCCGAGACCACCGACATCGTCCTGACTTCGGATCACGGCTTCTCGACCATCTCGAAGGAGAGCGCGTCGAGCTTCGCCGCTGGGCAAACCTACAAGGGCGTGCCGGCCCGGCAACTGCCCCCGGGGTTCCTCGCCATCGACCTGGCGCACGACCTCGGGCTGACGCTGTTCGACCCGGACGCCAAAGGCGCCAAGGTGGAGGCCGGGACGTTCCCGAGCCGCGCCAACGGCCTGATCGGCACCGATCCGGCTAAGCCCGACGTGGTGGTGGCGGCCAATGGCGGCTCGGACCTCGTCTACGTGCCGAACGGCGACACCGCGCTCGCCCGGCAGGTCGTCGCGGCGCTGTCCCGCCAGGATTACGTCAGCGGCCTGTTCGTCAGCGACGCGCTGGGCGCCATCCCCGGGACCCTGCCGCTCTCGGCCATCGCCCTCGACGGCTCGGCCCTGACGCCGATGCCCGCGATCGTGGTGAACTTCCGCAGCTTCACCACGGGCTGCGTCGATCCCACGACCTGCGGCGTCGAGGTATCGGACACCACGCTTCAGCAGGGGCAGGGCATGCACGGCAGCTTCGCGCGCTCTGACACCCGCAACGCCATGGGCGCTGTGGGGCCGAGCTTCCGGGGCGGCGTGGACAGCGACATCCCGGCGAGCAACGCCGACCTCGGCAAGACCATCGCGCAGATTCTGAACCTGGGCATCTCCGACAAGGGCAAGCTGGTCGGCCGCGTCCTGACGGAAGCGATGGTCAACGGCGCCCGCCCAACAGCCCAGACGCATACCCGCCGCTCGGAGCCGGACGCCGCCGGCATCGTGACGGTGCTGAACTACCAGACGGTCGGCGAGACCCGGTATTTCGATGCCGCCGGCTATCCGGGCCGGACGCTCGGCTTGGTCGAAGAGACGCACGCTTCGGGCGGCCACTGACCTCCGACCGGCATATCATGGAGTAAACGAAGGGCCGTACCCGGCGGGGTACGGCCCTTCGCATTCCAATCTCATCCCTCGGCCGAACCGGGGGCCGGATCGGCGGCAGGACTACGCCATGCCCAGCGCCTGCATGTAGAGCTCGAGGATCGCCTCCTGCTCCTGGCGCTCGCTGTGATCCTGCTTGCGGATCCTGATGATCGTCCGCACCGCCTTCGCGTCGAAGCCCCGGCCCTTCAATTCGGCGAACACCTCCTTGATGTCGCCCATGATGCCGGCCTTCTCCTCTTCGAGCCGCTCCAGGCGCTCGATGAACTGCTTCAGCTCGTCGGCGGCCACGCCCTCGGAGGACGAGACGTCGCCACCGGGCCGCTGGGCTGCTGCGGTGGGCATCGAATGGGCGTTCATGGGGCTCTCCGGGATGCGCGGCGCAGGTGCGCCCTGGACCGGTGGTTAACGGTCCGAACTTACCGGAAGCTTAGCCGATTCTCGCCGTCCCTTTCGCCCGGTCAGTGATCCTTGGCCTGGGAAGCCGAAAATCCCGCTTGCTGCTGGGGGCTCGCCTCGGTCTGATGCTGTGCCTTCCACTCGCCGTAGGGCATCCCGTAGACGGCCTCGCGGCTCTCGTCCTTGGTGAGCGGCACGCCGGTCTCGTCGGCGGCATCCTTGAGCCAGTTCGACAGGCAGTTCCGGCAGAAGCCCGCCAGGTTCATCAGGTCGATGTTCTGCACGTCGGTGCGATTGCGCAGGTGCGACACGAGCCGTCGAAATACCGCGGCTTCGAGTTCGGTCTGGGTCTGCGGGTCGATCTCGGGCATGGTGTGAAATGCTTTCCGGTTGAGGACGGCCGCACGCATCTCGGGATCGCCGGCGTCGCGATCAAGCTCCGATCAGCGGACGCAGGATGCGGGCGAAGCGCTCGGCCCATTCCTCCTGCCCTTCCTGGCCGGCGATAAGGTCCTGGCGGATCTCCACGAGGGCGTTGGCCAAGCCGCGCGCGGTGGCGTGGCGGTCGATCGTATCGCCCGGCAAGCCGCCGCCATAAGGCTGGTTGTCGCCCACGGTGAGCCCGGCCGGATCGGCCGCGAGCGCCTCGATTAGCGGCCGGGCGAGGCGTTCGTCCCGGTCGTACAGGATGCCGACCTGCCAGGGCCGTGCCGTTCCGCGCCAGTAGGGCGTGAAACTGTGCATGGTCAGGATCGCCGGGGGACGCCCGGCCGCCTGGGCCGCCGCGATCGCCGCGTCGATGGCCGCATCGAACGGCGCGTAGAAGCGCGCGATCCGGGCTTGCTTGCCGGCCTCGTCGATGCGGGCATTGCCCGGCACCACGGCGCCGTCGGAGAGGCGCATCACAAGGGTCGGGTCGGCCCGGCCGCGGTTCGGGTCGATGATCAGACGCGAAAAGTTGGTCAGGATCGCCGGCACGTTCAGCCGGGCCGCGAGCCCGCGCGTCACCGCGGCGGCGCCGATATCGTACGCGATGTGCCGGGCGAACTCGGATTCCGGCACGCCGAGCTCGATGTCCGGGGGCACGAAGTTCGACGCATGATCGCACGCGATGATCAGCCCGCAGGCGGGATCTCCGGGTAGGATTTCGCACGGGTGCGGGGCGTCGGCGCGCGCTTCAGTCTCCGGACGGGTCACGGGGCTCCGAGGGTTGGATCTGTGGGACGGCGCCGATCGCGCTTGCCGTGGGGCGGCGGCTCGGGCAGATCACCTGACGAGGCGAGATGCCTATCAAACAACGTGCGCTCACGGCAAGAAACGGGCCCGCCGTCCACCAATGCGTGGGCGGGGATCGCACGCAAGAACATCCTGTGAGGAGCCCGTCCGACGCCATGTCCGAAACCGTCCCGCCCATCGCCGCCCCCGCCGAGCAGCGCGCGCTCCTAGAAGCCCTCCTGACCGCCGGCATCCGGGCCGCCCATCCGGACCTGTGCCTGCCCGCGCACCTGCCGGAACCGAGCCCGGGACGCCTGATCATCCTGGCGGCCGGCAAGGCGGCCGGCAGCATGAGCGCGGTGGCCAGCCGGTTCTACCGGCAGAAGCACGGGCTCGGTGACGACCGCATCGTCGGCCTCGCGGTGGCGCGGCACGGCTACGGACAGGACGCTCCGGGCATCCACATGGTCGAGGCGGGACACCCGGTCCCCGACGAGGCCGGCATCGCCGCGACCCAGGAGGCCCTGCGGCTCGCCACCGAGGCCGGTCCGGACGACGAGGTTCTGGTGCTCCTGTCCGGCGGCGGCTCCGCCAACTGGATCGCGCCGGCCGGGGACCTGACGCTCGCCGAGAAGCAGGCGATCACCCGGGCGATGCTCCGCTCCGGCGCCCCGATCGGCGAGATCAACACCGTCCGCAAGCACATCTCGCGGATCAAGGGCGGCCGGCTGGCCATGGCCGCCCGCAACGCCCGGCGGATCCTGACGCTCGCCATCTCGGACGTGCCGTTCGACGATCCGGCGGTGATCGCCTCGGGCCCGACCGTGCCCGATCCCTCGACCCTGGCGGATGCCCGCGCCATCTGCGAGCGCCGGGGCATCCCGCTGCCGGAGACGGCCGTCCGGCTCCTGAACGACCCGAACAACGAGACCCCCAAGGCCGGCGATCCCGCCTTCGCCCGGGCCGAGTACCGCATCATCGCCCGGCCGATCGACGCTTTGGAGGCGGCCGCCCAGGCGGCAAGGGACGCGGGCTACGAGCCGATCATGCTGGGCGCCGACCTCGAAGGCGAGGCCCGGGAGGTGGCGGCCGTGCACGCGAGCGAGGCCAAGCGCTACAAAGCGGCCGGGCAGCGCGTCGCGCTGATCTCGGGGGGGGAACTGACCGTCACCATCCGGGGCGAGGGCCATGGCGGCCCGAACCAAGAATATGCCCTGGCCCTCGCCGTGGCGCTGGACGGCGCGCCCGGCATCTCCGGGATCAGCGCCGACACCGACGGCACCGACGGCGGACGCGGCCTCGCCACCGATCCGGCCGGCGGCCTGGTCGACCCGACGACGCTCGATCGCGCCCGCGCCGCCGGCCTCGACCCGGCCGCGATGCTGGAGCAGAACGATTCGACCGCGTTCTTCGCGGCTCTTGGCGACCTCGTGAACCCCGGTCCGACCCGTACCAATGTCAACGATTGCCGCATCATCCTCGTCGGGTAGGTTCTTGAGGGGGGCGACCGGTTCGCCGGCCGCCGTGCCGGTGATCCTGGGGCTCGGCATCGCGCTCTTCGGCGCCGGCCCCGCGAAGGCCGACCTGCGCCTGTGCAACCAGACCGCCAGCAAGGTCGGCATCTCGCTCGGCTACCGTGATCCGCAGGGCTGGGTCACGGAGGGCTGGTGGGATCTGGCCCCGAAGGCCTGCGAGACGCTCCTGAAGGGGGCGCTGGCGGCGCGTTTCTATTACGTGTTCGCCGTCGACTACACGCGCGGCGGCGAGTGGAGCGGGCGCTCGCTGATGTGCACCCGCGACTCGGAATTCACGATCCGCGGGGTCGAGGATTGCCTTGCCCGCGGCTACGACCGGAACGGCTTCTTCGAAGTCGATACCGGCGAGCAGAAGAGCTGGACGATCCAGCTCACCGATCCCAACCGGGCGGACGCGCCGGCCAAGCCTTGAGGATGCCGTCGCGCCCTTGACGCTGCCCCGGGCGGGATGCCTACACCCGCACCCAACGAACCGACGCCGTCCGGGTCCAACCCCGAGACGAGCGCCGCGGAATACCCGGAGGATCCCGCTTGAAACGCTCGCGCCGTACAAAGATCGTCGCCACCCTTGGGCCGGCCTCGGACTCGCCGGAGATGATCGAACGCCTGTTCCGGGCGGGCGTGGACGTGTTCCGGCTCAATATGAGCCACCTGCCACGCGAGAAGCTGCCCGAGAAGGTCGAGGTGATCCGGGCGATCGAGCGCGAGGCCAAGCACCCGATCGGCATCCTGGTCGACCTGCAGGGCCCCAAGCTTCGGCTGGGCACCTTCGCGGAGGGCGCCGTGATGATCGAGACCGGCGCGACCTTCGTGCTCGACGGCGATCCCACGCCCGGCGATGCCAGCCGCTGCCACCTGCCGCACCCGGAGATCCTGGAGGCGCTCGAGGCCGGCCACGCCATCCTGCTGGACGACGGCAAGCTGCGTCTGACCGTGCTGGAGACCTCGGAGAACCGGGCCGTGACCCGGGTCGAGGTCGGCGGGAAGATCTCGAACCGCAAGGGCGTGTCGCTGCCCCACACGGTGATCCCGGTGCCGGCGATGACCGAGAAGGACCGGGCCGACCTCGATGCCGGCCTCAACGCCGGCGCCGACTGGATCGCCGTCTCCTTCGTCCAGCGTCCCGAAGACGTAGCCGAGGTCAAGAAGGTCTGCGCCGGGCGCGCCCTGGTGATGGCCAAGATCGAGAAGCCGCAGGCCCTGACCCGGCTCGACGAGATCATCGAGATCTCGGACGGCCTGATGGTCGCCCGCGGCGATCTGGGCGTGGAGATGCCGCTGGAGCAGGTCCCCGGCGTGCAGAAGCGGATCACCCGCAGCGCCCGCCGATTCGGCAAGCCCGTGGTGGTGGCGACCCAGATGCTCGAATCGATGATCACGGCGCCGGTCCCGACCCGCGCCGAGGTCTCGGACGTGGCCACCGCGGTCTACGAGGGTGCGGACGCCGTGATGCTTTCCGCCGAGAGCGCCTCGGGCGCCTTCCCGGTCGGGGCCGTGGAGACCATGAACCGCATCGCCGAGCAGGTGGAGCGGGACTCGGTCTACTGGTCGATCATCCGGGCGCAGAGCGCGACGCCGGACGAGACCGCGGCTGACGCGATCGCGGCGGCCGCCCACCAGATGGTCGATGCGCTCAATCTCGACGCGATCATGGCCTGGACCAATTCGGGCTCGACGGCCCTGCGGCTGTCACGCGAGCGCCCGAACGCCACCGTGATCGCCCTCACGCCTCGGCGCGAGACCGCCCGGCGCCTGGCCCTCGCCTGGGGCACGCACCCGATCGTCACCAAGGATGCCAGCGACGTGGACGACATGTCGTTCCGCGCCGCCAAGTTCGCCGTGCGCGAGAAGTTCGCCGCGGTGGGCGACCGGGTCATCGTGGTGGCGGGCCTGCCGTTCGGCACCCCTGGGGCCACGAACCTCGTGCGGCTCACCTTCATCACCCGGGAGCACGCCGAGAAGGCGTGAGTCCTAATCCTTGAGCAGCGGCGCAGCCTCGCGCCGTTGCTCACCCGCGAACCGGACGATCTCGTCGGTCACGCGCTCCGCCGCCACGAAGTGGAGCATGTGACCGATCCCGGGCAGGAGCACGAGCCGAGCGCCTGGGATCGCCTTCGCCAGAGGCACCGCTTGGCTCTCACTGCGGACGATCGGGTCCGCATCGCCGGATATCACCAGGGTCGGAACGCGCAGGTCACCGTAGCGCGGGCTCTGAGCCGCCAGGGCGGCCGGCAGGCCGACGAGATCCTGAACGTTGGCGAGCAGCGTCCCGGGTCTCAGCACGAGGGAGGCCCGGACGAGCTCCGGGTATCCGGGTGTCTCCGACTGGGGCAGGAAGACCCGCTTGGCCGTCTCGGGAAGAAAATACTGGGCGACGGGCGGCCCGATCGTGCGGCTGAGAAGCCAGGCCACGGGCGGTTTGATGGCGAGACGCCAGTACCAAGGCAGGACCAGCATCCGCGACGGCATCGGCATCGCGACCGGAGCGGCCAAAACAAGGCCCGAGACCTGCGCCGGATGGTCGAGGGCGAGCGCCAGGGCCAGGGCTCCGGCCCAGGAATGCCCGAACACCAGCGCCGGGCCGACGCCCATTCGGTCGAGCGCCTCCGCGATGATCCGGGCCTGGATCGCGGGCGCCGCCGCCTCGCCGCCGTCGATCCGGTCGCTCCACCCGAAGCCCGGCCGATCGAAGGCGATCACCCGATAGCCCGCCGCTGCCAGTCGGCGGCCGATGCCCTCCATCGGATCGGAGGCGTTGGCCGAGGCACCGTGCAGCAGGACCACCGGCCGGCCGTTCGCCGGACCGGCCTGGATCGTCGCCAGACGCCCGCCGGCGACCTCGACGAAGGGTCCGGCGGGCGGGTTCGCGGCCCCGACCTTCAGGTCGATCACGAGGCTCGCGAGCGCGCCGAGGCCGAGAACCAGGCCCAGGATCGCGAAGGGGAGGGCGAGGAGCGTGAGGAGCAGTCCGACCACGCGGCTCACAGGTCGCGGCCGTCAACCTCCGGGGCTAGGCGGTCGACCGCCTCGCCGATCTTCTCCATCTTGGGATACAGCGCCCGCGCCCGGCGAAAGGCCGCGAGTGCCCGCGCCTTGTCATCGAGGGATTCGTAGATCCTGCCCATGGCGGCCCAGGCTTCGAAATGGCGCGGCTCCAGAACCAGTGCCCGGCGCAGGTCGGCGATGGCGTCGTCCTTGTCGGTCAGAAGCCAGAACACCGTGGCGCGGCGGTTCCACCCCTCCGACCAGTTCGGCTCCAGGGCGGTGACCCGGTCCATCAGCTCGGCCGCCAGGGGGAAGTCGTGAGCCGAGATGGCCTGCCGGGCACGATCGGTGAGCAGGTCCGCGGTTGGGCTGCCGGACGCGTCGAGACGGCGCTCGATGAGCTTCGCGATGCCCTTCGCCTCGGCGGGATCCTCGCTGGCGCGCAGGCGGGTGAACAGGTCATCGAGGCTGACCGGCTTCGGCGCCGGCTTGGCCTCGGGCGCCGATTTGACCTCCGGCGCGGCGCGGCCGGGCCGGATGGCATCGGGTGCCGCGTCGGCGGGCGTCGCGGCCAGAACCGGCAGGCAGACCAGGGCGGCGATGAAGCGTGTCGGCATGATGCCAGCAGAGTGTGCGCGGGTGTCGCGCTCGTCAACGTGCCGCGGTGCCGCGCACGCGAAAGCAGCCGCGGCCCGGCCGGGCGCGGCTGCTTTCGCGTGACGATCTGCACACTCCCGAAAGACCGAGCACGGCCTGACGGGACGTCGCTCCGATACCCGGCCTGAGCCGGGCAGACGGCCTCAGCCCTGGCGAGCCTTGAAGCGCTTCTGGGTCTTGTTGATCACGTAGACCCGGCCCTTGCGGCGCACGAGCTGGTTGTCGCGGTGACGGCCGCGCAGGGACTTGAGGGAATTACGGATCTTCATCGGTTTCTCGAGCCCGGGCGGGGCCGTCCATTCACGGGGGATCGGGAACGTGTCAGCGAGGCGGGACGCGGGGTCGCGTCCAGCGATCACGAAACACGCATCGCGGGATGGCGCCGCCATATCAGGATTCGCCACCGCAAGGCAAGGCGTCGCAGGCAAAGGTGAGGCAGGTGAGGCAGGCAGGCGAGGCGTGGAAGCCGCGGTGCCTCAATGGACGCTGTCGGCAGCCGGGACCGCGGGGCTTTCGACCAGCTGCCGCCCGATCTCGTGCAGCAGCGCGTCCATCAGGGGCTTCAGCCGGACGAAATCCGACTCGCCCAGGCCCTCGGCGACGTTGAACAGCGCCAGCGCCAGCTCGGCCACCCGGTCGATCCCGCTGCCGGGCGCATCGATCGCGCAGAAGGCGGACTCGTCGAGGAAGCCGTCGCGGCTGCTCTCCGTCACGTCGATGACGATGCCGCGGGCCTCGCTCACGATCCCGTCCGCGCTCACCACGAAGCGGCCGCGCGCCAGGACCCAGCGGACGTCGTCCGGCGTCAGCACGGTGCGGTACTGGGCGACGTACAGCCCACCGTGACGCTGGAGGTTCTTGACGATCGCGCCGACCCGCTGCCGGTCCTGCGGATGGACGCGTTCGAAGAACAGCGCGTAGGTCGTGCCGTGGCCGGTGGCCGAGCGTGGGATGCCGAGCATCGTAGCGGCGACGGAATCGCAACGCACGACATCGTCGGCGATCCGCCATTCCCAGGTCCCGACATTCGACGCCGCGAGGGCGCAGGCGACGATGTCCGTGTCCTTCCGCCGCGCGCGCGCATCCAAGCCCACCGGTCACGCTCCGAAACTGAGGGGAAATCCAGGTCCACGCACGCGGCGGAAGTCCTTGTGCGCGCACGCGGTATCTGGTCGACTCACTAGCCCGGCGCCCCCTGCGGCACAACGCAAACGAAGCCGCGGGCCGGTCCAATCCCCGCCCATCGATCGGTCCGGTTCAGCGGCGGGCATAGCCACCCGCGAGCTGGCCCTTGCCGATCACCCGCCCGCGCATCGCGTCGAGGACGGCGCCCCGACCAGGGCTGTCGGGCAGGTCGAGCACGCTCCCAACCGCGTAGATCTGGAACAGGTAGGCGTGGCGTCCATGGCCGCTCGGCGGATCGGGCGGGAGCCATTCGGGCCGCAAGAAGCTGTTTTTGCCGTGGCGCATCGGGGTGCCAGGCCGGTCGGGGCTCGCCAGCGCCCCCTCGTCGAGGCTGTCGACCGAGGGCGGAACATTCCACACGATCAGGTGAACGAGGGGCTGCGGCGTGGGGCTGCCGGCATCCTCGACCAGCAGGACCAGCGTGCCGGTCCCCGCCGGCACGCCGCTCCAGGCCAGGGGCGGCGAGAGGCCCGGCCCGTCCGCGGTATAGTGTGCGGGGATCTCGGCACCGTCCGCGAAGGCGGGGCTCGTCAGCGTCAGCGTCTCCGGGACGTCGGCGAAATCCGCGTGAAAGGCGGTCTTCTCCATCCCGGCCTTGAGGCCGGACAGGGCCGCGCCGAGCGCGTGGGGAATCTTTTCGAGCATGGTTCGGGCCTCCGCTGCGGTCTCAACCGCGCGCGGAGGCTCCGGTTCAGGCGCGGCGCTCGGCCGCGACCATGTAGTTCACCGCCTTGTCCCGGCTGGTGCGCCATCCGTCGGTCAGGGGATTGTAGGCGACGCCGATCGTGTCGGTGACGTCGAGGCCACCCGCCTGGATGGCGCGGCGAAACTCGTCGGGCGTCACGAACTTCTCCCAATCGTGCGTGCCCCGCGGCAACCAGCCGAGCACGTACTCGGCGCCCACGATGGCGAGCCCAAACGAGCGCAGGGTCCGGTTGAGGGTCGCGCCGAACAGCATCCCGCCAGGCTTCACGGCGGCGCAGGCGGTCCGCACGAAGGCCGGCATATCGGAGACGTGCTCCACCACCTCCATGATCAGCACGGCGTCGAAGATCTGGCCGGACGCGACCACCGTCTCGATGGTCTCGCCGCGATAATCCACCGGCACGCCGCCGGCCGCGGCGTGGGCGCGGGCCACCGCGATGTTCTGTTCCGCGGGATCGAGGCCGGTCACGGTGGCGCCGAGCCGGGCCAGGGGTTCCGACAGCACGCCGCCGCCGCAGCCGACATCGCACAGCGTCAGGCCGTCCAGGGGGAACGGCGCCTGCGGATCCCGGTCGAACCGGCGGCAGAGCGCGTCGCGGATATAGGCCAGGCGCACCGGGTTGAACCGGTGCAGCACCCGCATCGGCCCGGCCTCGTCCCACCAGGTCGCGGCGAGCGCGTCGAAGCGCGCGACCTCGCCGCGATCGACGAAGCCGTCCGTCCCGGGGTTCGTGGCTGCCCTGTCCATGCGCGATCCGTTCCGTCGAGGCCGGCGGTCCGCCTGCGATGCCCGAACGCCAGGCCGTCGCCGGGCGGTCCGGATCGGGGCGGCCGACGCGGCATATCCGGGCCGCCATAGCACGGCTGCCCCGGGGCCGTCGCCGCGGCGCGCCGGCACCGTGCTTGGCGGGTTCCATGCTTGGCCGGTTGTTGACACCTCAACGAGCCGCTTGTACCCGCCGGGCACTGTCCGGGACCCGCCAGGGCGGTTCGTCCCCAGTCGCCGCCGGGAACCCGCGAAGAACCATCATGCCCCGTCTGGTGATGAAATTCGGCGGCACCTCCGTCGCCACGCTCGACCGCATCCGCAACGTGGCCCGCCACGTCGCCCGCGAGGTCGCGGCCGGCTACGAGGTCGCCGTGATCGTGTCGGCCATGTCCGGCAAGACCAACGAGCTGGTCGAGTGGGTGAAGGACGCCAACCCGCTCTACGACCCGCGCGAGTACGACGCCGTGGTGGCCTCGGGCGAGCTGGTGACCGCGGGCCTCCTGGCGGTCGCCCTGCAGAAGGACGGCCTCAAGGCCCGCTCCTGGCAGGGCTGGCAGATTCCCGTGCTGACCTCGGATGCGCACGGCTCGGCCCGCATCGCCGAGATCGACCCGAAGAACCTCGAGGCGGGCTTCGCGAAGGGCGAGGTGGCGGTTATCGCCGGCTTCCAGGGCATCCATGCCGAGACCGGCCGGGTGACGACCCTCGGGCGCGGCGGCTCGGACACCTCAGCGGTGGCCGTGGCAGCCGCGATCCAGGCCGAGCGCTGTGACATCTACACGGACGTGGACGGGGTCTACACCACCGATCCGCGCATCGTGCCGAAGGCCCGGCGCATGGAGCGCGTGACCTTCGAGGAAATGCTGGAGATGGCGTCGCTCGGCGCCAAGGTCCTGCAGGTCCGCTCCGTGGAACTCGCCATGGTCCACCGGGTGCCGACCACGGTCCGGTCCTCCTTCGATCCGCCGGACGCAGCGCGCCCGGGCACCCTCATCTGCGACGAGGACGACATCGTGGAACAGCAGATCATCACCGGGATCGCATTCTCCCGGGACGAGGCGCAGATCACCCTGCGCCGGGTCAAGGACAGCCCCGGCGTGGCCGCCGCCATCTTCGGGCCGCTGGCCGACGCGAACATCAACGTCGACATGATCATCCAGACCGTGTCGGGCGACCAGTCGACCACCGACATGACCTTCACGGTGCCGGCCGCCGAGTACGAGCGCACCCGCGCGATCCTCGACCAGGCGAGTCCGCAGATCGGCTACGCGCAGATCGAAGGGGCCACCGACGTGGTCAAGGTCTCGGCGATCGGCGTCGGGATGCGCAGCCACGCGGGCGTCGCAGCCAAGGCGTTCCGGGCTCTGGCCGAAAAGGGCATCAACATCCGCGCGATCACCACGTCGGAGATCAAGTTCTCCGTGCTGATCGATGCGGCCTATACGGAGCTTGCCGTGCGCACGCTCCACTCGCTATACGGCCTGGATCAGGCCTGAGCCTGGGGGGTTCTCGACGAGAGCGCCCACGGCCTGACCGGAACGTCGGCTCGGTGGACGAGGGCGCGCTGAAACAAGAGATCAGGTAAGGGGTTGGAATCACGTCCACTCGCATGGCGAGCGGTCGGGGTCTCATCAGCGGATCGGGTGTCTTGAGCTAGAACAGTCACGGGCCTTTCCGCCGAACCCGGAGATCTTCCGGGGGCTCGCGGCGCGGTCCATCCGGCGCCGGACGTTTCCCAGTCGGCGCCAAGGTTGCAGGGTGGTCGACGCCAAGGCCGCTCGCCGACGTTGGAACGACGAATCGATGCCCGCTGCGCCCGGAGGCCCGCGCCTGCTGCTGCGCCGCCTCCGCGAAGCGATGGCGGAGCCGGTCAGTCCCCAGGCACGCCTCGACCGCATCGTCGTCCTGATCGCCGCTAACGTGGTGGCCGAGGTCTGCTCGGTCTACGTCCTGAGGGACGACAACACCCTCGAGTTGTTCGCTACCGAGGGCCTGAACCGCGAGGCGGTCCACCAGACGCGCATGAACGCCGACGAGGGCCTCGTCGGCCTGATCGCCCGGACCGCCGAACCGCTCTCTCTCTCGGACGCGCAGAACCACCCGGCCTTCTCCTATCGGCCGGAGACGGGCGAGGAGGCGTATCACGCGTTCCTGGGCGTGCCCCTGCTGCGGGCCGGCAACACGCTCGGCGTGCTTACCGTCCAGAACCAGACCTACCGGGTCTATTCCGAGGAGGAGATCGAGGCGCTCCAGACGACCGCGATGGTCCTCTCGGAGATGATCGCCTCGGGCGAGCTGGAGGGCCTGGCGCCGGATGCCGGCACCGCCGCTCGCCGCCCGGTCGTCGCCCGCGGCATCGCGCTGGCGGACGGCATCGGGCTCGGCCACGTCGTGCTTCACGAGCCGCGCGTGGTGGTGAAGACGCTGATCGCCGAGAACGTCGAGCGCGAGGTCACGCGGCTCGACGCGGCGATCGAGGAGGTCCGCTCCGCCATCGACGCGCTGGTCGAGCGCGGCGACCGGATCGGCACCGCCGAATCGCGCGAGGTGCTGGAGACCGTCCGGATGTTCGCCCACGACAAGGGCTGGCTCCGGCGGATGCGCGAGGCCGTGGCCTCCGGCCTGACCGCCGAGGCCGCCGTCGAGCGGGTGCAGTCGGACAACCGCGCCCGGATGATGCGTCAGGCGGACCCGTACCTGCGCGAGCGCCTGCACGACCTCGACGACCTCGCCAACCGGCTGCTGCGCACCTTGATCGGTCCGGAGGCCGGTGGAGCCGTCATCCTGCCGGAGAACGCCATCTTGGTGGCGCGCACCATGGGGCCGGCCGCGCTGCTGGACTACGATTCCTCGACGATGCGCGGCATCGTCCTGGAGGAGGGCGGTCCCACCAGCCACGTCGCCATCGTGGCCCGGGCGCTCGGCATCCCGGCGGTGGGCGAAGTCGAGAACGCCTCCGCCCTGTGCGATGCCGGCGATGCCATCATCGTCGACGGCGTGGCCGGCGAGATCCACGTCCGGCCCGGCCCCGAGGTCGAGGCGGCCTATGCCGAGATGGTGCGGCTGCGCGCCCGTCGGCAGGAGCAGTATCGGGCCCTTCGGGACGTCCCGGCCCAGACCCGGGACGGGGTTCGCGTCGGCCTGCAGCTGAATGCCGGCCTGCTGGTCGATTTCAGCCACCTGCACGAGACCGGCGCCGAGGGCGTCGGACTATTCCGCACCGAATTGCAGTTCATGGTGGCCCAGCGCATGCCGTCGGCCGCGGAGCAGCAGGAGCTCTACCGCAAGGTGTTTGCGGCCTCCGCCGGCAAGCCCGTGACGGTCCGCACGCTCGATATCGGCGGCGACAAGATCCTGCCTTACATGGCCAAGCTCGAGGAGGAGAACCCGGCGCTCGGCTGGCGGGCGATCCGCATCGGCCTCGACCGGCCGGCCCTGCTGCGGATGCAGCTGCGCGCCCTCCTGAAGGCCGCTGACGGCGATCCGCTCAAGATCATGTTCCCAATGGTGGCCACCGTGGACGAGTTCGTCCGCGCCCGCGGCATCGTGGAACGCGAGAAGGCCTATCTGCGCCGCCACGGCTACCAGCTCCCCACCGAGTGCAGGCTGGGTGCGATGGTCGAGGTGCCCTCGCTGCTGTTCCAGATCGACGAGATCGCGAAGGAAGCCGACTTCCTCTCCGTCGGCTCGAACGATCTGATGCAGTTCCTGTTCGCGGTCGACCGCGAGAACCGCCGGGTCGCCGACCGGTTCGACCCGCTCTGCGTCGCGGCCCTGCGGGCGTTCCGGCTGATCGCCGAGCGGGCCAACGCGGCCGGTTGCCCGGTGACGGTCTGCGGCGAGATCGGCGGCCGGCCGCTCGACGCGATGGCGCTGATCGGCATCGGCTACCGCAGCCTGTCGATGTCGCCGGCCGCCATCGGCCCGGTCAAGGCGATGGTGCTCAGCCTCGATGCGGCCGCCGTGTCGGAGCTGATCGACGCCGAGATGGCCCGGATGCACGACGGCGATTCCCTGCGCCCGGCGCTCACCGCCTTCGCACACGCCCACGGCGTTCCTATCTAACCCGTGTTGCCGCTCTTGCCGAAGGTTCGGCCGGGGTTGTACGGCACAGCCACGACGCTTTCCGTCGGTGCGCTGCGGTTTCCGCGCGCGAAGGGAGGCGGCGTGGGGTGGGCCTCTGTCCTGCCGCGTCGGTCAACTTTAAGATCCCGCGCTCCCACCCCTGAGACGAGACCACGCCCGGCCTGGAACGTCGTGCGCCAGAACCTGCAGAAACACGGGCGATGATCCCCTTTCCCACCGAGCGCCTCGACGCCATCCTGGCGCGGCACGAATTCGTCACCGCGCAGCTCGCCACCGGCGAAGGCGAATCCGAGACCGTGATCCAGCTCTCTCGTGAGCTGTCCGATCTCGATCCCGTGGTGGACGCGATCCACACCTACCGGTCGGCGCTTGCGAACCTGGCGGGCCTGGAGGCGATGATCGACGAGGCCGGCACCGATCCGGAGATGCGCGCCCTTGCGGCCGAGGAGAAACCGGAGGCCCAGGATCAGCTCGAAGGCGCCTACCGGGCATTGCAGCTCATATTGCTGCCCAAGGATGCCGCCGACGAGAAGAGCGCGATCCTGGAAGTCCGTGCCGGCACCGGCGGCGACGAAGCGGCACTGTTCGCCGGCGACCTGTTCCGGATGTACGCGAAATACGCCGAGTCGAAGGGCTGGCGGGTCGAGGTGATTTCCGAGAGCGAGGGCACCGTCGGCGGGTTCCGCGAGGTCGTGGCGGAGGTGAAGGGCAAGGGCGTGTTCGCGCGCCTGAAGTTCGAGAGCGGCGCGCACCGCGTGCAGCGGGTGCCGAACACCGAGACGCAGGGCCGCATCCACACCTCGGCCGCCACCGTGGCGGTGCTACCGGAGGCCGAGGAGGTCGACATCGTCGTCAACGACGCCGACCTGAAGATCGATACGATGCGGGCCCAGGGCGCCGGCGGCCAGCACGTCAACAAGACGGAATCGGCAATCCGCATCACCCACCTGCCCACCGGTATCGTGGTCTTCGTCCAGGAGGAGCGGTCGCAGCACAAGAACCGCGCCCGGGCGATGTCGCTGCTGCGCGCGCGGCTCTACGACGCCGAGCGGACCGCAAAGGATTCCGCCCGTGCCGCCGACCGGCGGGCGCAGGTCGGGTCCGGCGACCGCAGCGAGCGCATCCGGACCTATAATTTCCCCCAAGGGCGGGTGACCGACCACCGCATCAACCTGACCCTCTACAAGCTGGAGGAGGTCATGGCCGGCACCGCGCTGGACGAGGTGGTGGACGCGCTCATCACCGAGCATCAGGCCGAGTTGCTGGCCGCCGAAGGCATGGCCTGAGCGGCGGCGTGATCGCGGGAACGAGCCGGGGCCTATCGCGGCGGGAGGCCCTGCGTCGGGGAACCACCCTGCTCAGCTCCGGCGGCAACGCGGAAGCCGCGGGGGACGCGCGCTTCCTCCTGCTGGGCCTGCTCGACCTCGACGTGCGCGACCTCCTTCTCGACGGGGACCGGATTCTCGACGCGCAGGCTGGCGACGCCCTCGACGCGGCTTTCGCGCGGCGGCTCGCCGGCGAGCCCGTGGCCCGCATCCTGGGCGCCTGGGAGTTCTGGGGCCTGCCATTCAGGCTGGCGCCCGAAACCCTGGTTCCGCGTCCCGATACCGAGACCCTGGTGGCGGCGGCGCTCGCCTGCGCTCCGGACCGGGCGGCACCACTCCGGTGCCTCGACCTCGGCACCGGCTCTGGCTGTATCCTGGTGGCGCTCCTGAGCGAGCTGCCGCAGGCCAACGGGCTCGGCCTCGACCGGTCACCGGCAGCCCTGCGCATCGCCCGGCACAACGCGGTCGCCAACGGGGTCGGCGGCCGGGCGGCCTTCGCGGCGGGGGATTGGTGCGACGCCCTCCGGGGCGGCTTCGACCTTGTGGTTTCGAACCCGCCCTACATCGTCCGCCACGTCATCCAGCACCTCGACCGGGACGTGCGGCTGCACGATCCCCACGCCGCTCTCGATGGTGGGCCGGATGGGCTCGACGCCTACAGACGGATCCTCGATGGGGTCCGGGACGCCGCGCTGCTGGCGCCGGGCGGACGGCTGCTGCTCGAGATCGGGTACGATCAGGCCGAGGCGGTGCGAACGCTTGGACGCGGTGCCGGCTACGCCGACCTGGGGCTCAGGCGCGATCTGGCGGGCCACGATCGCGTCCTGACATTCGGCCTTCCATTCGGCCACACGGATGCCTAGATCCGCGACGACGATCGGTGGGCTGAGAAAATGCTTGTTGCATCTCCCGGGGAACGCTAGAGTCCGTTTGAAGGTCGCGAACGGTTCGTTAAGACGGACGATTATACGGTCGGCAACGATCGCAGGTCCCCGCCCGGTTCGCTGATCCCCCGTATTGTTGGACTTGAGCGCGCGTGCGACTGCGCGTCAGTTCGACAACACTCGAACCTGACAATCGACTGGTTTCTGGCGTCTGTGCCCGGACGCGCGGTGCGAGGGATGGTCAGGCGAACGCGCGGACCGTGAGGCGGTCGACCGTGCGGCTTCACCGGGTGCATTTGGCCGGAGCGCGTCTGAAGATCGACGCCGGACGCCCCGAAGAACGTCGTTTGCGTGAACGAGGGTCACTGAAGACCGATGAGACCAAACCAGAATCGACGGATGCGCGGCCGTAACCGGCCGAAAGGTCCGAATCCGCTGACGCGCTCTTACGAATCCAACGGCCCCGACGTCAAAATCCGCGGCACGGCGCAACACATCGCCGACAAGTACGCGCAGCTCGCCCGCGACGCGCAGGCGGCCGGCGATCCCGTAGCGGCCGAAAACTATTTCCAGCACGGCGAACACTATTTCCGGATCGTATCCGGCGCCCAGGAGCAGACTCGGCCGACGAATACCGGTGGATATGCCAGCCGCGCCTACGACGACGAGATGGACGAGGGTGACGACGAGGGCCAGGGCAACGGCGCGTCGCAGAACGGCCAGCCCTACAATGGCTACGACGACGGCGACCCGGGTCAGCAGCCCCAGCCCTACGAGATGCGGCAGGACCTGAACCAGCAGCAGGACGGTCGTCAGCAGCAGGGCCGCGATCGCTTCCAGAACCGGGACCAGCGGCGCTTCGACAACAATGGTCGCCAGGATTACCGGCGCCAGGATCAGCCCCGGCAGGATTACCAGCGGCAGGATTCCCCGCGGCAGGACTATCAGCAGCGTCCCGACTACCGGCAGGATCGGCAGGACACCCGCCAGGATAATCGGCAGGACAGCCGGCAAGAGAACCGCCAAGACACCCGCCAGGACGGACGGCAGGATTACGGCCGCCAGGATTACCGGCAGGAGACGCGCCAGGAGACACGGCAGGACGCCCGCGGCGATCAGAACCGCTACGAGTCCGGCCGGTCCGAGACCGCGCGTGCGGAGCCCCGGCAGCAGGAGAGCCGCCAGGAAACTCGCCAGGACGCCCGCCAGGATACCCGCTCCGACGAGCGTCAGCCGCGCCGGAGCGAACCCAGGGGCGAGGCGGTCGCTCGCAGCGAGACGCCCCGTCAGGCCGAGCCCGCGCCCCGTCGCGAGCGTCGCCGCGAGGCCGCTCCGGCTCCGGTCACGGCGGAGGATCCGGCGAGCCTGCCGGCGTTCCTGATGACGCCGCCCCGTCCGGTGGCGGCCACGACTCCCGTCGAGCAGCCGGCGGTCCCGGCCCCCGAGGCCGCAGCCGAGGAGGCGCCCGTGAAGCCGCGCCGCCGTCGCCGGCCGCGCTTCGAGGGAATCGCCCCGGAAGAGGGCGAGGCCCGCGCACCCGCCGAGGACGCCCCGACCGAGTGAGGCGAAACGCCGACGCCACCTGAGAAAGCCGTCCCGGGACACCGGGGCGGCTTTTTGCATGGGTCATGCTGGTCGGTTGGCACCCTCAGTTGATGATCGCTCTCCATCGTCGCGCGCGCTGAAGCAGTCCAGTGAGGCGCCACTTTCGCGAATCATGTGATGCCCTGGCTTGCTTCGCTCCGCTCGCAACGACGGTGAGCGGGGACTGTCGGCTCGCAAACGGATCAGGCCCGGGCGGCCCGCCAGTCCGGGTAGGCATGGATCTGGTGGATCAGCCGGTGGCGTCGGCCGATTTCGCCGAACGGCGCGATCTCCCAGTCCCAAACCTGGACTGGCGGCGGCAGAGCCACCCCGAACATCAGGTCTAGGCTGTCGGTCACCCGCCCGGCCCGGTCCTCCACACGCTGCACGATGTCGGTGACCAGGCAGACCCGCGCGGTCCCGGATGCGAGCCGGTCCAGGGCCGCGAGATGAGTCTCGACGATCTGGGTGCCCAGTTGCGGCGGCGCCTCACGGCCCCGCGCTTCGTGAGCTTCGATCGGAACGATCGGGAGCTGCGACAGCAGGTTGGCCGACACGATCAGGTCGGCGGACGCACAGACCTCGGCAAGGCCTGGATCGCCCAAGCCCGCGCTGATCTCCGCGGTCACCAGGGCGACGTTGCGGTGTCGGCGGGCGGTGAGCCGTGCCGGCCAGGGATGGACGGCGTCCACCAGAGACACCCGGTCGAACAGGTCCGCGAGGGCCTTGAGCGGGACGTCGTCAAGGAGCCCGGACCCGAGCACCACCACCGACCCGCGCCCGGCCGTCGCCTCGGCGGCGGCGATGATCACGCCGCGCGCCCGGGTCAGGTGCGGCGCCCAGGCCGCGCGGCACCGGCGGGACCGGGCGTGGAGACGGCCGCTCTGGCGGACATAGCCGAGGCGGCGCAGGCGCAACGGCGCGGGATTGACCAGCGACAGCGCCCACTCGAACAGCATCGGGGGAGGTTCAGGCCTCGTCGGCCGCCGCGGCCGCCCGCGCCGCGACGCTGCGATAGCCAGTCGCGAGCACGTAGAGCTCGCTGGAATCGGACCGGCTTGCCGCCGGCTTCACGTGGCGCACCGCCGTGAAGTCTCGCTTCAGGTCGGCCAGCAGGGCGTTCTCTGTGCCGCCCTGCAGCACCTTGGCGAGGTAGGCGCCGCCTGGGGCCAGGATCTCGCGGGCGAACTCGGCCGCGGTCTCGGCCAGGCCGATGATCCGCAGGTGGTCGGTCTTCTTGTGACCGGTGGCGTTGGCGGCCATGTCGGACAGGACGAGGTCGGCCGGGCCGCCGAGCAGCGTGGTCAGCTTCACCGGTGCCTCGGGATCCAGGAAGTCGAGGGTGATGAACTCGACGTTCGGCATCGGCTCGATCTCAAGGAGGTCGATGCCGACGACGCGGCCCGTCGTCCCCACGATCCGGGCCGCCACCTGCGACCAGCCGCCCGGCGCTGCCCCGAGGTCGACCACCCGCTGGCCGGGCTTGAGCAGCTTGTAGCGCTCATCGATCTCGATGAGCTTGTAGGCCGCGCGGGAGCGATAGCCCTCGCGCTTGGCCCGGGCCACATAGGGATCGTTGAGCTGGCGCTCCAGCCACCGCTTCTGCGACAGCGTCCGGCCGCGGCCGGTCTTCACCCGCTGCTTCAGGTCGCCGCGCACGCCGCCCGTGGAGCCCGCGCCCCCGCGCCGGTCCGTCATCGTGGTGTCCTCATCGGACGGCCTTCCGGTTCCAGACGCCGTCCTCCCGCATCATGTTCATCAACAATCCTTCGCGCAGGCCCCTGTCGGCGATGCGCAGGCGCTCGGACGGGAAGGCCCGCCGGATCGCCTCCAGGATCGCGCAGCCCGCGAGTACCAGATCCGCGCGATCGCGTCCGATGCAGGGATTGTCGGCCCGCTGCTCCAGCCGCGTGTCGAGCAGATCGTCGATGGCCGCGGAGACCTCATGGTCGCTCATCCACAGGCCGTCCACCCGCCGCCGCTCGTAGCGGGCCAGCCGCAAATGCATGGCGGCGATCGTGGTCACCGTGCCGGACGTGCCGAGCAGGTGGAAATGCGGGGCCGTGGCCGCCGCCGCCGCCCGGATCGCGAAGGCGGACAGCTTTTCCGCCACCTCCTCGACCATGCCCTCGAACATCCGCCGGGTCACCTCGGCGCCGCCATGGCGTTCGGCCAGGGTGACGACGCCGACCGGCAGGGAATCCCAAGCGCGGATCCGCAGAGTCGGGTCGGTGGACGGGTTGGCCGCCTCGCCGTCGAGCCACGCGATCTCGGTGGAGCCGCCGCCGATGTCGAAGATCACCACGGATTCCGCGTCCGGGTCGGCGAGCGCCGCGCAGCCCGTCACCGCGAGATACGCCTCGGTCTGCCGGTCGACGATCTCGAGGTCGAGGCCGACGCCCCGGCGGACGCGCTCGACGAAGGCCGCGCCGTTCACCGCGAGGCGGCATGCTTCCGTGGCGATTACCTTGGCCCGGCGGACGCCCCGGGCCTGCATCTTGGTCCGGCAGATCCGCAGGGCCTCGACGGTGCGCTCGATCGCGGCGTCGTTGAGACGGTCCGAGGTGCCCAGTCCCTCGCCGAGGCGGACGATGCGCGAGAAGGCGTCGATCACCCGGAAACCGCTGAAGGTCGGCTCGGCGATGAGAAGGCGGCAATTGTTGGTGCCGAGATCCAGCGCCGCGTAGGCGACGCGTCGTCTGTCACGGCCCGGCGACGGGGCCGTCGGCTGGAGCGGCACTGCGCCGGCCGACGTGCGGGACGGCGCGGCCGCAGCGGTCTCGTCCCTCATCGGCGCGGCCGTCGGTCCTTCGGGTCAGCCAGAAGCGTCGCGCTCGGCCATTCTTGATGGAAGACCCTACAGGGTCGGTCGGGAACTGCAATGTCCGATCGTCGCGACCCACCTTAGGCCGCGGTCGTCATGCGACTGCCTTCATGGCGCCCGACCGGCGCGGGATCGGACGCAGCAGGCTCTTGACCTGGGAATAGGGGCGGGGCCGGTTGATCACCTCGTCGAGCCGCGACCACAGGGTCTTCGGCGAGAATGGCTTGGCGATGATCTCGTTGACCCCCAGCGCGACGGCGCGGTCGACCACGTTCCGGCGCGGCTGGGCCAGCATCAGGATGATCGGGATGGTCGGGCAGGGGGAGGTCGAGGGCGTGCGCGCGAGCCGGATGAACTCTTCCCCGGACAGGATCGACAGGTCCCAGTCGATGATGCTGATGTCGGGCTTGCTCTCGGCCAGCACGCCCAGCGCCTCGGCGCCGTCCGGCGCCTCCAGCACGCGCTTGATGCCGACGCGCATGAGCATGTCGCGCACGATTCGCCGGATGTAGAGACTCTCATCGACCACGAGGGCCGAAAGATCGGGGAAGGTCGGAGTCGCGATCATGGCCGGGTGCCGTTGCGGGGCGCGACGCGAGTCTAGCCGAACAGCCTTTGCGTTTCGCTAACGCCCTCTCGTCCAAGGCGAACGCCTGGATCCACAGGGTCCGCAACCTGCGTTGTTTATCGCAAGAAAGTAACGAAACGGGCGCGTCTTGGCGAAGAAGGTCCTTGCGGTCAAGGCCCGATTGCGTCAGGACTGGGGCGTTATTCTTGGTTACCGCGACCGGGGGTAATGATAGTGCGGGGCGTGGGCTGTCTGGGATGGCGCGCACGCGGTATTCAAGACCAGGGCGGCGGACGGTTTTTGCGAGCTTTCGATGGGACGTGGTCGTGATTTCAGGGGGCCGCAGAAGCGCGGCTTCGACGAGGCTGGCGAGCCGAGATGGCCTGATCAGGCTCCCCCCAGCGGCGGATACGGCGGTGGTGGATTCGGTGGTGGCGGCGGCGGCGGTTTCGGCGGCGGTGGTTTCGACCGCGGCCCGCCCCGCGGCGGTCCCGGCGCTGCGCCGGTGGCAACCGGGCCGGAGCGTGATGCGACGGTCAAGTGGTTCAACAAGGAGAAGGGCTTCGGCTTCGTCGAACTCGGCGACGGCTCGGGCGATGCCTTCCTCCACATTCGCGCCGTCGAGGCTGCTGGCCACGCCGACCTGATGCCGGGCACCCGGCTGACGGTCACCACGGCGCAGGGCCAGAAGGGCCCGCAGGTCACGAGCGTCACCAGCGTCGATACCTCCACGGCCGAGGCGCCCGCGCCCCGGCGTGAGCTGCGCCCGCGCACCGGCGGCTTCGGCGCCGACCGCTTCGCCGGCGGTGGCGGTGGCGGCTACGGTGGTGGCGGCGGCGGTGGTTACGGCGCCGGTGGCGGCGGTGGTGGCTTCGGCGGTGGTGGCCGGGCTGCGTCCGGTCCCTCGGTCGAGATGAGCGGCACCGTGAAGTGGTACGATCCCGCCAAGGGCTTCGGCTTCGTCTCGGTCAACGACGGCGGCAAGGACGTGTTCGTCCATCGCTCCGCCCTGTCCCGTGCCGGCCTGGAATCTCTGGCCGAAGGCCAACAGGTCACCCTCGGCGTCGTCGATGGTCAGAAGGGCCGCGAGGCCTCCAGCATCAACGTCGAAGACTAGCGGTCTCGCGGCCGTCTTGCTGCCGCGATCCCTCGAAATTCTCCAAGGCGGTGGCCCTCAGCGGGGTCGCCGCCTTTCTTGTTTCGGAACCGCCATGCGCCGCGTGCTGATGCCGACGATCCTGCTGATTCTCGCGGTGGCGCCGGCGCGGGCTGAAGATTTTACCGGCTTCTACGCGGGCCTCAATGCCGGCCTCGCCTGGGGCAAGAGCGGAGACCGTATCGGGACGATGCCGAATCCAGGGCCGCACACCGGATCCGGCCGATCCAGCGCTGGCCCGGATCTGCCGCCGAGCGCAAGCAGCGCCGCCGCCGCCCTGCAGAGAGCCGGCCGCAACAATGCGGGTACGACACTCGGACGCTGAGCAATGGGACGTCGCGGCTGATCAGCCGTGGGGATTCGCTCCCGAAGTTCCCGTAGGGGCATTGAGGGATTTGAGGGCTTGGGAGGCTTGGCGTCCCCGGCTCGTCCATGCGCATCGAAGCCGCACCGCCACCGCCGAACGAGCGGCCGGTTCGGTACGTGACGATCCGACCTTTGAGCGACTCACGATTGCACAGCGGTCGGGAACATCTTCAAGCGGCCGGGGCAACACTGGAATCGTTCCGGAACATAGCCGTTGCGAGTCGCGGTACGCCGCTGCTAGGCCGCGGGAATGAGATCACGAAACCGGGAGGCCGCGCGATGAGCGCCCGCTCCACGCCAGGTTTGATCGACCGTCTGGCGGTAGCCGGACGCGTCGTGCTGGCGGCCTTCGGCGGCTACGGCGTCGCGGCCCTCTCGGCGGCGTTGCTGGCCCTGATCCTGCCGATGCCGCGCTCCGAGGCGGTCTCGACCGGGACGCTCGTAAGCTTCGCCATCATGGCCGGCGCGGTGATCTGGGTGTTCGCGGCCCGGACCCTCGGCCGCGCAGCGCTGTTCCTCGGCCTGATCGCCGCATCCCTGGCCGGGGGGCTGTGGCTCGCCGGCGCATTCACCGGGGCCGTGGCGCCATGAGCGGGCCCGGAAGAAGCGTCCGGCAGTCGATGGCGTGGCTGCACACCTGGTCCGGACTGGTCATCGGATGGGTGCTGTTCGCGATCTTCGTGACCGGGACGGCGAGCTACTACCGCGCCGAGGTCTCGCACTGGATGCGGCCCGAATTGTCCGAGACGGCGGTCGACCCGTCCGCGGCCGCCACCCGCGCCGCGGCCTATCTCGGGCGCGTTATGCCGGATGCCATGGCCTGGTCGGTCCGGCTTCCGACCGTCGAGACGCCACAGGTCGAGGTCTATTGGTGGAAGAATCCCGGCGGGCCGTACCACCACGCGCTCCTCGATCCCACGACCGGCGAGCCTTCCCGGGCGCGCGACACGAAGGGCGGGGACTTCCTGTACCGCTTCCATTTCGAGCTGGCCCTGCCGTCGATGTGGGGCCGCTGGATCGTCGGCATCTGCGCGATGATCCTGCTGGTGTCGCTGATCACCGGCATCGTCACCCACCGGCGCATCTTCGCCGACTTCTTCACGTTCCGGCGGGACCGCTCGGCGCAGCGCGGCTGGCTCGACGCCCATAATGTCTTCGGCGTGCTGGCGCTGCCGTTCCACCTGATGATCGTCTACACCGGGTTGATCGAACTCGGCCCGATGCTGATGCCCTGGGGCGTGAAGGCGGCCTACCAGCACGATGTTTTGGCGTATTACGCCGAGTCCGGGATCATGGCGGCGGCACGCAAGCCTGCGGGCAGGCCGGATATCCAGTCGCCGCTCGGCGAGATCGTGGCCCGCGCCACTGCGGATGGCGGCGAGCCACCGGAGGTCGTCATGGTGACGATGCCGGGCGATGCGGCCTCGAGCGTCACCGCCTTCTTCGAGGAGCCGCCCGGCCTCGCACACCTGCATCCGCAGATCGTCTACGCGGGCGATACCGGTACTGAGCTGTCCCGGACCGGCGAGGCCGGCGGCGCGACCCGCACCGGCGCCGTGATGATCGGCCTACACGAGGCGCATTTCGCCGCCGCGCCCCTGCGCATCCTCTTCTTCCTCTGCGGTGTGATGGGCGCCGCCACCATCGCGTCGGGCCTCGTTCTCTGGACAGTCGCCCGCATGCCGAAGGGCGCGAACCCGGCGGGTTTCGGCCTGCGCCTCGTGCGGGTGCTCAACCTCGGCACGATCGCCGGGCTGCCGACCGGCCTGGCCGCCTACTTCCTGGCCAACCGGCTGCTGCCCCTCGACCTCGCCGCCCGGGCGGATTGGGAGGTGCGCGCCTTCTTCGGGGCCTGGATCCTCGCAGCCGTTGCCTCGACGCTGGTCCCCAGCGCGAAGGCTTGGCCAGCCGGGCTCTCGGCGGCGGCGCTCGCCTTCGTGGCGATCCCGGTCGTGGACGCGGTGACCGTTGGCCAGACCCGCTTCCTGTGCTTCGACGCGGCGATGCTCGCGGTGGCGATCCTGCTCGCCATCGGTGCCCGTTTCGCGAACCGGCGACCGGGCCGGGTTTGGGCGGCCAAACCAGCTTTGTCGCGGACGGTGGAAGCGTGACCGCCGCCGCCCTGGCGCTGAGCCTGTGCCTCAGCTTCTCGAGCTTCGCCGCCCTGGCGCTCAGCCTCGACCGGCATCACCGCGCCGTGTTCCGCGTGCCCGCGCCTCGGAGCCGGACCAAGAGCCTCCGCGCGGCCGGATGGTCCGGTCTTGCGGTGTCGTTCGCGGCCTCGGTGGCCTGTGCCGGCTGGAATTTCGGCCCAGTCCAGTGGATCGGCGCCCTGACCGGCGCGGCGCTACTGGTCGTTGCAGTGATGTCCTACCGCCCGGCCTTGCTGCGAGCGGCGGCCGTTGCCGCGCTGCCTCTGGCGATGCTGGCGCTGCCCTTCGCGCTCGGATCGTAAGGCCTCGGCGCGCCTGCCAAGCTAACCCTCAAGGTCAGCGATCTGGCATGAGAATAATGCCGAAGTGTTGGTCGAGCCTGTCTCGGCGCGGCCGGACATCCGAGGGGTTTTCACGCTTGAACCACCGGGTCCTGGGTTGACGGACACTTGTCCTGTCGCGATCCTGACCGGGAGGGCGTAGGATCCGCTCGCTCGCGCACTGGCCAAAAGTCCACCTTGATTCGGCACGCCAAAAGCCATTGGCTGCCACCAGAGCCGAACCGGACGCCGCCGATCGAATCGGCCGTCCGCGTTCCAGCTTCAGCCCAAGAGCCGCGGTTCGCGAGGCCGGGGCCTACGGAGGGAACAGAGCCATGAACAAGCCGGAATTTCTGGGCGACGCCCGGACCAAGTCGCCCTTCTCGGCCCGCTACGACAACTTCATCGGCGGCCAGTGGGTCGCCCCGACCGCCGGCCGCTACTTCGAGAACACCTCGCCGATCACCGGCAAGGTGATCTGCGAGGTCGCCCGCTCCGACGCCTCCGACGTCGACAAGGCGCTCGACGCCGCCCACGCGGCCAAGGAATCCTGGGGCCGCACCGCCCCGGCCGAGCGCGCGCGCATCCTCAACAAGATGGCCGACCGGATGGAGGAGAACCTCGATCTGATCGCGCTGGCCGAGACCTGGGACAACGGCAAGCCGATCCGCGAGACGACCCACGCCGACATCCCCCTGGCGATCGACCATTTTCGCTACTTCGCCGGCTGCATCCGCGCGCAGGAAGGCTCGATCTCCGAGATCGACCACGACACGGTGGCCTACCACTTCCACGAGCCGCTCGGCGTCGTGGGCCAGATCATCCCGTGGAACTTCCCGATCCTGATGGCGGTCTGGAAGCTGGCCCCGGCGATCGCCGCCGGCAATTGCGTGGTGCTCAAGCCCGCCGAGCAGACCCCGGCCTCGATCCTGGTGGTGATGGAGCTGCTGGCCGACCTGCTGCCCCCGGGCGTCATCAACATCGTCAACGGCTTCGGCCTGGAGGCCGGCAAGCCGCTGGCGTCGTCGCCGCGCATCGCCAAGATCGCGTTCACCGGTGAGACGACCACCGGCCGCCTGATCATGCAATACGCCTCGCAGAACCTGATCCCGGTGACGCTGGAGCTGGGCGGCAAGTCGCCGAACATCTTCTTCGCCGACGTGGCCAACGAGGACGACGACTTCTTCGACAAGGCCCTGGAAGGCCTGACGATGTTCGCCCTCAACCAGGGCGAGGTCTGCACCTGTCCGAGCCGGGCGCTGGTGCACGAGTCGATCTACGACCGCTTCATGGAGCGGGCGGTGAAGCGCGTCGAGGCGATCACCCAGGGCTCGCCGCTCGATCCCGCCACGATGATCGGCGCCCAGGCCTCGGGCGAGCAGATGGAGAAGATCCTCAGCTACATCGACATCGGCCGTCAGGAGGGCGCGGAGCTGCTCACCGGCGGCGCGCGCAACGTCAAGGACGGCGAGCTGGCCGAGGGCTTCTACGTGCAGCCGACGGTGTTCCGCGGCCACAACAAGATGCGGATCTTCCAGGAGGAGATCTTCGGCCCGGTCCTGTCGGTCACGACCTTCAAGGACGATGCCGACGCGCTGGCGATCGCCAACGACACGCTCTACGGCCTCGGCGCCGGAATCTGGACCCGCGACGGCACCCGCGCCTACCGCTTCGGCCGGGCGATCCAGGCCGGCCGCGTCTGGACGAACTGCTACCACGCCTACCCGGCCCACGCGGCCTTCGGCGGCTACAAGCAGTCCGGCATCGGCCGCGAGACCCACAAGATGATGCTCGATCACTACCAGCAGACCAAGAACATGCTGGTCAGCTACTCGGCCAAGAAGCTCGGATTCTTCTGAGTCCTGGTCCGGGTTACCCCCGAGCCGACTTCACCCCGGCCTCGCGGCCGGGGTTTTTCTTTTAGGGGCCGGGTTTGCTGCCGAACCGGGCCGCGCCGTAGAAATCCGAACCCCGGCAAGCATATCCGACAGCCGGCAGGGGAGTGAAGCATGACCGCCGTTTCCACGAACGACGCCACCACGGCCGAGCAGGCTGGCGCCGACGGCACGCCCCTGCGGGTCACCGCGACGCCGGCGGCGCTGGCACTGATCGACGAGCTCCGGTCCGAGTACGGGCCGGTGATGTTCCACCAGTCCGGCGGCTGCTGCGACGGGTCCTCGCCGATGTGCTACCCGGTCGGCGACTTCATCATCGGCGACGGCGACGTCCATCTCGGGCAGGTCGGCGGCGCGGATTTCTTCATCTCGCGCTCGCAATTCACCGTCTGGAAGCACACCCACATCCTGCTCGACGTGGTGCCGGGGCGCGGCGGCATGTTCTCCCTGGAAAACGGCCGCGAAAAGCGCTTCCATATCCGCTCGCGCCTGTTCACCGAGGCCGAGAACCGGGCGCTCGACGGCGCCTGCAAGCTCTGAGCGAGGCAAGATGGCGACTGTGACGCTGTTGAGCGATGCCGAGGCGGAGGCCGACCCGCGGGTGCGGGCGGTGTTCGCCGACATCCGGGCGACCCGGGGCTCGGACTTCGTCAACAACTTCTGGCGCGGTCTCGCCAACGATGCGGGCCTGCTGGAGCGCACCTGGGCGAGCCTCAAGGTCGTGATGGGGCCTGGCAGCCTGGACCCGCTGACCAAGGAGCTGGTCTACATCGCGGTCTCGATCGCCAACGGCTGTCCCTATTGCATCCACTCCCACACCGCCGCGGCCGGCGCGAAAGGCCTGACCGCGGAGCAGCACGGCGAGTTCCTGGCGGTGGTCGGCACGGCGAACCAGACCAACGCCCTCGTCAACGGCATGCAGATCCCGGTCGATTCCGCGTTCAAGGTCGGCGAATCATGAGCGACGCATCCGAGACATCACGGCCCGGCCTGGTGGTCCTGCGCGAGAGTGCGCCGTTCCGCGGCAAGCAGGGGCATATCTACCGGCCCGCGATCTCGGCGGAGGCGGTGGGCGCCAAGGCGCTGCATCTTCAGCTTCTGGAGATTCCACCCGGCGAACGTGCCCACGCCCACAAGCACGAATCGCACGAGACCGCGATCCACGTCCTGTCCGGCATCTCTGGCTGCTTCTGGGGCGAGCGCCTGGAGCACCACGTGATCGCGGGAGCCGGCGAGTTCGTGTACATCGCCGCCGACGTGCCGCACCTGCCCTACAACCGCAGCCGGACCGAGCCGGTCACGGCGGTGATCGCCCGGACCGACCCGAACGAGCAGGAGAGCGTGGTCCTGCTGCCGGAACTGGAAGCCGGTGTGGATTGGTCGAAGGCCGAGGGGTAGGCTTTCGGTTTGTTCGCGCGGGCCAGTGAGGCGGCCGTAACCGAGGCAAACGCCTTTCCACCCTCCCTCATCGTGAGGTGCCGAAGCAAAGCGGAGGCCTCGAAGGAGGCCTCAAGAAGTCGCTAAGGCATCTGGAGACTTCCTTCGAGGCCCGGCGATCTTCGATCACCGCGCACTTCAGGATGAGGGTGTGCCTGGGAAAACTCGGCCTCACACCCGCCTGGCTTTTTCCGCCTCAGCGCTACCGCTGCTCGATGCGCTCGTTGGCCAGCCGCTCGGCGCGACTGCGCTCGTCGCCGCTGAGCCCCGCCAGGGTCTGGTCGAGCCAGGCGTCGGACAGGCCCTGCGCGGCGGCGGCGAGGTTCCAGGCCGCGGCCTCGATCAGGTTCTTCGACACGCCCCGGCCCACGGCGTAGAGTCGTGCCAGCCGATTCTGCGCGATGGCGTTGCCACGCGAGGCCGCGTGCAGGAAGTAGCGGGCGGCCGAGCGCTCGTCCTTGGTCACGCCGTTGCCGTTGAACAGCAGGATCGCGTACTCGACCTCGCTGGCGAGGTCGCCGTTGTCGGCCCCGCGGCGGAACCACTGGGCCGCCTGGCTCGAATCCTTCTGGACGCCGCGGCCCTGGAGGTAGAGCACGCCCAGGTCGTGCTGGGCCGGGCCGATCTCGGCGTCGGCGGCCTTCCGGAACTGCGTGGCGGCCGCCGTCTCGTCGGCGGTGGCGCCGGTACCGATTAGGATCAGCCCGAGATTGTATGCGGCCGTGGACGAGCCCTGGGCCGTGGCCTGTTCCAGCCAGCGCCGGCCGGCCTTGGGATCCTTCGGCATGCCGCGCCCGTCGAGCGCCATCAGGCCGAGCGACGACATCGCAGCGGCGTCGTTCTGGGCGGCGGCAAGGCGGTACCACTCGGCCGCCTTCACGGGGTTCTGCTTGACGCCGAGCCCCTGGTTGTAGAGCTCGCCCAACAGCGTCATCGCGGCGGCGTCCTTGGGATTGGCCTCGATCCGCTTGGTCGCCTCCCGGAAGGCGGTGACGTACTGGCCGCGCTGATAAGCGCCATAGGCGAGGTCCGCCGGCTGGCCGCTGGCGGGCGGGACGGCGCCTCGGGAATAGTTCGGCGTGTAGGGGCTCGGAAGCTCCGGCATCGTGGTCTTGTCGGACGGGGCGACGATTTTGGCCGGATCGAGCGGGCCGGGCGCGGCCAGCGCCGGCAGCGCCATGGCCAGCGCCACCGCGAGGCCCAGGACGGGCAGATCCAGGACGCGCAGGCTCACGCGGCCCGCTCCGCGATCAAGGCTTGCGCCCGTGCGACCGTTTCGGTCCCGGGCAGCCACAGGGCGCTCTCCAGGCCGACGAATTCGGCCCCGGTGGCGACCAGGGAGGCGATCTCGTCCGCCGTCGCGGCCACCGCGACGCAGGGCGTCTCGAAGATCTCGGCCCACCATTCAGCGCGCGCCAGAACGGTGTCGGCCTCCGGAGCGACGCCGTCCGGATAGAGACCGCCGAACATCAGGTAATCGATGCCGGCCTCGCCCGCCTCCATGGCACCGTGCTTGGTCTCGATGCCGCCCGCCCCGAGGATGCGCCCGTCCCGGAGACGGTCGCGCAGGTCCTTCAGGTCGCGCGGCTTGTCGACATGCACCCCGTCGGCGCCACCCCTCGTCGCCACCGAGACGAGGTCTCCGGTGAAGCCTGGGCACGCCACGACGAGGGCTGCGCCGGCCCCTTGCGTGATCGGCGCGACCTGCTTCACCCGGGCGGTGAGCCCGCGCTCGTCGGTGGCGGCGAGCCGCAGGATCACGGCCGCCACATCGCCCGCCCCGCAAGCCGCGCCGAGCGCGGCCGCGAAGGCGTCGATGCCGTCGGCATCCAGGTTGTGGGGCCCGAGGAGGGCGAGGCGCTGATTGCTGCTCATCGGGCCGGCCGGACCGTCAACGCGCGCCGATCTTAGGGTCCAGCGCGCCGCTGGCGTAGCGCTTGGCCATCTCGGAGACGGAGACCGGGCGGATCTTCGAGCCCTTGCCGGCAGTGCCGAACTCCTCAAAGCGCTGCTTGCACAGCTTGGTCATCGCATCCATCGCGGGCTTCAGGTACTTGCGCGGATCGAACTCCG
Organism: Methylobacterium sp. AC315; assembly: GCF_979253755.1. Lineage (NCBI taxonomy): Bacteria > Pseudomonadati > Pseudomonadota > Alphaproteobacteria > Hyphomicrobiales > Methylobacteriaceae > Methylobacterium > Methylobacterium sp. AC315. The sequence continues at coordinate 487,492 of NZ_CEEDEA010000003.1, forward strand.
ACGGGTTCTCGGTCAGGATCTTCCGGATCTGGCCGGTCATCGCCATGCGGTTGTCGGTGTCGATGTTGATCTTGCGCACGCCGTGCTTGATGCCGCGCTGGATCTCCGCGACCGGCACGCCCCAGGTCGGCTTCATCTGGCCGCCGTACTGGTTGATGATGTCCTGCAGGTCCTGCGGCACCGAGGACGAGCCGTGCATGACCAGGTGAGTCGACGGCAGGCGGCGGTGGATCTCCTCGATCACGTTCATCGCCAGCACGTCGCCGTCGGGTTGGCGGGTGAACTTGTAGGCGCCGTGGCTGGTGCCCATAGCAACCGCGAGGGCGTCGACCTTCGTGGCCTCGACGAACTTCACCGCCTCGTCCGGGTCGGTGAGCAGCTGATCGTGGCTCAGGACCCCCTCGGCGCCGTGGCCATCCTCGGCCTCGCCCTGGCCGCTCTCCAGGGAGCCGAGCACACCGAGCTCGCCCTCGACCGAGACGCCCGCCCAATGAGCCATCTGGGTGACGTTGCGGGTGATCTCAACGTTGTAGGTGTAGTCGGCGGGGGTCTTGCCGTCGCCCTTGAGCGAGCCGTCCATCATCACCGAGGTGAAGCCGTACTGGATCGCGGTGGCGCAGGTGGCCTCGTTGTTCCCGTGGTCGAGATGCATGCAGACCGGAATGTGCGGGTAGATCTCGACCAGGCCGTCGATCAGCTTGGCCAGCACCACGTCGTTGGCGTAGGCGCGGGCACCGCGGCTGGCCTGCAGGATCACGGGCGAGTCGGTGGCGTCGGCCGCCGCCATGATCGCCAGACCCTGTTCCATGTTGTTCAGGTTGAACGCCGGCACGCCGTATTCGTGCTCGGCCGCGTGGTCGAGGAGCTGCCTGAGGGTGATCCGTGCCATCGTCGTCTGTCTTCCCGCTTGCCGTCTGGTGGTTTGCCCGATCGCCCACGGCGACGGAAATAGAGCGCCCGAGTCCGGATACCGGATCTACCCTCGGACACGCGCATATCGAATGCGCACCATAGCATCCCCGGAGCCGGTCTCGACCGGTGGGAATGCTGTTGTCTACAGCGCCCGCACCTCCAAGGTCGTGGCGCGCCTCGGCATGAGCGGCCTGGCCTGCGACGGCGCTATGGCGGCCCGAACGCCGGTAGGATCTCGATCCGCGCGTTCTGCCCGTCGTCACGCAGCCATTCGACACCCCCGACTTCCAACGCCGGACAGATAGATCGGTGCGCGGTGGCGGGGGAGAAGCGCATGAGAGAGCCGCGCCGTCCTCAGTCAGCCCTGCGCCCGCAGCGCCTCGACGCCCGGCAGGGCCTTGCCCTCCAGCCATTCGAGGAAGGCACCGCCCGCGGTCGAGACGTAGGTGAAGGCGGCGGCCACGCCGGCGTGGTTGAGCGCGGCCACGGTGTCTCCGCCGCCGGCGACGGAGACCAGTTGGCCGGCCGCCGTGCGTGCGGCCGCGTGCTTGGCGGCGGCCACCGTGGCGGCGTCGAACGGTGCGAGCTCGAAGGCGCCGAGCGGGCCGTTCCAGACCAGGGTCTTGGCGTCATCGATGGCGGCGTTGATCTCGGAGACCGAGCGCGGGCCGGCATCGAGGATCATGCTGCCCGCGGGCACCGCATCCACCGGCACGGTCTCGTGCGGGGCCTGGGCCTTGAACTCCGTGGCCGCCACCGCGTCCACCGGCAGGATGATCCGGCAGCCGGCCTTGTCCGCGGCCGCCAGGATGCGCAGGGCGGTCTCGGCGAGGTCCTTCTCGCACAGGGACTTGCCCACCGCCTTGCCCTGCGCGTGCAGAAAGGTGTTGGCCATGCCGCCGCCGATCACCAGCATGTCGACCTTGGCGACCAGGTTCTCCAGAAGGTCGATCTTGGACGACACCTTGGCGCCGCCGACCAGCGCGATCACCGGCCGCTGCGGCGCTTCGAGGCCCTTGGTCAGGGCTTCGAGCTCTGCCTGCATCTCGCGGCCCGCATAGGCCGGCAGGCGATGGGCCAGAGCCTCGGTGGAGGCGTGGGCGCGGTGGGCCGCTGAGAACGCCTCGTTGACGTAGACGTCGCCGTTGGCCGCAAGCGCGTCCGCGAAGGCCGCGTCGTTCTTTTCCTCGCCGGGATGGTAGCGGGTGTTCTCCAGGAGCAGGACGTCGCCGTCCTTCAGCGCGGCGACGGCCCGGGCCGCGTCGTCGCCGACGCAATCGGCCGCGAAGGCGACGTTCCGGCCGAGCGCCTGGCTCAGCGCCGGCACTACCGGCTCCAGGGTATCCTTCGGCTCGCGCTTGCCCTTGGGGCGGCCGAAATGGGCCAGCAGGATCACGCGGGCGCCCTTCTCAGCGACCTCCCGGATGGTCGGCACGACGCGTTCGATGCGGGTCGCATCGGTGACGCGGCCGTTCTCCATCGGCACGTTGAGATCGACGCGCATCAGCACGCGCTTGCCCGTCAGGGCGCCGGCGTCGTCGAGGGTGCGGAAGGCGCTCATGCGGTCCTGTTCGGGTCGAGGGCTGTTATTGAACGGTGGTGCCGGACGTGGCAGCCGGCGCCGGAATCAGGCGGTCGAGGTTGAGGCGCTGCACCGCCACCATCAGCACGACGGTGAGGATCGCGGTGATTACCGCGGTGAGCACAAGCGCGCCGGTGCCGGGCAGGCGCCGGGTGCGGTCGGCCAGCCCGCGCATCTCGGTGCGCAGGGCCGCGAGATCGGATTGCCGGGCGGATTCGTTCATCCGGTTGGCGGCGTTCTCGACCTTGTCCTCGACCCGCGACAGCAGGGACTCGGAGCGCGCGTACTTGTCCTCGATCCGCGAGCACTTGTCCTCGATTCGCGCGAGCTGATCGAGGAGGTGGCTCGCCGGCAGCCCCTGCGCGGGCGCCGTCGCCACCGGGGCGGTCGTGGCCGCCGGCGTGGGTGCGGGTTTGGGCGTGGGCGTCACGACGGCGCCCTGTCCGCTCGACGTGCCCTGCGAAGCGTCGGTCATCCCGGGATGATCCCCTGGTTCGAGGTGAGGCCGTTCGGTCGAAAAGGCGCCCGCCGGTCGGGACCGGCGGGCGTCGGGGTCTTCAGATGAGCTTGGCCATCGCCACGGCCGTGTCGGCCATGCGGTTCGAGAAGCCCCACTCGTTGTCGTACCAGGTCAGGATACGCACCAGCACGCCGTCCATCACCTTGGTCTGGTCGAGGTGGAAGGTGGACGAGTGCGGATCGTGGTTGAAGTCGATCGAGACGTTCGGCTGGTCGGTGACCCCGAGCACGCCCTTGAGCGGACCGGCGGCGGCCGCCTTGATCGCGTCGTTGATCTCCTGAACCGAGGTGGCGCGCTTGGCCGTGAAAACCAGGTCCACCGCCGAGACGTTCGGGGTCGGCACGCGGATCGCGGTGCCGTCGAGCTTGCCCTTCAGCTCGGGCAGGACCAGGCCCACGGCCTTGGCGGCGCCCGTGGAGGTCGGGATCATCGAGAGCGCGGCGGCGCGGCCCCGGTAGAGATCCTTGTGCATCTGATCCAGCGACGGCTGGTCGTTGGTGTAGGAGTGGATCGTGGTCATGAACCCGCGCTCGATGCCCACGGCCGCGTCCAGCACCTGGGCGACCGGCGCCAGGCAGTTGGTGGTGCAGGAGGCGTTCGAGACGACGAGGTGCTCGGCGGTCAGCTTGTCGTGGTTGACGCCGTAGACCACGGTGAGGTCGGCGCCGTCGGCCGGCGCCGAGACCAGCACGCGCTTGGCGCCGGCGTCGAGATGGGCCTTGGCCTTGTCCTTCGCGGTGAAGATGCCGGTGCACTCGAGCGCGATGTCGACGCCGAGGTCGCGGTGCGGCAGCTCGGCCGGGTTGCGCACGGCCGTGACCTTGATGCGCTTCCCGTTGACTACCAGGAACTCGCCGTCCACCGCGACCTCGCCCGGGAACCGGCCGTGGACGGAATCGAACCGCAGCAGGTGGGCGTTGGTCTCTACAGGGCCGAGATCGTTGATCGCCACGACCTCGATGTCGGTCCGGCCGGATTCCGCGATGGCGCGCAGGATGTTGCGGCCGATGCGTCCAAACCCGTTGATGGCAACCTTCGTCACGGTGTGACTCCTTCCTGCTGCGGAGCACCGCGCACCGGGCCGGTCACCCGGTCCTCGGCGCAGTGTCGTTCGTGTGGCCTCATCCTGTCCGAAAGCCGAACCCCGCCTTTCGGGATGACGCCGTGGCGGCCCGCCTCCAGGCCGACCGGGCGGGGCCGATCTGGGCGGGCGGGTTTGAACCTGCGATGAACCGTGCCGTGACAGGCCGGGCCGCTCCGGTCGCGCCGATCGGATCCGACGGCGTTGGCTGAGGCCACGGGACTGTCACGGACCGGCCATCCGGCATATCTTGGGCGGCCCCTTACGGGAGCGCGCGGCTGTCTAACATGGCGTCTCCACCTGTCAAACGCACGCCCGTGACAAACACGGTTCTCTCCCACATCCAATAAACAGGGTTGTGCGACGGCGATTGCTGAGGCGCGACGGCGCGGACACGCACCAACATTTCGGACTGGAATTCCGGACGCATCCGGCCGAAACTTAAGGCCCCGAAGCATCGTCGCCCGAGAGCCCGCCCGTCGGGACGATGCGCCCGGCGAGCGGAGCCCCATGGCCGACGACAGGACGGACACGAACCCCATCGACGCGGCCTTCGCCCGGCTCGACTCCGCCTTGAGCCGCCTGGACGCGGTGGTGGCCCGCCGCCTGGAGGCCGAGGCCGAACCCGACGACCGGGACGCCGAGCTGGCGCTGATGGACGAGGACCGAGCCCGGCTCGCCGCCGCCCTCGACGCCGCGAGCGCGCATCTGGCCGATGTCGAGGCCACGACCGGACTGGTCGGCCAGCGACTCGACCGCGCGATCCAGACCGTCCAGGGCGTGCTCGGCCGGGCCTGACTGGTTCCGTCCAGCGCCGCCGTCCATCGGAGCGATCCTTGCCTCAGATCAACGTGACCATCGACGGAAAGCTCTACCGCATGGCCTGCGGCGCCGGCGAGGAGGCCCATCTCACCGGGCTGGCCGAGAGCTTTGGCGCGCGCATCGGCGAGATGCGCCAGAGTTTCGGCGAGATCGGCGACATGCGCCTCCAGGTGATGGCCGCCCTGACCATCGCCGACGAGCTGGCCGAATTGCGCACCCGCCACGCCGCCCTGGAGGCCGAGACGGCGGATCTCCGCAAAGCCACCGAAGCCGCCGACCGCGCCCGGGCCGAGGACGCCGCCCGCGCCGCCGACGGGATCGGGCGAGCCGCCGAGCGGATCGGGAAGCTGGCGGAGGCGCTGGGTGGAAGCGGGGCCGGGAAGGGGGGCGTGGCGCGGGAGGTGGTGTAAAGGCCCTGATGATCTTCGGTATGAGCCGCAAGACCATTAAGATTGGCCGCCTCACCGTGGTGTTACGCAGTTCTGCAGTGATCTGCTATATTGCGGACCGCTCCGTTGAATGCTGGAACAATGCCTGATGCTGCGACTGTATTTCATCTCAGGCGCATCGATCAAGAATCCGGCCGGATGCCTATTGTTTACCCCATCGCATTTTTCGAAGTCGAGTACCGCGACGTGGTCGAGGCACGATAGCTACAAGTGAGCGTTTAGCCTGAAGATTATTGCGACGTAGAGTTTTTAATTCGCAAATTTAATCAACAAACTCGGGCTTATGCGAGTTTTTAACCAAAAAATCCTGCGGGTTGATGCAACCGGCAGCCAGCATGATGGCGATGGAAGTCTGAAAGCCCATCAACCCACCGTATCCGCAATATACCGCCCCAACGCCGCCGCGGCCCGCAGCATGTGGGCCCGCATCCGCCGAGCCGCCAATTCCCCATCCCCCTCGGCGATAGCCGCGAGAATCTCGCCGTGTTCGTCCCGTGAACGGCGGATCCGGTCGCCGTGGCGGAGCTGGGTCCGGCGGAAGGCGGCGAGGCGCTCGCGGATCGCCAGGGCCTGCTCGGCCATGAAGCTGTTGTGGGTCGCCGCGTAGAGCGATTCGTGGAAGGCGCGGTTGAGCCGGTCGTAGGCGTCGACGTCGCCGGCTTCCACGGCGGCGGCGGAATCCTCCTGCAGGTCCATCAGCCGGCCGCGCTCCAGCGGCGTCATCCGGTAGGTTGCGAGCCGGGCGCACATCGCCTCGATCTCCGCGGTGGTCTCGAACATGTCGGCGATGCGCTCCGGCGTCAGCCGGGCCACCACCACGCCCCGGCGCGGGCGGACCTCCACCAGTCCGGAGGCCGCGAGCTGGCGCAGGGCCTCCCGGACCGGTGTGCGCGAGGCGCCGTAGCGCTGCGCGAGGTTCTGTTCGTCGAGCGCCGTGCCGGCCGGGATCTCACCGGACGTGATTGCGTCAGTGAGCGCGTTGCGGATCCGGTCGGAGAGAAGCCCGCTGTCGATCTTCTGGAACTCGCCGTGCATCACTTGGTCCCGCGCCCCCGCGGTTGGTCAACCGACCAGAGCCCGCACCGTCAAGTAGAAGATCGAGGGACCGACGAGGCAGCCGATCCCGGTGTGGAAGGTCGCGGTGAGCGCCCCGTACGGGACTAGCTTCGGGTCCGTCGCCGCGAGCCCGCCCGCGACCCCGCTCACCGTCCCCATCAGGCCGCCATAGGCCATAGCCGACCGTGGGTTGTCGAGGCCGATCAGCTTAGCAACCAATGGTGTGCCGACCATGACCATCACGGCCTTGGTCACCCCGGTGGCGATGGAGAGCGCCATGACGGTGGAATCCGCTCCGATCGCCGCCCCGGTCACCGGGCCGACGATGTAGGTGATCGCTCCCGCCCCGATGGTCGTGATCGAGACCGCGTCGTGGTAGCCGAACGCCACCGCGGTGAGCGTGCCGACCAGGAACGGGATGATCGTGCCGAGCGCCAGCGCCAGCACGCCGACCAGCCCGGCCCGGCGCGCCTCGATCACGTCGACCTCGAACGCGGTGGCCACGATGGCGAAGTCGCGCAGCATCGCGCCGCCCATCAGGCCGATCCCGGCCAGCGCCGGGATGTCGGCGACGCCCTTCTTCCCGCCGGTGTAGAGCCCGCCGACATAGGCGAGCCCCAGCCCCAGCACGATCGCGATGGCCGAGCCGTGAACGCGGCCCTTCGTGAAGCGTTTGGCCGCCAGGTTGGAGACCAGGATCAGGGCGCCCACCACCGCGAAGGCCGCCACCAGGCTCTGCTCGATGAAGACGTGCTCGATGCCGTGCCAGATCCGATGTCCGAGGTCGTTGTCCATCGCGTGTTCCATGGCGCTCACCCCTGTTTCCCAGTCGGCACCGGATCGGCCTCGCCGCCGATCACGGAGCCGCCGTACTCGACCTCCGGGCTGCCGGGATCGCGCCGGCCGATCCGGCTCAGCAGCGCCACCGCGCCGAAGCACAGGACCAGGGAGCCGGTGGCCGCGATGATCACGATCGGGCCGCCGCTCACCGCCGCGACCACGTTCTGCTGGGCCGCCATGGCGACAACGATCGGGATGTACATGCCGGCCCAGAACTCGACGCCGAACTGCACGCCCTTGGTCAGGCCGCCCCGGCGGGACAGCCAGAGCCGGGCGACGATCAGCAGGATCATGGCGATGCCGACGCCGCCGACATTGGCCTTCACCCCCAGCGCGACGCCGAGGAGATCGCCGAGATACACGCCGACCAGCGTGCACGCGGCCAGGAGGGCAACACCCAGGACGATCATCGGCCTTGCCCTCCCGCGGCGATGTTTGCGGCGCGCGGCAGCGCCCGTCTCGACGCGCTCGGCATGCTGCGTTCCCTCCCGAATCGCCTGCTGTCTTGTTGGGATGAATATGCAGGATGTTGACAGATCGGCAATCCCGTATACGGAACCGTGATTAGAACGTGCTAGAAAATGCCTGACCAGCGCTTTATCTCGCCCACTGCATACACAAGGGGAACGCGCGGATGACCCAGTGGCGCGGCGAACGAGAGGCGCGCGACGCACGCATCGCGGCGGGTCGCGCCCATGCCGACGGCAAGGTCGTGCCGGCCGGCTCCGTGGTCGATCTGCTGGAGGCGGTGCTGCGCCCCGGCGACAGGGTCTGCCTGGAGGGCGACAACCAGAAGCAGGCGGATTGCCTGGCCCGGGGGCTTGCGGCCTGCGACGCGGGCAAGGTCCACAACCTGCACATGGTCCAGTCGGGCATCGTGCTGCCGGAGCATCTCGACGTGTTCGAGACCGGCATCGCCAAGCGGCTCGACTACTCGTATTCCGGCCCGCAGGGCGCGCGCATCGCCAAGATGCTCTACGGCGGCCAGATCCAGCTCGGCGCGGTGCACACCTATCTCGAGCTGTTCGCCCGCTACTTCGTGGACCTCACGCCCCACGTCGCGCTGATCGCCGGCGTCTCGGCGGACCGCGACGGCAACCTCTATACCGGGCCCAACACCGAGGACACGCCCACCGTCGTGGAGGCCACCGCCTTCAAGAACGGCGTCGTCATCGCCCAGGTGAATCAGATCGTCGACAAGGTCCCGCGGGTCGACATCCCGGGCGACCGAATCGACTTCGTGGTCGAGGCCGACACGCCGTTCTACGTCGAGCCGCTGTTCACCCGCGATCCTGCGGCGATGACCGAGACCCAGATCCTGATCGCCATGATGGCGATCAAGGGGATCTATGCGGAATACGGCATCCGAAGGCTCAACCATGGGATCGGCTTCGGCACGGCCGCAATCGAGCTGCTGCTGCCGACCTACGGTGAGAAGCTGGGCCTGAAGGGGAAGATCTGCACCCATTGGGCGCTCAATCCGCACCCGACGCTGATTCCGGCGATCGAATCCGGCTGGGTCCAACAGGTCCACTGCTTCGGCTCGGAAGTCGGCATGGATCGCTACATCCGCGCGCGGCCGGATATCTTCTTCACCGGGGCCGATGGCTCCCTGCGCTCGAACCGGGCCTTCTGCCAGACCGCCGGCCTCTACGCCTGCGATATGTTCATCGGCGCGACCCTCCAGATCGACCTGATGGGCCATTCGTCGACGATCACGCAGTCGCGGGTGGCCGGCTTCGGTGGCGCGCCCAACATGGGCTCGGACCCGCACGGCCGCCGCCACCCGTCCGATGCCTGGATGAAGGCCGGGCGCGAAGGTCAGGTCGTCGGCGATCCGGCGCTGATGCGCGGGCGCAAGCTGGTGGTGCAGCTGGTCGAGACCTTCGGGGAGAAGCTGGTGCCGACCTTCGTCGAGAAGCTCGACGCCCTGGAGCTGGCCAAAAAGATCGGGCTCGAGCTGGCCCCGGTGATGATCTACGCCGACGACGTCACCCACATCGTCACCGAGGAGGGCATCGCCAACCTCCTCCTGTGCCGGGACGCCGACGAGCGCGAGCAGGCGATCCGCGGGGTCGCGGGCTACACCGAGGTCGGCCGCGGCCGGAACCGGGCCAAGGTCGAGGAGCTGCGCGCCCGAGGGGTGATCCGCCGGCCGGAGGATCTCGGCATCGAGCCCCTCGACGCCGACCGCGCGCTGCTCGCGGCCAAGTCGATCAAGGATCTCGTGCACTGGTCGGGGGGCCTCTACGAACCGCCCGCGAAGTTCCGGAACTGGTAGGGTCGATCCCGATCTTTCCTTCCCCCTTGCGGGGAGGGGTCGCGGGTGGGGGCGGTGCAGGACCAAGCGGCCCGGTACCCCCTCAACCACCCCCACCTTCATATCCTCCCCGCCACGGGGCGGAGAGGCGCACGCGAGGAACAGTCGGATGGAATCCCTGACCTTCCGCCACACCACCAGAAAGCCGCTGCCCGGCTCGGTCTCGAACGCCATCACGGGCGTGGTGGCGTCGGGCAACCTGGAGATCCTGCTGGAGCGGGTGCTGCCGCCGGATGCCTGCGAAGTCGCGATCGAGACGCCGATCGCCGGCTACGGCGCGGTCTGGGAGGCGGTGGTGGCGGATTTCGTCGCACGCGCCCAGCCCGGGGGCCTGCGCATCAGCATCAATGACGGCGGCGCCCGTCCCGACACCGTATCGTTGCGCCTGCTCCAGGGCGCCCGGCTGATGGAGGCCTGACCATGGCTGGCGCACGTGCCGCGAGCACCGACCCGGACGCCCTGAGCTGGTACGAGGCCACCGCCCGCCAGCGCGTGCTGGCGCTGGCCGATCCCGGCAGCGTTGAGGAGTTCCTGCCCCCGACCGAGCGGCGCATGAGCCCGCACCTGCCGCTGTTCGACCTGCCGCGGGCCTTCGACGACGGTATCGTGGTCGGCCGCGCCGCGCTCGACGGCAAGCCGGTGCTCGTCGCCGCCCAGGAGGGCCGGTTCATGGGCGGCGCCTTCGGGGAGATCCATGGGGCGAAGCTCGTCGGGCTCCTGCGCGCCGCGCTCACCCTGAGGCCGGCGGCCGTGCTGATCCTGTTCGACACCGGCGGCGTCCGGCTGCAGGAGGCCAATGCCGGCGAGACCGCCATCGCCGAGACCATGCGGGCGATCGTCGACGTCCGAGCGGCAGGCATCCCGGTCATCGGGCTGATCGGCGGCCGCGCCGGCTGCTACGGCGGCGGCGGCCTGATCGCCGGCACCTGCTCCCGGCTCGCCGTCTCGGAGGGCGGCCGGATCTCGGTCTCGGGCCCCGAGGTGATCGAGACCAACAAGGGCGCCGAGGAGTTCGATTCCCGCGACCGGGCCCTGGTCTGGCGGACCATGGGCGGCAAGCACCGCCGGCTGATCGGCGGGGCCGACGCGTTCTGCGCCGACACCGTATCGGCCTTCCGGCGGGCGGCGCTCGACCTGATCGGCCGGGCGCCGACCTTCGATCTCGCGACGCTGGAGGCCGAGCAGGCCCGGCTCGAATCCCGGATCGCGCGCTTCGGCGATTGCCGGGACGCCACCGAAATCTGGGCCCGGCTCGGCGTCAACGATCCGGAGGCGGTGCCCGCCATGGACACGCGCGCCTTCGACGAGACCGTATCCCGGGTGGGGGAGGCCGACCATGACGCTCGCTGAGATCCTGGCTGGGCTCTTTCCGCAGGGCCATTCCGTCACTGTGCGCGACGGCCTCGTGACCGGCAGCGGCCCGTTCGCGGGGGAAACGATCCACGTCGTCGGAATCGACGGCGATACGCCGCTCGGGGTCGATGGCGCGCTGGTCCTGTCGCGGGCCGTGCTCGATGTCGTGCGGGCCGGCGACAAGGCGCCGATCCTGGTGGTGGTCGATTCCGACAGCCAGCGCATGAGCCGGCGCGACGAGTTGCTGGGGCTCAACGAGTGCCTGGCCCATCTCGCCAAGGCGCTGCTGCTCGCCGACCGCTCCGGCCACCCGACCATCGGGCTGATCTACGGCCACTCCGCCGCCGGCGCGTTCATCGCCACCGCGCTGGCGACCCGGGTGCTCGCCGCGCTGCCGGGCGCCAACCCGAGCGTGATGGATCTACCCTCCGTGGCGAAGGTGACCAAGCTCCCGCTGGACAAGCTTCAGGAGATGGCGAAGTCGACCCCGGTCTTCGCCCCGGGGCTCGACAACATGGTGGCCGCCGGCGCGGTCCACGTGGTGCTCGATCCGGCCCGGCCGCTCGACGCCCAGATCCGCGACCTGATCGCCACCCAGACTCCCGGCGACAATCGCGACCGCCTCGGCGCGGAACGCGGCGGTCGGCCGGTGGCGCAGGAGATCGCGGAGGCGGTGATCGCGCAGGCCCGGCGCAGGTAGCGCGAGGCCGAGTGAACGCGGTGGGATGCTTACGTGCCGATCGGGCGTAGCAGAATGAACCGCCTCGTCTTTCCGGGGCGCTGCAGGCGAGCCCGGAACCCAGATCCGCCGACGACGCCAGATCTTGATCGGTTCGCGTCTATGGATCCCGGGCTCCGCTGCGCGGCCCCAAGATGACGAAGTGGCTGCTCCGCCGTTCGTCACGTTTCAGGAGTGGGCGGACATCGGGTCTCCGACACGTTCACCTGAGACCTCAAAACGAGGTCGAGGATGGCACAGATCCACAGAGCGCACATCGAACCCCGCCCGCCTCGCATTTTCACCCGGCAGGACCTCGTCCGCGTCGATCCCGAAGCCTGGTCATCCTGGCTCGGCACCCGCGCCGACCTCGCCGGTGTGCCGCACCTCGCCGTCTGGGCCGGGGCGGGGCGTCCGCTGATCGTCCGCCGCCGGGTCCCGGGGGAGGGCGCCGGGACGGTCCCCCTCGGGCTGCCGCTGCCGCCCGCCGTCGGCAAGCGCCGGATCGGCCTTGCCCTGCCGGCCGAACGCCTGACCCGCCTGGACAGCCCGAGCCTCGCCGAGGTGGCTCCCCATGCGCCTCCCGCCTGGCACGGGACCATCGCGGCCGTGGTGGCGCTCGGCGACCGTTACGGCGTGACACCGCGGCCGTTCGGTGGTCTCCTGTGGCAGGCGGTCACCGGCTTGACGTATCTGAGTCCCGCCTCCGACCTCGACCTGCTCTGGCCCTGCCCGGGGCCGGTACCGGCCGGCCTGCTCGACCGGCTCGCTGCCATCGCGGACATCGCCCCGATGCGTCTCGACGGCGAGATCCTGCTGCCGGACGGGACCGGCCTGCACTGGCGCGAGTTGCGCGACGCGCCCGAGGGCGGCACCGTGCTGGCCAAGGGCCTCGACGGGCTCGCCATGTGGCCTGTCGCCCCCCTGCGCTCCCGGGAGACCGCATGAGTGTCGCGATCCTGCTCTCCGGCCAGGGCGGCCAGCATCCGGGGATGTTCGACCTCACCGCCGGCCATCCCGCGGCGCAGGCCGTCTTCGCTGCCGCCGCGCCGCTGCTGGGCGGCACCGACCCGCGCGACCTCGCCCGCAGCGGCGGCGACGCGCTCCACGGCAACCGGACGGGCCAGATCCTGTGCTGCGTCGCCGCGCTCGCCGCCTGGCGCGGGCTGGCTTTGTCCGGCCGCGCCATCGTGGCCGGCTACAGCATCGGTGATCTCGCCGCCTGGGGCCTCGCCGGTCGGATCTCCGACGCCGACGTCCTGGCGCTGGCCGCCCGGCGCGCAGAGGCCATGGATTCCGCCTCCGGGGAGGGGTTCGGGCTCGCCGGGATCCGGGGCCTCGGGCTCGACGCACTCGAAGCCCTGGCCGGGCGTCACGCATGCCACCTCGCCATCCGCAACGCCTCGGACAGCGGCGTCGTGGGGGGGCGATGCGATGCGCTCGAAGTCCTGTGCCGGGACGCCATCGGGGCCGGCGCGCAGCGGGCGGTGGTGCTGCCGGTTCACACGCCCTCGCACACGCCGCTGCTGGCCGAGGCCAGCGATGCGTTCCGCGGCGCACTCGATGCCGTCACCCTGCACCGCCCGCAGGCCGGTGCCCCGCGCCTCGTCAGCGGGCTCGACGGGGCGACGATGTTCCGGCCCGAGGACGGCCTCGACAAGCTGGCACGCCAGATCTCCCATACCATCGACTGGGCAGCCTGCCTCGAAGCCGCCCGGGAATACGGCGCCGACCGGGTCATCGAACTCGGCCCCGGCCGCGCGCTGGCCACGATGGCGCGGTCGGCCCTGCCTGACGCCCGGGTCCACGCGCTGGAGGAATTCCGGTCCCTTGGTGGCGTCACCGCCTGGCTGACCCAACCCTAGGGCGAAGTGGCTTACCCGCGAAAAACTCGGCACCATGCGCACCTCTTCGCATACACTGAGTCATGTGGCTGGCCGACGCGCCAGCCCGCGAAGACTATGCGCAGTGTGGCCTCGCCTTGACGCGAAGGCCGGACCGGTCGTAGCAGCCGGGCAGCAACGGGACGGGACGGTTTCATGACAGCCAAGCGCGCGCTGATCACGGGGATTACGGGCCAGGACGGCGCGTATCTGGCGCAGCTGCTGCTGCACAAGGGCTACACGGTCACCGGCATCGTACGCCGCTCCAGCCATGCCGGGGTGTTCGACCACCGGTTGAAGTGGCTCGGCATCTTGGGCGATGTCGAACTCGTGGACGGCAACCTGCTGGACCAGTCTGCGCTGCTGCGGATCGTCCAGACCACCAAGCCGGACGAGATCTACAACCTCGCCGCCCAGTCCTTCGTCACCTCGTCATGGCAACAGCCGTTGCTCACCGGCCAAGTGACCGGTCTCGGCGCCGTCCATATGCTCGAATGCCTGCGCTCGGTGGCGCCGAATGCGCGCTATTACCAGGCCTCGACCTCGGAAATGTTCGGGCTGATCCAGGAAGAGCGCCAGAGCGAGACGACGCCGTTCTACCCGCGCTCGCCCTACGGCGTGGCCAAGCTCTACGCGCACTGGATGACCATCAACTACCGCGAGAGCTTCGGGCTGCACGCCTCGAACGGCATCCTGTTCAACCACGAGAGCCCGCTGCGCGGCGTCGAGTTCGTCACCCGCAAGGTCACCGACGCGGTGGCCCGGATCAAGCTCGGCATGCAGAAGGAGCTGCGGCTGGGTAACATCGATGCCAAGCGGGACTGGGGCCACGCCCGGGACTACGTCGAGGCGATGTGGCTGATGCTGCAGCAGGAAAAGCCGGACGACTACGTCATCGCCACCGGCCGGACCACCACGGTGCGGGACATGTGCGTGATCGCGTTCAAGCATGTCGGCCTGAACATCGACGACCACCTGATCATCGACCCGGCGTTCTTCCGGCCGGCGGAGGTCGAGGTGCTGCTGGGCAACCCGGCCAAGGCCAAGGCCACCTTCGGCTGGGAGGCGCAGACCAGCCTCGAGTCGTTGATCACTGAGATGGTCGAGGCTGACATCAAGCGCCTCAGCGCCAACGCGTAGGGCGCAGCGAGCCTCGTCACCGACTGCGTTCCCGCCCATAACACGCGCGTCAACCGCGTGAGAGGCGCGCCGTGAAAACCTACCAGCTCTACATCGACGGCCAGGACGTCGATCCGATTGACGGCTCGTGGTTCGAGTCCGTCGACCCCTACCGGGGCGAGTCTTGGGCCCGCATACCCCGCGCGTCCAAAGCCGACGTCGACAAGGCGGTGGCGGCGGCAAAGCGCGCCATGTGGGAGGGGCCCTGGGCCACCATGACCGCCTCGGCCCGGGGCAAGGTCCTGCGCCGGATCGGCGATCTCGTAGAGCGCGATGCGAAGGCGCTCGCCGAGATCGAGGTCCGCGACAACGGCAAGCTGTTCGCCGAGATGTACGGGCAGACGCGCTACCAGCCCGAATGGTGGTGGTATTACGCGGGCCTCGCCGACAAGGTCGAAGGCGCCCAGGTGCCGATCGACAAACCCGAGACGTTCGCGTTCACCCGGCACGAGCCGGTGGGCGTCGTCGGGGCGCTCACCGCCTGGAACTCACCACTGCTGTTCGTCGCCTGGAAATGCGCACCGGCGCTCGCGGCCGGCTGCGCCGTCGTGGTCAAGCCGTCTGAATTCGCCTCCGCGAGCACGCTGGAATTCGCCCGGCTGACTAAGGAGGCCGGGCTCCCGGACGGGTTGTTCAACGTCGTCACCGGCTACGGCGGCGAGGCCGGCAGCGCCATCGTCGAGCACCCGGATGTCGCCAAGATCACCTTCACCGGCTCAGATATCACCGGCGCGAAGGTCTACGAGGCGGCCGCGCGCCAGATCAAGCGGGTCTCCCTCGAACTCGGCGGCAAATCGCCCAACATCGTCTTCGCCGATGCCGACCTTAAAGCCGCGGCTGCCGGGGCGATCTCGGGCATCTTCGCTGCCACTGGACAGACCTGCATCGCCGGCTCGCGGTTGCTCGTTCAGAACAGCATCCGCGAGGCATTCGTCGAGCGACTGGTGGATCTTGCCCGCACCGCCCGGCTCGGCGATCCCATGCAGCCGGACACCAACATCGGGCCGATTACCACGCCGCCCCAGTATGCGAAGGTGCTGGATTACATCGCGCTCGCCAAGAGCGAGGGTGCGCGCTGCGTGTTCGGCGGCAACCCAGCCTCCGGTCCCGGCGTGATCGGTGGTCAGTTCGTCGAGCCGACGATCTTCACGGGCGTCACCAACGACATGCGCATCGCACAGGAGGAGGTGTTCGGCCCGGTCCTGTCGATCATTGGCTTCGAGGACGAGGCCGAGGCGCTGCGCCTCGGCAACGACGTGATCTACGGATTGGCGGCTGGCGTCTGGACACAGGATATCGGCCGTGCCCTGCGCATGTCGAAGGGCCTGCGCGCCGGAACGGTCTGGGTGAACACCTACCGCGCCGTCAGCTACATGATGCCATTCGGCGGCATGAAGCGCTCCGGCATCGGCCGTGAAAGCGGCATCGAGTCCATCCGCGAGTACCTGGAGACCAAGAGCGTCTGGATCTCGACGAGCCGCGACGCGCCAGAAAATCCGTTCGTCATGCGGTAGGGGCAAAGCCGCGCCGGGCGACATCATCCCCGGCGCGGCAGGTCCTGTCCCAGCGCGCTGGCAAATTTCCTATTTCGAAAAATGCGTGGTCGACATCCGGTCCGTCACGAGCTCGAACGGAACCCAGTCATATTGCTGCACGGGCTCGTGCCGGACCAGCTTGAGGGCGTCGTTCACCGCCTTGCGCGCCTGTAGGCCGGCGTCCTGATAGACGGTCACGGCCATACGCTTGTGCTGCATCGCCCGTAGGCCGTCGGGTGTCGCATCGACGCCGCCGATCAGGATTCGATCCGTGGGGATCCCGGCTGCGTCCACCGCGTCGGCGGCTCCAATCGCCATCTCGTCGTTGTTGGCGACGATGGCATCGGGCGCCGTCCCGTTCGCCAGCCATCCGGCCACGAGCGCTGCGGCCTTCTTGCGGTCCCAATCCGCGGCGCCTTCGGCGACGATGCTGATCCCCGGGAAGGCCGCGGCGACTTCCCTGACGCCCTGCGTGCGGAGTGCGGAAGCTGTATGGCTCGGCGGACCCTGGATGATCGCGACGCGACCTTTGCCGTCCAGCATCTGTGCGAGCTTTCTCATCTGCAACCGTCCGGCGACGAGATCATTGGACAGGACGAACGCCACGCGCCCGGCAAACCAATCCTCCCGGGGGCCGTTATTGGCGTAGACAAGGGGGATGTCGGCGTCCTGGGCCAAGCGCGTGATCGTCGCGTTCGTCGTCGTATCGGCAGGCAGGACCACGAGGGCATCGACCTTGGCGGAGATGAATTGCCGGACCTGCTCGACCTGCTTCTCACCCTCGCCCTGAGGCGCGTAGGCGAAGCGCACGGAGAGATCCGGCAGGGTCTTGGCATAGCTTTGGATGCCGTCCCGGAGGAGCGCGGTGAACCCGCTCGGCTCAGCCATCGCCACGCCGATTGCGGCCGACGCGGCCGGTGTCGGCAGGCTCGCCAAGACGACCATGAACGCCGCCGGCCACCAGCCCCGCACCCGTTCGAATCCAAAGGCCGGATCGCCAGTGGACATCCGAAGAACCGCCGGCACGCCACCGAGTATTCGGGAGATGGGCCATCCGCAGAGCGTTCCGATCATGGTCCTTGCACCTGCCTGGGGCGCGCGCCGCCGAGATCCGCTCCGGTCCGGCATCAGCGCGCGAAGAATCGACGGGTTCGAGGCGACGCCGACGGCGCCGCGATCGAGCCGGCGGTATCGATGGTGTATCGGCTTGGCAGAGTGTCGCCGGCCCGATGGGATCGTCACGTCAGGCCGCCCGGATGCTTTTCAGGAACCGCTGAACCTCGTCGCCCAGGCGTTCCGCGTCGCGCGACAGGGTGCTCGCCGAGACGAGCATCTGGTCGGCGGCCGCGCCGGTATGCTCCGCCGCACCGGCGACCGTGGTGATGTTCGCCGTCACCTCGCCCGTGCCGTTGGCTGCCTGCGAGATGTTGAGCACGATCTCCTGCGTTGCCGCGCCCTGCTGTTCGACGGCCGCGGCGATCGAGGCAGCTGTCCCGCTCATATCGCGGACCCGCGTGGCAATCCCCTCGATCGCGGCGACGGCATCGGAGGTGGATGCCTTGATGACCGAAACATGGCTGGCAATATCGTCGGTCGCGCGCCTGGCCTCGCCCGCGAGTTGCTTGACCTCGGCGGCAACCACTGCGAACCCGCGACCGGCATCACCGGCGCGGGCCGCCTCGATCGCGGCGTTCAGGGCAAGCAGGTTGGTCTGCGCCGCGATCTTGGCGATCAGCTTGACCACGTCGCCGATCCGGTCCGCTGCGCCGCTGAGAACCTGCACGAACGCGATGGTCTGGGAGGCCTCCGTGGCGGCGCCATCGGCCATGGCGGCGGACAGTTCAGCCTGACGCCCCACCTCCTGGACCGAGGCACCGAGTTCGTCTGCGGCGGCAGCGATCATCCGCACGTTGGATTCGGCTTGTTCGGCGGCCGCGGCCACTGTGGTCGACTGGCTCGCCGTCTGGCCGGCCGTCGTGCTCATCTGGCGCGCTGTCCCCTGGAACTGCAAAACCGCAGCGGTGACGGTGCCGACAATCTCGCCCACCGTCTCCTCGAAGCGCTCCGCCATGTCGTGCAGGACGAACTTGCGCTCCTGGTCTGCCTCAACGCGGATCCGGGTGGCCTCGTCTTCCAGCGACTTGGCGTGAAGCATGTTCTCCTTGAACACCTGCACGGCACCGGCGATGGCACCGATCTCATCGGCCCGATCGCCGTCCGGGATCGCCACGGTGAGATCGTTCTCGGCGAGCCGCGCCATGACCCGAGTCATCGTCGCGATCGGCGCGGCCACACGACGGACGATGAACCAGCTGATGGCCAGGGTCAGGAGTGCCGCGACGGCCAACGCAACGATGACCGCGAGGCGCGACGTGGCGCCGACCGCATCGGCCTCCGCCATTTGCTCGAGGGCCCGCGCCTGCCGGTGGACCAGGACGGAATCCACCGACTGGGTGAACGCCACGGCATCCGCCTGGAATGACTCGGCGAACACCGTATCGGCGAGTTCGCGCTCACCGGCCCGATCCAACGCGGTCGCTTCGGCCTCCACGGCGAGGAAGTGTTGCCAGGCCTCGCGCAATCGATGCGCCAGAATGCGCTCGTCTGCGCCCATAACGGTGGGGGCATAGGCACTCCAGGCGGCGGAGAACGCCTCCTGGGCCTTGCCGGCCTCATCGAGGTAACGGCGCCGCTCCGTGTCCGACCGGGCATTGTGGCCTAGGACGTCCAGGGCGCGCAGCTCCTGGCTGAGCGCCTTCATCCGTCCGAGGATCGTGACCGCTTCGATCTCGCCGGAGACGGATCGACTCACCGTGTTGATCATACCGATCCGAACGACAGAAAACAATCCTATTACTGTGGATATAACGAACAGAGCTACCGAAGAGCCAATGATGATCGATCGTATATTGATTGCAGAGGCTTTTCTTTTTCGCTGTAATGCGACGTCCATTTGGAATTACCCGGGATAAACGATCATTAATTGTTAGCATATTTTTCTTGTTCATTCAACTTATAGCCACAAAGGTTTTTATTTATCAGTATTAATTGATCGCTGAGTCGTTGATAGAACGGATTATAACAAATTATATACTAATATAGACTCATCTTAATGAATGAAAAACAGATATATGCCCGAATTTACTCAGCTGAAGATCTTCATCCAATACGTGATGCGGAGTGTTGCAGGGCCCGGTGAATCGCCGGGACTCGCCGGGCGACCCTGCCCAATCGTTTGCCTCGTTGGTATGATCCAACATTCTTGACTGGAGCGCACTACTCTTGACCGCCGCACGGCGTCAACCTAAGCCACAGTCAAGGGGTCGGACGTTAGAATGGGACGACTCAGCAGAGCCTATTGCAGGTAGACGACGAACATTTCGGCTACAGCGCGGACCGCATAATCCGCCGGAGTTTCGCCCTGCCAAACCGGAAAAGCTTCGATGAGCCCTCGTCCATCGAGGATACTTGCGACCTCTTCGGGCATTAGACCTTCGTTGAGCGCACTCGCTAGGGCAGCGCACCCGTGCGCATGATAGTGCGGCCAAGTGATGCCCGCCCGCAGCTCTGCGAAGGCAAGACTTAGCGTTAAAGCACCACTACCGAATGTCGCGAAATGCTGGTTGCTGAGCGTATTCATAGTGTATCATCTCTCAGGTAATATGATGGTTCGTCCTCTGCTCGATGAGCCGACAACACCGCACAGAATACGACTGTCCTAGGATGACCTTTTTCGATCGGACGACCATTTTTCCTCCCGACGGCAACGAATCCAATCGCTTAGTAGGATGAGGAAGATTAACACACAGATTTGAAAATGTACTCCCAAAGATCCAACTCCAGGCAACATCAAATCCATGCTTGATCGCCACTTGGGAGAACGGATTAGTTTCGGA
The DNA here is from genome assembly GCF_979253755.1 of Methylobacterium sp. AC315. NCBI lineage: Bacteria > Pseudomonadati > Pseudomonadota > Alphaproteobacteria > Hyphomicrobiales > Methylobacteriaceae > Methylobacterium > Methylobacterium sp. AC315. Next base: position 507,638 of record NZ_CEEDEA010000003.1, read on the forward strand.
CGGGATCGCTAATACCCCATCCGACATACAAGTGGTGAAAGGCTAGTGCACTGACGTGGTCAGAGGATTCACGCAGGGGGTGATGCATGCGAGTCTGGGCGATGGCTCAGACCGTCTGCGTGCTCCTCGACGACGCCACCAAGTTGGCGTTGTCCACGATCGCCGGAGACCGATCCCGCCCACTCAAGCACATCCTGCGGGCGCGCATCGTCCTGCTCTCGTTCGAACGCTTGAGCGTGCAGGACGTGGCTCGGCAGGC